>PEFW01000056.1 GCA_002890675.1 Candidatus Methylaffinis lahnbergensis
CAAGCGCAACGAGACGTGATGAACGACACGGTCGCCACCGAAGACCAGGAACAACCCGCCGGTTGTCATCAGCGAAAAGCTCGCGTGGCTGATAGGGATCCCGGTCGTCGGACTTCATCAGGGCCCGCGGACATCTGTTCCGCACCGACAGAGGCCGGACATATGACCGCAGCCGACCAAATCGTTCGAAGCGCCAAAAAAGTGCTTGCCATGGAGGGCCGTCCACATATGACGACCTTCGCGCCGATGCGCTCGGCAAGGAATGGGAGCGTTGGCAAGCACGGACCATTCACTGGCGGTTGTTTCGTACTGAGGGGCTGGCGGATTTCCCGGGGCATGAGCTCATGCGCCCTCAAAGACTGGGCATGAGCTGGTCCTTGTCCAGCAAAGCCTCCTCCTCCGGCTCGCCGCCTTCCTCTGGCGATCTCTCCGGCTCGATCTTGATGCTGAGCCTGCCTCCTTCCTCGATTGCCGCGCGGCGCAAGGTTTCCTCGGCTTGCCTCACCTCGTTCTGGCGATTCCACAGCGCCGCGTAGAACCCATTTCGCGCCAATAGCGCGACATGCGCGCCCCGCTCCACGATGCTGCCCTTATCGAGCACGATGATCTCGTCGGCATTGACGATTGTCGAGAGCCTATGCGCGATCACGAGGGTCGTCCGGCCCTTGGCGACAAGATCGAGCGCGTCCTGAATTTCGCCTTCGGTGAAGGAGTCGAGCGCCGAGGTCGCCTCGTCGAGGACAAGGATCGGCGGCGCCTTCAGAATGGTCCGGGCGATCGCGACGCGCTGCTTTTCGCCGCCCGAGAGTTTCAGTCCGCGTTCGCCGACCTGCGCCTCGTAACCGCCCGGAATTTGTTCGATGAACTGGTCGATCCGCGCCAAGCGCGCCGCCTCGCGGACTTCGGCGTCGCTCGACTCAAACCGGCCGTAACGGATATTATAGGCAATCGTGTCGTTAAACAGTACGGTGTCTTGCGGAACCATCCCGATCGCCGCGCGCAGCGAGGTTTGGGTCACCATCGAAATATCCTGACCGTCGATGGCAATCCGCCCGGCCGAGGGTTCGTAGAAACGGAAAATCAGCCGCGAAAGCGTGGATTTGCCGGCCCCCGAGGGACCGACAATCGCCACGGTTTTTCCGGCCGGCACCTCGAAACTCACGTCCTTCAGAATTGCCCGGCGCGGGTCGTAATTAAAAGACACATGCTCGAACGAAAGCCTGCCGTTTGTCACGGCAAGAGGCTTCGCGCCCGAGCGGTCCTCGACCTCGGGAAGCTGGCCGAGAATGGCAAACATCATCTCGATGTCGATCGCCGATTGCTTGATCTCGCGATAGACGACGCCCATGAAGTTCAACGGTTGATAGAGCTGAATCATCATCGCGTTGATGAGGACGAAATCGCCGACCGTATTGGCGCCGCTCTTGATACCTTCGATGCTCATCGCCATCGCGGCCGTCAATCCTAAAGTAAAAACGACCGCCTGCCCTGCGTTGAGCCAGGCAAGCGACGTGAAGGTCTTTATGCTCATGCGTTCATAGCGGGCGATGGATTTGTCGTAGCGCTGCTTCTCGCGCTCCTCGGCATTGAAATATTTCACTGTCTCAAAGTTGAGCAGGCTGTCGATCGCCTTGGTATTTGCGTCGGTATCGCTCTCGTTCATCGCCCGCCGGATCGCGATCCGCCAATTGGTCGCGGCGGCGGTGAAGCCCATGTAGGCGAGGATCATCAAAGTCACCACGGCGGCAAAACGCCAATCGAATTGATAGAGAAAAACCGCCAGGATCAGAACGAATTCGACAATCGTCGGAACCGCCGTCAGCATCGTCGTGCGAACGATCGTCTCGATTGAATTGCGGCCGCGTTCTAGGATCCTTGTGAGACCGCCGGTCTTGCGTTCGAGGTGAAAGCGCAGCGACAGCAGATGCAAATGCGAAAATACATCGCGCGCGAGACGGCGCACGGCGTGCATCGCGACATCGGCGAAGATCGCATCGCGGGCCTGGCTGAGGAGCGCCATCAAAATGCGCAGACCGCCGTAAAGAAGCGTGAAAGCCAGCGGACTCGCGATCACGGCGGAAAGGGACGCCCGCGCCGGATCACTCAAGGCGTCCGTGGCCCATTTGAAGGAATAGGGAACCGCGATCGTGACAATTTTCGCGGTCAGCAGCACAGCCAGGGAAGCATAAATCCGCAGCATCAAATCGCGCCGCCCGGACGGCCAGATGTAGGGCCAGAGTTTTCGGAGCGCCGAGCCTGGGGCGAGCTTTGCTTGAGCCTTGGCTTGCGGCGCGGAGGCATTGAAAAAGTAAGGACGCGACATGTGGCTCGCTTGCCGGCGAAGACTCATAATGGACCCGAAGACAGCAATGCCTCGATGGAGATCTTGCGGATCGGATCATCCTCTAGGCTTTTTGATCTCGCATTATCATGATCCGCTAAATGATTTCCACTTGCGGCGGCGCGACGGGAATACACCCCGCGCCGCCTCCGGTTTTAGGCCCCACTTGACCGACTTTGGGCGGCGCGCGACAAGCAGACCATGGCATCGAAGCCCATCGTCGTCGAGGCCGGCTCGCACCTCGTCCGCAACATTTGTGTCTATTGTGGCTCCGCCCAAGGTGCCGACGTCGTCTATGAAGCGGCCGCGCGACAGCTTGGCCAAGCCATGGCGAAGGCTTCGATCGGCCTCGTTTATGGCGGCGGCGCCCACGGCCTGATGGGGGCGATCGCCGGATCGGTTCTCGCCAGCGGCGGCCGGGTCACCGGGATCATCCCTAATTTCTTGGTGGGCAGAGAAGGGCCCATGCCGGGGCTCCAGGAATGCGTTGTCGTCGACAGCTTGCCCGAGCGCAAGCGTTTGATGTTCGAGCGCGCCGACGCTTTTGTCGCGCTTCCTGGCGGCATCGGAACCTTGGAGGAGCTGACCGAGCAATTGACCTGGGGCCAGCTTGAGCGTCACACTAAACCCGTGGTGCTCGCTGACATCGCCGGCTTTTGGCAGCCGCTGCTGCGTCTCTTCGCCCATATGCGCGAGTTGCGTTTTATTCAATCTCCCTTCGAGGTCCGCTATCTTGTTGCCGAAAAGATCGAGGATATTTTGCCGATGATCGAAACCGCCGCGGCAAAGGCCACGCTTCTCGGCACGCGCAAGGAGACCGTCGATCCGCGTTTATGAAGGCTTGTTTTGGGCATTGAAGCTGGCGCAAACGCAAACGATAAAGGGCCATGGGCCCTTGTTGTCGAGGGCAAGGTGACGCTCGATCGCGAACCTGTCGATGCCGCCTTCAAGGCGGATCCGTCGCATCGTCTGATCGTGCCGCAGGAACGCCGCGCACGCACCCAATCCGCCCTAATTCTTGCGGCGTGTTTGGCTGCCCACACATTGATGTTGGCTGTCCTGCTATTCGAGGATTTCTCCATCGCCCGCGAGTCCACCCGCGCCGAAGAAATTCCGGTGGAGATCGTCGCCGAGTTCCCACCCGAGCAGAGAACTGAACCAATTGCAAAGCCTCTCCCTCCCCCGCCCGATCTCGTGACCCCGCCCGTGGTGAAGGAGAAGCCGCCGCCGGAAAAGGCGCAACTTGACGACGTCGAAGTCGCACACGATGCGCCGGTATCGGGCAATGCGGTTCAAACCCACAAGGGAGAACTTGACAAGGAAACCAAAGCGCCTCGCGTGGCGCCACCGCCCAAGCTCGCGGCGCCGCAGCCTCCAATAGAAAAGCCCGAGCAGGAAAAGGCCGCGACTTCGTCAAACGAGAAAGCGGCAAAGCCGTCTCCCCCAGCGGAGCCGCAAAAGCTCGCCGACGACACGCCGGATGCCGAGGCGCTCGACAAGGCGCAGCCGGAGCCGCCAGCCAAACCGCAAGAAAAGCAGGCGCCACAAGACAGCAAGAGCCCCCCCGCCCAGGGCAAAAAGATGACGGTTGCGCAACAGCTCGCCGCTTTGTCTCCCGCGCCACATTATTCCATTGGGGCCGCAGCCAAATCCGCGCCGATCAGTGGCGGAACCGAAAAGGCGAGCTATGAGTCATTGCTGATGGGATTGATAAGCCGCCAATTGCATCTTCCGTCAGAAGTGCGCGCGCAGCATTTGAAAAGCGTCGGACAAATCGGCCTCTTTGTCGATGAAATGGGAAATCTGACCCATCAGGCGGTCTATCGCGCGAGCGGACAACCAGCTCTGGATACCGCGTGGATGGCGGCGGTTCGACACGCGGCGCCTTTTCCCGCTCCTCCTAGAGGCCTTCCGCACGGGTTCATCCTGCAATATACGAACCAGGATTAGAGCATATTTACTTCATTTACTTCGCGCCCGGCCATAGGGCGATGCTGCAATAGCGAATTTCGATCCGTCGCGAGCAGCAACATCTCGCAGCCATCTTCCAGGAACGCGCGCAGAGGGCGGAATCCAACCGCTCGAGAACAGCAGAGCGCCGCCGTGTTACGCTGCTCGTGGGCGATATAGGCGCGCGTTTCCCCGCTGTAATATGGAAAAGCGACCTGCTGCAGATACAAGCTCAGCGACGCGCGCCCTAACCCTTTGCGGAGGTATGTCGAATCGCCAATAAACAGGT
The DNA here is from genome assembly GCA_002890675.1 of Candidatus Methylaffinis lahnbergensis. Taxonomy (GTDB): domain Bacteria; phylum Pseudomonadota; class Alphaproteobacteria; order Rhizobiales; family Beijerinckiaceae; genus Methylocapsa; species Methylocapsa lahnbergensis. Next base: position 4,581 of record PEFW01000056.1, read on the forward strand.
CCACGCTTATCCCGCCATCGACGCCGATCATGTCCATCCACTCCCGATAGTCGGCATTGCGGTAGCACTGCAGGTAGGCGAACGGCGTGCCCGCGATGCTCGCCAGATGGCAAACGGATGGCTCCTCCCTTCGGACGGACGGTCCGTACTCTTGAGCGATTTCCTCCAGCGTGACCGGAGTTTTCTGATAGAACCTGCGGACATGCGGTTCCGCGAGCCAGGCTGCGAGAATCGGAAAGTCCTCCTCCTCAACGGGACGGAATGTGACCTCATGCGACGCCGAACTATTCATCGCTCTCTTGGGAGTGTAAACTCACTACACTTGCTAACTTTTTGGAACAGCCGCCCGCTATCGCGCGCCGGATTTTAGAAGCTTGTAGGTGATCGCGTCGGTCAGCGCCTGAAACGAGGCGTCGATGATATTGGCGGAGACGCCGACCGTCGACCAGTTCTCCCCGGAGCCGTCGCGAAACTCGATCAAGACCCGGGTCACCGCGTCGGTGCCGCCTTGAAAGATGCGGACACGAAAATCGATGAGTTCGAGGTCTTCGATAAAGCGCTGATATTTGCCGAGATCTTTTCGCAGCGCGAGATCGAGCGCGTTGACCGGACCTTCGCCTTCGGCCGCCGAGATCAGGGTTTCGCCGTCGATGTTGACCTTGACGACCGCCTCCGCCACCGAGACGAGCTCGCCTTGCGCATTGTGGCGGCGCTCGACATCGACGCGGAAGCGTTCGACCTCGAAATATTCCGGCACTTGGCCGAGAATCCGGCGGGCCAGAAGCTCGAACGAGGCATCCGCGCCCTCATAGGCGTAGCCAAGCGATTCCTTTTGCTTGACCTCGTCGAGAACGCGCGCGAGCCGGGAATCCTCTTTGTCGAGACGCACCCCGATTCGCTCCAGTTCGGTAAGGATGTTCGATTTCCCCGCCTGGTCCGACACCAAAAGCCGGCGCTTGTTGCCAACCGCCTCTGGCACGATATGCTCGTAGGTTTTTGGCTCCTTCATCACCGCCGAGGCGTGGATTCCAGCTTTCGTCGCGAACGCCGAGGCGCCGACATAGGGCGCGTGCCGGTTGGGCGCGCGATTGAGCAATTCGTCGAGGGTGTGACTGACCTTGGCGAGCGTAGCGAGCTGTTCCGGCGTTACGCCGATTTCGAATTTTTCCGCGAAATCGCGCTTCAATAGAAGGGTTGGGATCAGCGAGACGAGATTGGCATTGCCGCAGCGCTCGCCAAGCCCGTTCAGCGCGCCTTGAATGTGCCGCGCCCCGGCGCGAACGGCGGCAAGCGAATTGGCGACCGCGTTGCCGGTGTCGTCGTGCGCATGAATGCCGAGTTGCGAGCCGGGCACTTGCGCGGCAACCTCCTCGACAATCCTTGCGATTTCATGCGGGAGCGTGCCGCCGTTGGTGTCGCAAAGCACGACATAGCGGGCTCCGGCCGCATAAGCCGCCGCCGCGCAGGACAGCGCATAGGCGCGGTTGGCCTTAAAACCGTCGAAAAAATGCTCGCAGTCGAGAATCGCCTCGCGGCTTTTTGAACGCGCCGCCTCGATCGACTGACGGATGTTTTCGAGGTTCTCCTCAAGCGTGCAGCCGAGCACCAATTGAACATGGAAATCCCAGGCCTTGGCCACGAAGGTGATGACATCGGCATCTGCGTTTAGAAGGCTTGCAAGGCCCGTATCGTTGGCGGCGGAGCGCCCTGCCCTTTTGGTCATGCCGAACGCCGCGAAACGGGCGCTTTTCAGCTTGGGGCGTTGCGCGAAAAATTCCGTATCAAGCGGATTGGCGCCGGGATAGCCGCCCTCGATATAATCGAGGCCGAGACCGTCGAGCAGCGCCGCGATATGGCGTTTGTCGGCGAGCGAGAAATCAACGCCCGCCATTTGCGCGCCGTCGCGCAAGGTCGTGTCATAAAGAGTAAGTTTTTCGCGGGTCATGGCCGCCCGTCCGCCGCGGCTCTCGGCGGCAGCGCTTTTGTCATGCGCGTGTTGCCCAGATATTCGCCATCGATTTCGATCGTGTTGCGGTGCATCGCTTCATACCCACGCGCCTCGAACAAGGGTTTCGCGGTGTCGCTGGCATCGGTCGTGAGCATTGCCGTGCCGCGCGCGGCGGCGAGTTTTTCGATCGCGTCAACGAGAGCGCTCGCGACGCCCGTGCGGGCGACAGATGGATGGACATAAAGTTGGTCGATTAAGCCGCCGTCCTGAACTGAGATAAAACCAACCGGGCCGCCGCCGATCAGCGCGACGATCGTCAAGCCTTTTTCGAGACTCCGCGCAAACGCCGCGTCGTCATCGACGGCCGCGGCCCAGGCGCGCCGCTGCGCCTCGTCATAGTCGTCCACCGTCAATTCCTCGATGGCGGCAAAACGGATTTCGCTCAGCAGCGGGAAATCGGTGGCGAGGTAAGGCCGCAACGAGGGTTTTGGAAAGGCGCTGACGCTCATCGTTTCCTCTCCAAGGTCGTTGTTCCGTCTTTGTTGTCCTTAACAGCGATGCCCATCGCAGCGAGTTCGTCACGGATACGATCCGCCTCCGCCCAGTTTTTTGCTGCACGCGCGGCATTTCGTGCCGTTCGAAGCCGCTCAATATCATCCATGTAGGCAAGGTAGGCAACGTCGTTGTTGAGGCCATCCGATTGATCGTCTGGCCACGGCGCCGCGCGGAAATACCCCTTAAGAAAATCTTTATCCGGAATGTGGATCCCAAGTATTTCAAGCGACGCATTTAGCTGTGAGGCAGCACGATAGTTGGCACGTGCTTTAGCGTGCAGTTCGTGAAGAACGGCTATGACAGCAGGAGTATTGAGATCGTCCTGCAACGGCTGAAGGACCGAGTCTGGAACCTGCGCGTTGTCATCCATGCCCAGGGTAGTGAGTAAATGGGCGGCAGACGAGATTGCATCAAACCATTTTTCGTACGTCTCTTCCGCCTCCTCCAGCGCCTTCACCGTGAAATCTATCGGCTGGCGGTAATGCGTTCTCAAAATCGCAAGCCGCAGCACTTCGCCAGTCCAACTCCTTCCACCAAATTTATCGGTTGTGAGCAGTTCCCGGATGGTCACGAAATTCCCCAGGCTCTTGGACATTTTCTCGCCCTCGACCTGCAAGAATCCATTGTGCATCCAGACCTTGGCCATAATGTCATGCCCGAAGGCGGAGCAGCTTTGTGCCATTTCGTTTTCATGATGCGGGAACAGGAGGTCGATTCCGCCGCCGTGAATGTCGAAGGTCTCGCCGAGATGTTTCCAGCTCATCGCCGAGCATTCGATGTGCCAGCCGGGACGGCCATGCCCCCAAGGGCTCTCCCAGCCGGGTTCACCGGGAATCGAAGGCTTCCACAGGACAAAATCCATCGGCCCGCGCTTATAAGGCGCGACCTCGACCCGCGCGCCCGCGATCATTTCGTCGAGCGGACGCTTCGAGAGCTTGCCATAGGCCGGCATCGAGGGCACATCGAACAGCACGTGATTTTCCGCCACATAGGCGTGGCCCTTGGCGATAAGCCTTTCGATGAGTGCGATCATCTCGGCGATATGGTCCGTCGCGCGGGGCTCGGCGGTTGGCGGCAAGCAGCCGAGCGCCGTGGCGTCCTCCTGAAAAACATGCGTCATTTCGTCCGTCAGCACGCGGATATCGACCCCGCGCTCCGCCGCGCGAGCGTTGATCTTGTCGTCGACGTCGGTAATGTTGCGCACATATTTGACGTGGGCCTCCCCGTAGACGTGTCGCAGCAGGCGGAAGAGCACGTCAAAGACGATCAGCATGCGCCCGTTGCCAATGTGCAAATGGTCGTAAACTGTCGGGCCGCAGGCATAGAGGCGCACACTCAAAGGATCGAGCGGCTTGAAAGGAACCTTTTGGCGGGTCAGCGTGTTGTAGAGCCGTAACGGCATACGTTCCCCTTGTGCCTGCTCTGGCCTGGGGCATCAAACTCGAACTCTTTCATGAGGACGCGACGACTCCAGCCAGGGGCAAGGCTAGGCGTTACAAATAGTGATCGTAATGTGGGTCCGGCAAGCGCCGGTCAAACGCGTCATCTGGTGACTATGCGCGCGGAATGCTCTATTGGTCAAGCTTGCTGCTTGGGTGCCGTTCCCGCCGGCGCATTAATGGAATTTTCAAGCGCTTCCGCTATATATCCTCCATATCCTCCCGGTTCTCGCCAATTCTTGAGATTTCCATGTCGATTGCAACCCTACCGGCCGCCAAGTTAGCGGCCGCCGCTCGCGGGAGCGGCAAGCTGTTTCGCCTTGTGCTTTTCGTCCTCGGCGGAATTTTGGCTGCCCTTGCCCTCAATATTTCCGCGGGAGTGGACGAAAGCCGGACATTGATCATTCCGCCGAATGACGGCTATGGTTTCGAGGAATGTCTCAAGGCGGGTTCGCAGTGCGGGCTCGTCGTGGCGGATGCCTGGTGCAAGGCGCATGGATTTGCCGGTTCGAACGGCTTTGGACCGGCGGATGAGACGGCCGCCACGATGGACGAGGCGTCGCGATCCAGCATGGAGCCCGGCTCCTTCCACGTCACCTGCGGCGACCGCGTCAACTAGCTCGCCTCAGAGGATAATCACGATTCCCTCAAACCACTTTGCCGGACAATGACTCCGGCCGAGTTCGATCGGCCCTGATCAGCGCACCGCTTTATTTTCGAAGCGCGGCGAGCATGCCCGCCTGCGTCTATGTCCGATTATGAAGTGCCTAATGACATCATTCGCCACCTAGCAATCGAGATTCGTAACTTCCGTTTTCGCGGGTGTTCGTCGGGAGGCCGCACGATGTGGCCACGGTAAGGCCACGAAAGAAGACCAATCTAATCCTTCCATGCAAATCCTCGCTGGCAAGTGACACCCAAGCGCTCAAGAGACCTGCATGAATTGCGGCCGCGCCTTTAGAGAATCATTCACGCGTTTTGGCGCCTGCTTGAGGATAACCGTGGCCGGCGTGACCTTCGTCCTCGCCCTGGGTCCTGCCTCTTCCCAACCGCTCGGTTGCGGAGAACTTGCGGCGCGGATCGCCGCGCTCGGCGAAGGCAGCCAGACGTATTCGAACCATGGCGGCGCCGCGCAAAAACAGCGCGCCGAACTCGATCGCACGGTCCGATACGCGCGTGGGCTCGGCTGCGACCGGAGCCAATTCTTTTTGTTCGATACTGCGCCGCCGCAATGCCCGGGCCTTAACGCGCAAATTCAACAAATGCAGGCGAAGCTTGCCCAATACCAAGGCGGCAGGGATCCCGCCGGCAATGCAGCGGTGAGGCAGCAACTGACCGCGAGCTACAATGCCCATTGCCGGGGCCAAGTCCAGGCTGCCGGCCAACCGCCCCAGCGGGGTTTTTTCGAAACGCTTTTCGGCATCTTTGCACCCAATCCAAATCCGCCCCGGATCGAAGACGTCCGCCCTCTGCCCGGTGAAGGCCTCACTCCACACGGCGGTTCGCAGGCGGTGTGCGTGCGCGACTGCGACGGCGGTTTTTTCCCGCTCAACCAATCTGTGCGGCAAAGCGAACCGGACCAGCTGACCGGCCTTTGCCAGGCGCTCTGCCCGAATACCGCGGTCAGCGTCTATACACGTTCCCCGAACCAGGACATCAATACCGCCGTCTCGCTCGACGGCGACACGCCCTATTCCGATTTGCCCAACGCCCTGAGATTCGAGAAAACTTTCGATCCTGCCTGCACCTGCAAACCGGCTGGGCAATCCTGGGCCGAGGTGCTCGCGGGAGCCGAACAGATGCTTGGCCGCGAACGCACGAGCGATATCGTGGTCACTCCCGAAAAATCGGCGGAATTGGCAAAGCCGAAATTCGAAAAGACGGCGCCGCCGAGGCCAGGCGCGCAACCCTCCGCGGCCAAGGAAGACCAGGCGGGAAAGAATTCCGCGAATGCCGAAGGGGAAGCCCTGACCCAGGAAGTCACTGGCCCAGATGGCGTCAAGCGGCGCGTCCGGATAATCGTGCCGCCGCTTTAGTTTTGCCGATCAAAGGCAAAAGCGCCACGAGTTCGGGTCCGGTATCGCGGCCGGTCAAGGCGAGACGCAAGGGGTGAAACAGCGCACGCCCCTTGCGTCCGGTGGCGGCCTGCAAAACCTTCGTCCAATTCGCCCAGACGGTTTCGTCCCAAGGCTCAGTGGGCAGGGTATCGCGGGCCGCCGCCAGAAACTCGGCCTCCTCGACGACCGGCGCGATCTCGCCTTCGACGACGCGCCACCAGTCGACCACATCGAGAAAGGCCGAGAGATTTCCGCGTACCGCTAGCCAAAAAGGCTTCGCCTTGTGGCCGGCGATATCATACGCTTTGAGCCTGTCACGCACCGCGTCAAAACTTAACCCATGCAGCGTGCGCGCCGACAGCGCGGCGAGTTCGGCGGGATCAAACCGCGCGACCGTCCGGGAGAGTTCTCCGAGATCGAGCGAAGCCGCGAGTTCGTCAAGACTGCCGACCGGACGCAGCGCCACGGAAGATCCGGTCAAAACCGCCGCCGCCGCGACGGCGAGCGATTCGATTCCGGAATCACGCATTGCGCCGATCGACAACGCGCCGGAACGCTTCGAGAGCGCTTCGCCGCTCGTTGATGCCAAAAGGTTGTGATGCGCGAAAGAAGGGAGCCTGCCCGGCCCGGCCAAAACCTCGAAAAGCTGCATTTGCACCGCCGTATTGGTCACATGGTCCTCACCTCGGATGATATGGGTGATTTTCTGCTCGATGTCGTCGACAACGGAAGGCAATGTGTAGAGATAAGTTCCATCCTCGCGGAGCAGCACAGGGTCGGACAGTGAGGCGCAATCGACATGGCTGTCGCCGCGCACGAGATCGGTCCAGCGCACGATTTCGTGGTCGAGTTTGAAGCGCCAGTGCGGCCTTCGGCCCTCGACTTCGAGGCGTGCCCGGTCCGAACCTGAAAGTGCGAGCGCTGCCCTATCGTAGAGCGGGGGCAGGCCGCGCGCTTGCTGGCGCTTGCGTTTGCGGTCGAGTTCCCCGGCGGTTTCGAAGCAAGGATAAAGCCGTCCAGCCTCGCGCAGTCTTTTGGCGGCGGCGCGGTAAAGCGCAACTCGCCCCGACTGGCGCAAAATCGCATCCGGCACAATGCCAAGCCAGGCGAGATCGACCTCGATCGCCTGGGCGAACTCCTCCTTGGAGCGTTCCACATCCGTGTCATCGAACCGAAGAATAAATTCGCCATGGTGTTTTTTTGCGTAGAGGAAGTTCAGAAACGCCGTCCGCGCGTTGCCAATATGAATGCGGCCGGTCGGCGATGGAGCGAAGCGGACGATTGGATGGGGCATGAGTAGCCTTGAGGTTTATGGAACCGCGAAAATGCGCGTCGAACCATCGATAGTGAGCTCGTTCGGTGTGACTCTTCGAAGCCGACGACCGAACTTGCTTGAATGCCGGTTTTCGCATTGCAATAAATATCTGACACGCAGTGCGTTTCCAGGTACATGCCAAGAGCGATCTCTCGCAAAAAAATTGGTTAGTAGCCCAGGAGCCTGACGATGGCGATGAAATATGCGGCGGCGTGGTTTTGCTTTTTCTTGACCTTTCTCAATCTGATCAGTCTCGGGATCGCGGCGATCCGGGTAAGGCCAAGACTATTACCACTTCCGCCGCCGCGCGCCGCGCCAGGGGTCTCCGTCGTCCGCCCCCTTTGCGGCCTCGATAATTTCTGCGAAGAGACCATGGAATCGAGTTTCGGGCTCGATTATCCGTCCTATGAGATTATTTTTTGCGTAGCAAAGGCGAATGATCCGGTCCTGCCGCTTGTCCAGCGTCTGATCGCGAAATATCCTGATCGTCCCGCGCGGTTGATCGTCGGCGACGAGAAAGTAAGTCCCAATCCGAAGCTGAACAATTGCGTGAGGGGATGGGACGCCGCCCGCCACGATTGGATCATTCTCGCCGATGCCAATGTATTGATGCCAAGGGATTATATCCAGCGCCTTCTGGCAAGCTGGCAGCGCCGCACCGGCCTTATCTGCTCCATGCCGCTCGGCTCGCGGCCGCGAAATCTCTGGGCCGAACTCGAATGCGCATTTCTCAACACTTTTGAGGCGCGCTGGCAATATTGCGCCGAAGCCACGGGGTTGGGCTTCGCCCAGGGCAAGAGCATGTTGTGGCGGCGCGATATAATGGAGGCGGGGGGAGGAATTCGCGCGCTCGGCGCCGAGATCGCGGAGGACGCCGCCTCGACGAAGCTCGTGCGCCGCCAAGGGCTCGCCGTCAATCTCGTCGATAGTCCGTTCGAACAGCCGCTCGGCTATCGCGGCTTGCGCGATGTCTGGATGCGGCAATTGCGCTGGGCGCGAATGCGGCGGAAAACCTTTCCGCTGTTTTATGCGTTTGAAATCGTCGCGGGAGCCGCGTTGCCTTGCTTGACGGCGGCCTATGCCGCTTGGATGCTGGAATTAAACGTAGCCGCCGCGATTCTCGGCGTTGCGGCCGCCTGGTACGGTCCGGAAGCGCTTCTCGCGCGGCAAAACGAGTGGTATTTCTCGTGGCGCATGCCCTTGCTTTTCCTGTTGCGCGACATAATGCTTCCGGTCATCTACATCGACGCCTGGATCACCGATGAGTTCGTTTGGCACGGCAATGAAATGACCATGCGCGAGGAAGAGCCCAGCGTCGAACAGGGATAGCGGCGGATTGCCAGCCATAGGCATCGCCGTAGGCGGCATCAAATCCCTATAGGGCCAATCGATGAATCTTCTCGTCTACCGAACTCAGGGCCAGTACGCCCAGGCCGGGCCGCTCTATCAGCGCGCCCTCGCCATCAAGGAGAAGGCCTTGGGGCCGGAAGCACCCCCTCGTGGCCACGAGCCTCAACAACCTGGCGGCGCTGTATGATGACCAGGGTCAATACGCCCAAGCCGAGCCGCTCTATCAGCGCGCCCTCACCATCGGGGAGAAAGCCCTGGGTCCGGAGCACCCCGACGCGCCAAGGCGATTCGGACGGCGCATTAACACCGTCCGGAAACCGTCAATTTTTGCGACATGCGCGGGCCATGGCGCGATTCGTTCTTCCGGCCACTGAATCATCAAAACTCTCTCTTGGCCAATCAGCGCAAGTCCGCTTAGGTACCTACCGTCCACCAGGAAGGTTTTAGCGGCGGTATCGCGCCCAACACCGGCACCCCGACCTTATCATCCAGGTCGCGGACCGTGCGGACGCGTGGAGCAAACGTTTCCATCAACAGCGCCCAGCCGATCGCCACACCCAAAGCCATTGCGAAGCTCAGTCCCGCGTACATATACTTCAGCGGCTTGACCGGGTACAGACTGGGAACCGCGCTCGAGGCGATGCGAATTTCGGTGACCGTAGCAGATTCCTTTATGCGCGCCTCGTCGTAGCGTTTGAGAAAGAACTCATAGTTCTGCTCCGCGATGCGCTCGGCGAGAACTAAGGCGTCCATTTGTGTCTCTTTTTCAGGGTAGGCGGCTAGCTGCGCCCGCAAGGTCGAGATCTGTTGTTTTAGCTCCGCTATCTCCCCTTGGTCCGCGATCACGTCCGGGCTCTCTTTGATGTGAGTGCGCTCGGCCAGGAGACGACGCCCCGCTAGCTTCACCTCGGTCTTCGCGAGCGTGCTTTCCAGGTCCGATACGCTCTTTATCATTTCGTTGTATTCCGACTTCAGGTCGAACGTTCCGCCCGAGTTCTTGTACGCGAGTATCGCGGCCCGGGCTTGCTCGAGCGCTTTGCGGCTATCGGCAAGCTGCGTCTCGATGAACTCGCGGGCGCGCGCCGATTCGCTGCGATACGCCTCGGAACTGTCCTCGAGGAAGATCTTGGCTGCCATGTTGGCAACAGCCGCCGCCTCCTTCGGGTTACTGGAGCGATAGGCGATGCCGAAGGCGTAAGTATCCTTCGTCGCGGTAACGAGGAGGTTCGCCTCGACTGCCTCGACGGCTAGCTCGAACGGGGACGCGTGAATGTCTCGTCCGTACTTGAAGTAATTGCGAAGGGTCCGGACCGTGCTTAAGAACCAGGTTTTCACTTTGTCCACGATTAACTCGAATGAATTCTCGTACTCCTTTGGTTTCTTGACGTGTAGTTGAAGAGTGTCAACGATCTTCACCGCCACCGCTGGGCTGCTTATTTCTTCTTTGTAAGTCTTGCTGAGTGCGTCGATGGGTGCGGACAGGTTTACGGGAAAGTCGGGGATCTCCTTCTTGTCGCCACCGCTCGAGTTGAATTTGATGTCTTCGAACGGCCGGACAAGCACCAACGCGGTGGACTCGTATTGTTCAGGGAGCACGTAGGTCAATCCAAGGCCGACGCAAGTCGCGATGATTGGCAACCCGATCAACACCCATTTATTGCCGGCGAGAATCCGCCAAACGCGGTAAAATTCCATCATCATTACTCCTTGCGCGATCCAAAATTCCCGACGCATATACCCCCAAACAGTACACGTTACGCGGGGTCCTCGCGTCTGGGAGGCAAAGTATTAAGTAACCGCAAAATCGGCCCATCGCTATCATGAAGGCGCTGGGGCAAATAGCCGGCGCGAGCTAACGCTCTCCTTTATCTTCGGCGGCGACTTCACGCACCACGCACCGCGTTCCCAACTGTGCCACCGCGGCTCGCCCTTGAACGTCCGCGCGGCCCCAATTCGAACTGTTCCCCGCGAATGCGACCGCATCGGGATGCCCGCGCCCGCGATCCTCGCATTCCCGAAACTCTTCAATCCTAACATCGCCGTGATACGCTGCCTCACAGCGCGATGGCTCCGCTCAATTAGGTTGTTTAGGTATTTCGACGCACGGACCTTCGTGTCCGCGGGTAACGAACCATCGGCTTTCAGCTCGCGCACCGCGCGATGGCAGGCGGCACAGCCGACCTGAGCGCGCGGCTGGCTTTTGTTCACTTTGCGATAGAATGCCGTTACGGCCGTGACGGCGCCCTTCGCGCTCAGCCTGAAGTCGATCGTCCCGCCCGCTCGGTCACCGGCACGGTACAGGTAGCACCACTCGCCGCGGATTTTGACGTATTTTTCGTCGACTCGCCATGATCGGCCGACAGACCGGGCGAACCGCGCGCCGCGCTCCTCGAACTCCGGTGCGTAGCGCTGCACCCAGCGCATGACCGTCGCGTGAGCCACCACCGGGCCGCGTTCCGCCATCATTTCTACCAAGTTTCGCAAGTTCAGTTTGATTTGGAGATACCAACGCACACACAGGATGTCAACGCCGGAGCAAAACCCGGCCAGGCTGGCGGTGCAATAGTCGGCCTTGATGTTGTCTGACGGGCATTTCAACGGCCCCGTCCGTTGCAATGTTGCAGGGACGGGCTGTCGGAATAGGGGCACTGATCTCGTCGGTCTCGGGGTCAAAGGTTTCTTCGGTTGGCCGTAGGGCGCGGCGGTTTGGGCCTCTAGCTTGTGGCGCTGTTGCCGCTGCTCGAAATAGACGCTGATCAGGTTACCGGCAATCTCTGCCACGCGCGGCGATGGGTCTCACACGATCAGCTTGCCGATGATGGTCTCCTTCACCCGGCCGATTTGTACGCCTGATTTTAAGTCCTGTAGAACGAGATCCGGATAGCGATCGGAATGGTCGCCGACAGCAAAGCGGAACCTTACCCAGTGTCCACCTCGGGATTCCTGGCGGGAACGAAATTGAAATCGGTACTCTCGCGGCGCAGTTTGTCCGGCGGCTCGTCAGGGCGGGCCGCGAGGCCAAGTAGTAGGATTTTCGGGTACGCCTGGATCTTTGCTTTGGCTTCCGGCCGGCGGTTCGGATTGACTAGCCACACAACGAGGAATTTCAGCAGACGAAGCATCGCGCCGAGACTCATGATCAATCGAAATACATGAAAGGCGACATTGCCATAGTGCTTGCGAATAAAGTAGTAACGGTTAACATGAGCTCTGATGTGAGCCCAATAGCTCTTCACGTTCGAGTGGCGCCCCCAGATATGGATGATTTCGAAGTCGGGAACGTAAGCGACCTCCCAGCCCGCGCGCCGAATGCGCAGGCACCAATCGGCCTCGGATTGGAATGTGTAGAAATGCTCGTCGAGCCCGCCCGTCGCTCTGATCACCTGTGCTCGCACCAACAGAAAGTGGCCGTTCAGCCAGCCGGCCGATTTCCAGGAGGTCACGGTTTCGTCGATGCCGTCGCGCCAGACAGCAGACGAGCGCAAAACGTTCAGCAGCTCCGTTCCCATGGTGTACATCAAGGCGGTGGTCTTCTGATAGCTTCCGTCCGGGCCGACAGTTCGACATCCGGCGATCCCAACCTCGGGATGCGCGTCCATGAAGCGCACCATGCCGTCGATGGTGCCGGGGCGCAGAACCGTGTCGTCATCCAGTACTAGGACATACCGCCCTGTGCTCCGCGCCATCATTTGATTGTAAGCGCGGCAATAACCAAGCTTCGCCGGCGCCCGTAACTGCTCCACCTGAGGGAAATCGCATGCGATCACGCGCTGGCTATCGCTTTCGCCCGGGAAATTGAAGCCGACGATCACCCGAAAAGAGGTTCCGCCAGTAACGGTGTTGAAGATAGACTCGAGGCACGGGCGGAGGTGTTCCAATTGACCAAAGCTGCCAATGAGAATGGTGAGATCTTCGGCCATATCAGCGTGTTGCAGCAAGTTCATGATACAACAGAGCTCCCGACGAGCTTAAGGGTTGCGTCCGCAACAAACGATGTCGCCAAGCGACCACGCGCGGTTTTCGAGCGGAAGCCTCCGTGACGCCAACTCCGCAGGTGGTCAATGCGGGTGTCGTGCAGGGGCGGGATACCGGCACGGCGGATTCATCATCGCACATCCTTTCCGCACGCCGCCACAGGCCCAAAAGATCTCTCTAGACAGCGCCATAAAAGCATATATCACGATCCCTGTCGAGCCACATTCAGAACTGGTCCAGAATTCCAACTGGTGAGCTCTGATCACGATCCAACCTGCCGTTAATATTAACGCCGGTGCGGTGTTTCTACGCTTTGCGAATTCTTGACCAAATTTCGTAGCTTTCATGCTAATTGCGGATCGCGACGCGGTCCCGCCGAGAGGCGTGCCGGATAGCATGGGGAAGTAATAAATCGAGCGTTCGGAGCCTACGCCTTGCTGAACTCAGTCAAGCGGCACGTGAGAAACACGGCCAAGAAGTTGCTGCCTACGCGATTGCAGCGGCGCTTTCCATACTCTCTGTTTGGGCGAAAAATCGGCGATTATCTGGAAAATAGAGACAAAGAACGTTTGTTTGGTTCATTTGCTCCTCTCGTTCCCAGAGTAGAGGACATGTTCGATGGTCCACGGAGTTTAAAACTGTTCAAGGAAACCGGCGAGGAGTTTTTGCGGATCTACCAGGAGATATGCGGGCTTCGACCGAGCGAGAAGATGCTGGACGTAGGATGCGGGATCGGTCGAAAAACCATTCCATTGACGCATTATTTGACGAGTGAGGCCACATACCAAGGGATGGATATTAACCGAACGGGCATTGAATGGTGTCAGAAAAAGATCAGTGCCAAATTTGCAAACTTCCGATTTCAGCAAGTCGACGTTTATAACAAGTTTTACAATCCGCAGGGGACGGTTCGCCCCGTGGACTACAAATTTCCCTTCGAGAGCGAGATTTTCGATTTTGTGACGCTCGTGTCAGTCTTTACCCACATACCTCCCACGGATGGAGTCAATTATCTCTCTGAAGTTCACCGTGTATTGCGAAGAGGGGGGCGGTGTCTGATCACTTATTTTTTACTCACGGAAGAATCGCTGCGAGCCCTCGCTGATGGAAAAAGCGCCTTCGATTTCAAGCATGCAATCGGAAACTACCGCGTAGTGTTGCGTGAAATGCCAGAATTCGCGATAGCTTATGACGAGAGCTGGCTGCGGGAGAATTATCCGAAGGTTGGACTAAAGATCACGCGTCTGGATTATGGCTCATGGTGTGGCCGAGGTGGTGCTACTAGTTATCAGGATCTCGTATTAGGGGTAAAGGAATGATTTACAATGCTGTTGTTGAGATCTGTGGTGGCGCCTTGGGGCGCGCAGCGGCATTTGGGATCAACGGCCCCACGTGCACCCCTCGGTACCCGCACACTCAACCTTGCCTACGCCCGCCGTACGCGGCAGCCCCGGCGTCCTGAACGGATTGCATTTCGGCTGACCGGTCGCGATGTTCACCATCGTTGCCGGGGAGCAGCTTGCGGGATTCTCATAAAACGACCCGCCCGCGATGGAAATATTCGAACCGCTATCCCGGGCATGAAACAGCGTGCCGTGGATCATGCTGCCGGCGATGGACACTCTCGCATTGTTCGCCACCTCTATGGTCTGGTTCCAGACATCGGAATCCCGAATATCGAGCGAGCTGCCGGGCGCAAGCGCGGCGAGCACCGCGAGCTGCAACACCGAATGTTCGACGCGCACTTTCGCATCCCGGCCGAAGATGCCGATTTCGTTGATGGTTGAATTCTTGATGGTTAGATCCGCGTTATCGCCGGCATAGATCTGCCAGGCGATGGGGCCGAGCTGGACATCCTTGAGCGTCAGCCGGTCACTGATCTTCCCATTCTGCAAGCCGGCCTTGAGGCCATCCAGCGTTTCCCGCGAACCGGCCACAGTGTACGAGATCTTGAGTTCGCCGGTCGCCGCGGCTCGCGCGCCGTTACCAGTGATCGTGAGCGCCGAGGTGGGCTTGACCTCGATACCGATTCCAGGTTGGGCGTTATCAACCTGCAGTGACCATCCCACATCCAGACCGGTGCCGGCACCGATCCGCCACGAGAACGGTCTGTTCACGTCGGGCAGCGTCAATGACCCCTTGGCGCCACCCGCGTCCAGCCAGACACCGGCCCGCGTGCCGGTTCCGCTAATTTTCGCGGACGACGAGTCGTTGACGTAGATCTCGGTCGGGACTTGCTGGGTATCGGCGACGGTCAGCTTGGCGGAATCGTGAAGATTGCCGAGCAGCCATGACTCTTCCTCGACGAGCGTCGAGCCGGTCACTTCGAAGGATGATCGGCGTCGGGCGTTATAATTCATGTAGACGCTGCCTTTGCCGCGGCCTCCGGATTTTTGTGTGTGAAACTCAACGTGGTCCAGCTTGATCGTCGCGTCATCCGTCGAAGTCATCGTGCGTTGGCTGCTGAACTCATTGTCGATCGCGAATACTGCCCGTTCGTCCGGCCGGCCCTGGATCCATAGCGTCGCCTGGTTTTGCACGATGACGTTGCCGCCGACGACCAAGCGCCCGCCCTTACGCCCGGTATAGTCGAAGTGCAGCACGGCACTGCCAGTCACGGTCAAGTCGCCGCCGACAGTGCAGTCCTCGTCCACCGTCACGCTGCTGTTCACCGTCATCGGCTGTCGCGGATCGCAGTCGCGTCCCTCGGCGGGCGCGACAGCCGCTCCCGCGGAGCCCGGCGCCGGGGCCCCGGGATTCGCGATGAGCGAGTCGAGGATTTTCTCGGCCTCATTGATGTTCCCGCTTTGGAGTAGCTTGTCGACCTGTTGCATTCCATCCTGGATCGGCGAGATGTCCGCACCGGACTCGCGAAGCTTCGTGGCGCTGGCGCCGACCTGGGCTATTTTGGCTTGAATCCGGCTGGCCGTGTCGGTCAGGCTATCAGACAGAGAGTTCGAGCAGCTCCAAGGCGCAATCAGGATCAGCGTAGACAATGCAATGCCCAAGGCGTTGGCTAAGGTCGCGGTTCTCATCCTGTTGAGGTTGACGACCACTATGGTCCCGCCCCGCAATAGATTTCGGGCTTGCCGAAAATATCCTCGTACCACTGAGTTAGTCCTGGCTCCGTTTATTAACACGTGCGGAAGCAGTGAACTGCAAGTGGGGCACCGTCAAGTTAACTTCGGCTATTAGTGTCCGTCCGAAGAGATATTGAATCTTATGAGTCATTTGTGATTCAAGGGTGGTTTCCTGATTCGAAGGGGGTCACCCATGTGGACGGTGAAGAATCGCGGGCGGTACGACCGCGGCAAGTTACGATATCCGAGCGATCTGACCGACTCCGAATGGGGGTTGGTTGAACCGCTCATTCCACCGGGCAAGCGCGGCGGTGGCAAGCGGACCGTGGTGATGCGTGAGGTGGTGAACGGCCTCATGTACATTTTGTCGACCGGCGGTCAGTGGCGGGCGATCCCGAAGGA
>PEFW01000057.1 GCA_002890675.1 Candidatus Methylaffinis lahnbergensis
CTCAGGGGTAGAGCACAACCTTGCCAAGGTTGGGGTCGAGGGTTCGAATCCCTTCGCCCGCTCCAAAAAGTTGCCGCCACATCCAGCCATTGCGTCTCACCGCCGATGCGAAAGACGGTCGCGTCCATGTGTTTGCCCCTTGCGCCCGCAACGAAACCGCGCGGCGTTTCGGCAAAGCCCGGCGACGTTTCGCGCAAGCGCGGCTCATCCTGGCGATGGCGGCGGCGAAAAGTTTCACTTTCAGGCGGCAGTGGCTGTCATATCAAATCCAGACTTTGACACCTTTTTGCCCGCCCGGCTTCTTACTGGAACGTTCGTATGGCTCACGCGCGCCGGCTTCTTCAAGCCGTCGCAGGATGGCGACTTGAGGCTATTCGAACCGTTCAATCCGAGCCGGCGCTCGAGGTCGGCGATCCGCGCCGTCGGGGCCGCGATCCCGGCAGCTTGGGCCGCGATCGGCGCGATTAGTTCTTCCTTGGACGGCTGGCCCGGCGCTTCCCGAATCATCCGATTGTTGCATCGGAAACCCTCTCCGGCGCAATGGCGGCCGCCAGTGTCCGCCTGCGGCCTTAAATCTCCCATGGAATCAACAAGCCGGTGAGTTTATTGTCCGTCATCGGCCGTTTGTGGTTGACAACGGCCGCGATTTTTCGTCATAAGATAAGTAAGACTTTTTGAAAGGACGGACCAATGAAACAAGACGACGGCGATATCCCGGAAGGCGCGCATTGGATGGTCCAAATGGACCAAAAAATGGTCCAAATGGACCGCCGGTCGCGGCAGCTATTTCAACGCTATCTGCTCGCCGCGCTCTTGGTTGCGACGGGCATTGTGATCGCGGCGCTCTTGGTTGCGACGCCGGCAACGGACCTGCAACCGTCCACCGGACCGCTCAGCATCGCCGAACTTATCGAACCGAAAAAGGTCAAGACCGTTTCGTACCCGCTTCCAGTCCCGCAAACAGGCCCTTATGGCGCCCCGGCGGTGACAAGGACGTACAGATTCTCAGCCCCCCCCGCGGCAGAAGCGAAAGCCAAAAACCATGAAGCTCAATAAGCTCACCGCCCTGCAAGTATCGCGCGCCAAGCCTGGCAGGTATGGCGACGGCGGCGGCCTTGCGCTGTTCGTGACGGACGCGAAAGACGGGACACTTAACAAGAAGTGGGTGTTCCGTTATTCGTTGCATGGGAAGCCGAACGAGATGGGCCTAGGCGGCCGCGGCACGACCCTAGCCGAGGCGCGCAAGAAGGCCGCCGTGGCCCGCGAGCAAGTCCGGAATGGCATCAATCCGGTTGAGGCGAAGCGGTTGCAGCTTGCGACCATACCTAAGCCGCCAAAGCCAACTTTCGGCAAATGCGCGGCCGCCTTAATCAAGTCCAAGCAGAGCGAATGGCGCAACCTCAAACATTGGAGCCAATGGCGCCAGACGCTCGAAAGTCATGCGCAAGCGCTATGGTCCACGCCGGTTGATCTCATCGACACAGCGGCCGTCCTAGAGGTGTTGAAGCCTGTTTGGCAGCGGACGGCGGAAACCGCTTCTAGGCTTCGCGGACGCATCGAGGCGGTACTCGATTATGCCAAGGCCCATGAATGGCGATCGGGCGAGAATCCGGCAGCATGGCGCGGACATTTGGCGTTGATCCTGCCGAAGCGGGCGAAGCTCACGCGCGGCCATCATGCGGCAATGCCTTATGAAAGTGTCCCGG
Source organism: Candidatus Methylaffinis lahnbergensis (assembly GCA_002890675.1). Classification (GTDB taxonomy): domain Bacteria; phylum Pseudomonadota; class Alphaproteobacteria; order Rhizobiales; family Beijerinckiaceae; genus Methylocapsa; species Methylocapsa lahnbergensis. Next base: position 1,707 of record PEFW01000057.1, read on the forward strand.
CGTTCATGGCGAAACTGCGGATCACCGAAACAATGCCGTCGTTTACGCTACAATTCCTGATCCTAACGGCGTCTCGCTCTGGTGAAGCGCTTGGCGCGCGGTGGGAGGAAATCGATCTCGACGCGAAGGTCTGGACGATTCCCGCCGCTCGCATGAAGGCGGGTGTCCTGCACCGAGTCCCGTTGTCCGGATCGGCCATGGCGATCCTCGAAAAGATGGCCGAAATTGGGACCTGCGATTTTGTGTTTCCCGGCCAGCGGCGCGGCGCCTCGCTTTCGTCCGGCGCGTTGCGGTTGGTCGTGCCGAATGGCGTTACCATTCACGGGTTCCGCAGCTCCTTCCGCGACTGGTGTGGGAACGAGACAAATTTCCCGCGCGAGATCGCCGAGCAAGCGCTGGCGCACGCGACCGGCGGCGCCGTCGAGCTGGCCTATCGGCGCGGCGATGCGCTTCAAAAAAGAAGCGCCTTGATGGAAGCATGGGCTAGCTTTTGCGCGGCGGGCGGGAAGATCGTGCAACTGCGTGTGGCGGGTTAGGCTTGGTGCAAAACCTTTTGTGTCCACGGAAAGATATTGACGCCCGTCAGGGTTGAACTATATTGGGCTAGTCGATCGGCGATCCTTTTCACAACGGGATCGAAGAAACCGAAAGTCACCCCGGGCGATCAGAAGCCTTCGGTGACAATGGCGTGTTTCCGCGAGGAACTCAGAACCTCGGATTAGCGCCTGGCAAAGCCAGCCGGAATGGCAATCCATCCCCTAGTACTACAAGCCTAGCCCGCGCCTTGCGCGGCGCTTAACCCGTAAGGATTACCATGTCCGAGGTTCACTCGTGCCGTGACGCCCGAAGCTTGTCCGCCTTTGATCCAGACTTCTCAATCGCTTTGAGCGTGGCAGATACATGCCGGGCGATCAGATTGGGGAAAAGCTCGGTTTACGATCTGATCAACAGCGGGAAGCTGCAAACCGTCGTTATCGGGCGCAGGCGCCTTGTTTTGCGCAGGAGCGTAGACGCGCTCTTAAACCAAGCCCCAACCCCCTACAGCCCCATGAGAAAAAGCCCAGCCTCAACCCCATAAGAAAAAGCCGCCGGGTGATGACGCCCAGCGGCTCTTAACTCGTCTTCCTGGCTAGGGAATAAAACACCTTCAAGGATCATAGAAGATGTCGTCTACCACAGTAATTAGCAGTCAGCCGCCAACGTGTCAAGGCCTTCGGCCATTTGGCTTAGGATATCCGTGGCCGCGACTTAAGGAAAGCCTCTCACCGCGCCAACGCGCGTTGTTGGTGTTCGCTCTCCAAGGACCGAGGGGAGCGCCACATGGCATCACCCTCCATTGATCGCGCACCCTATCTCCGCCTTGTCCATTCTTGGCCGCCCCCACGCCCGCGCCGGCGCCGGTATTTGATGCGCATTAGCCTGGCGACACCGCGCGCGCCGATCGGGCTTGGCCGGACCTTTTGGCTCACCGAAGATGACATCGCCGAGCTTATCGCGGTAGCCGCGGTTAAGGAAGGGCGTGCGCAGCGATGAGTGACGAAATAATTTGCTTGAACGACCTCGCTCATCTGCCGGTCTGGGTCGGCTGGCGAGAAGAGCAAAGAAACGGCGACGCAACCAAAGTGCCGTTCAACCCAAGAACGGGAAAAGAGGCAAAATCCACCGACCCGACAACCTGGTCAACACGCGGCGAGGCGGAGACATGGGCCGCTACTGGTCGCGGCGGTGTCGGGATTGTGCTTTCACAACTGAACGGCGGCGATTGTTGCCTTTGCGGAATTGACCTCGACACATGCCGCGATCCAAACACGAAAACTTTTCAGGATTGGGCCAAGGAAGTCATCGACCGCTTCGCGACCTACACCGAGGTTTCGCCGAGCGGCACGGGCGCCAAGCTGTTCTTCACCCATGCGAGCGCCGACTCTTCGGCCATCGAGCGGTTATTCGGCGGGCAGGGCGGGCGGCAGTTCAAAAATGGTGGCGGCAAGCACTGCCCAGCGATCGAGGTGTTTCACGCCGGTCGCTATTTCACCGTAACGGACGAAAGCATCGGCCCAACCGATATTCTCCGGCGGGTCCCGCTCGCCGATCTTGAGTGGATCATCCGCGAAGCAGGACCGAGGTTCGCGCACAAGGAGAGTCAAAAGAGCGGTTCAGGCAATGATTAATCCCGCTCCGGCAAAGCCTTCCGCAAGGGCGCCGCGCTCAAAGCGGCCGGCTATTCCTATGATGCCATGCGCGACGCGCTGCTCGCCGACGCAGACCCCGAAATTGCCGAATGGGCGCGGACTAAAGGGCTCGCCAATGGCGAGCGGGAAATACGCCGGATTTATGAGAAGGCCGGAGGTCTTCCGCCCGCGCGGGTTGTCGGCGCTGGGACGTTCATGCGGTCCTATACGCCGATCAGCTATACCGTCGAAGGCTTGCTCCCAAGCGGATTTATGTATGCCTTGACGGCCAAGACCGGCGCCGGAAAAACTGCATTCGCGCAAGCAGTGACATTCGCGGTCACTATGAACAAGCCGGACATCATCGGCGCCGAAGTCGAGCCTGGCCGCGTCGCCTATGTGACACTAGAGAACCCGATAGACTTCAAAATGAAGTTCGCCGTCGGATGCTACATTCACGGAATAAGCTGGGATGAGATCGAGCCCCGTGTTGCCATCATCGAAGGCCGCGATACGCCCGAGCAAATCTACGAAGGATTGAAACTCGACGCCGAGGCTAATGGGCCGTTTCAGCTCGTTTGCTTTGACACGCTACAGGCGGGATTTTCGGCCGCCAACGGCGGCAAGTTCAATGATAACGAATCAATCCTCGCCTACGTCATGAGGCTGCGCCCGCTCACAACGCTGCCTGGCCAGCCATCGGTTCTAGTTCTCTGCCATCCAACAAAGAACGCCACAGAAGATGACCTATTGCCGTACGGCGGCGCCACGGTGAACGAGCTAGACGGGAATTTGACGCTTTGGAAGTCGGCCCAAATCAAGCTTCACCATACCGACAAGCTTAGAGGCCCGACATTCGAGCCGAAATATTTCCGCATCGAAAAATGCTCCTGCCCGGACATCGTCGATAACAAAGGCCGCCAAATCCTGCTTCCCGTCATGCGGCCGTGTACCGAAATGGACGCAGAAGAAAGAACGGTCCAGGAAGGAAATGTAGAGCTTGCGCTATTGCTCGCCATGATCGAAAATCCAAAAGGTAGACAGAGAACATGGGCAACGGCGATCGGAAAGGCGCAATCTTCTGTCGAACGACTGCTTGCAAGGCTGGATAAACGGAAGTTCGTAGAACAACCATTCAAGGGAAAATGGATCGTCACAGAAAAAGGCCGAAAAGCCAGCCAAGCTCAAGCGCGTTCAAATGCGTTCAGTGAACCGCCCGTGAACGCGCGTTCAATTTTGCGTTCAAAAGGCTTCTATGACGTTGAAAACTAACCAGAAAGTTGCGTTCAATTTTGCGTTCAAAAGGCCAAATATTTTTGAACTGAACGCAGCCCTTTCCTTAGAAAGGGCGTCTGCGTTCAAATGGTGCGTTCAGCCTAATGCAGTCTCTTAACTAATAGCGGAAGCTAAGCGATGGAGAAAATTGATGAGTAGGACGAAAGGCGCGATGCGGGCCGAAAAGCGGGAAGTGCTTAAGCTTGTCCGCGATTTGGGGCCGGAAGCTGTTGATAAGCTAAAGTATTTGCTTCGCCACGGCTCAACCGAGAGCATTCAATTCGCGGCGGCGGAAGCCTTGCTGCGAGAGGATATGGCCGGCCATTCCAGGCAATTGGCATCGATACGGCTCCGCAGCGCTGGGTTGTCTCGTGGTCCACCGATCCGGTTTATGATCCGTTGCTCATCGATGCCAAGCCGTCTCACAATGAGACAAAAAATGGCTCAGATGAGACATAGCGGAAATGCCCTCCGCCGCATTCCATGGGGGAAACCCGGAAAATATCTTGCAAGTATGAATAATAAGCTTACATATCGTCTCATGAAACAACAATACATGACACTCCAGATTACGCCAGAAATGCGCGCCGCGATCCTTCAGCTTTCGATCGAGCGTCGCGTTTCGCGGTCTCATATCATTCGCGAGGCCGTTTATGCGCATTACGGGGTACCAAACGGCATCCACGGCCATCAGGCGTTTTTAGCCCCCAGTGGGCGCCCTTATAACCGCTCGTGCTTGTGGAAGGTGGGGGAGTGTTGGCGCGGTTTTTCGAGTTGTCGGCTTCCCGAAGATTGCACCACCGATTATCGCCCTTATTCAGATTAACATGGTCAATCTGATCCTTTGGCCATTCCCCGGTCATATAAAGCCACGCAAGGCGGTGGGCTTTGTGCCGGCTCCCACCGACGCTGATTTCTCGGTAGCCTTTCTTCGTGACTTTCCCGGCAATGTCGCCAACGCTGGCGCCGCGGCCGCTCATGGCGACGCGGCGCGTGAATTCGCCTGTTTGCGGTTCGTAATGTAATAGCTCTCTCAACCTTTCTGCGGTGATCATTTCCGGCGCCCTTTCGGCGCTGTCAGCTTGACCCCGTCGCCGTCGAGGAATTCGATACCGGCTCTTTCAAAAGCCAGCCGCAAGACGGTCATCGTCGCCGGGTTCGGCTCTGTTCTCCCGCCCTCGAAGTTGCGAATAGTCAAGGCGCTCACCCCGGCCTCGCGGGCGAGGTCATTCTGGGTCCAGTCGAGTAACCCTCGTGCGGCTCGGCATTGCATCGATTTCATACCCTTGGCTTAGCAAGCGCTGTCTCGCGCCGCAAATTGTTTCGGAAACCGCTTGACTTGTCGGTTTCGTTATACTACATAAGTTGCGGATTTAGAAATGTCAAGGTGGAGAAACTCAATGGTGAAACAACTTCCCAATATTTTCTGGCAGCCTAGCTTGGAAACCGCCCGGAAGATCGATGATGACGATACGGTCATGGCGATCGAGAGCGCGAGGTATCGGTTCAATGCAAGCATGGCCGATCTCGAACGCACCTATGACGAGATGGCGAGCAAGTTGCGCGCCGCATTCGTGGCCGAAGTCGCCGCGCTCTATCGGCCGTACCGGGAATAGCGGGACCGCGAGGCGTTGACGCGCCAAGGTCTTGGAGTGCCCGGCTGAGCGCGCGCTGATCAAAGAGAAGTTCGCGGCCATCGCCGATCTGCTTTCGATTGGCCGGCCATAGAAAGCAAGTCCGCAGGCCCAGGGACTTGCCTATAGGAGGAACCCATGAGAAAAATCATCGAGGCTGAAGACATTCTCGCCGAGGCGCGAAACTGCATCGATTGCGTATGCCTAGCGGCAGAGGCCTTGGACCCGCACCAGCAGCGGCCTATCTGGTGCGTCGCCAATATCGCGAGCGACAAAATCAATGAGGCAATCGCCATGCTGGACAATTATCGCAAGGCTTTGGGCGCGGCTCGCGAGGTAGCATGACTCTGCACCATCGTCATATCGGGGATAATACCTGCCGTTAGCTTAAGCGATATTCCCCTCCTATAGTGCATCGGAAACCCTCTCCGCCGGCCAGAAAAATCTGCCCCGCCAAGCCAGATCGTGACCGCCAAACCTGGGCAGTTACCCAACTTCTCTAAATCGTGGCATGGAATTCCCGGATCCGGGGCACGATCTCGTTACGGAAACGTGAACCGTTGAACACTCCGAAATGACCCACCTTGTTTTGCAGATAGTTCGCCTTCATTGATTGCGGAATGCTGCGGCAGAGTTCCTGCGCGGCAAGGGTCTGGCCGATCCCCGAAATATCGTCGTTTTCGCCTTCCACGGTGAGCAGGCCCACGCGCCGGATGGCGGCGAGATCCACCGGCGCACCGCGATGCTTCATTTTGCCTTCTGGCAGCGCGTGTTTGACAAAGACGGTATCGACCGTCTGCAAATAGAATTCCGCGGGAAGATCCATGACGGCCATGTATTCGTCATAGAATTCACGGTGTTTTCTTGCGGAATCGCCGTCGCCGCTGACAAGATGATCGAAAAACTCGAAATTGGCAGTGATGTGGCGATCGATGTTCATCGCCATGAAGCCCGTGAGTTGCAGAAATCCAGGGTAAACATCCCGTCCGGCCCCGGGATACCCAAAGGGAACGCCGCAGATGCAATTTTGCGCGAACCATGCGCTGCCACGCTCCTGCGCCAGAAGATTGACCTTGGTCGGGCTTCGCCGCGTGTCGATGGGACCACCCATCAGCGTCATCGAAGCCGGAACGTGCGGGCTGTCCCGCGCCTCCATCAGGGCAATGGCGGCGATCAGCGGAACCGCCGGCTGACAGACCCCGATGGTATGCACTATTTCGCCCTCATGCTCCTTGCTCAAGGTTTCGCAGATCGCAATCAAGTAGTCGATGTAATCGTCAAGGTCGAACCGGCCGGTCGAAAGAGGAACAGTCCGTGCATCGGCCCAGTCTGTGATATAGACGTCATAGAAGGGGAGAAACGCTTCGACCGTGCCGCGTAGCAGGGTCGCGTGATGGCCCGACAGGGGCGCGACGATCAACAACTTTTGCCGCGGCACGGAAGCGCTGGCGTCAAATTGCTTTTCAAAATGGAGAAGCTTGCAAAACGGCCGCTCCCAGGCCGCCCGCTCCACGATTGGAATGATTTTGCCGCCAACGACCGTCGTGGCGAGATCGAACGCAGGCTTCTCGTAACGCCTGGTCAACCGCTCGAAAATTTTCGCCGAGGCAACCAGATTCCGGCCGGCGGCGGTATAGGAGAGCGGATTAATGGGGCTCTCTATCCATGTCCGCGCGGCATCGGAAACGGCCCGCGCCGGAACCAGGGCGAGATGGGCCATTTCATGCATTTCATAAGAAAAAGGCGGCATTTTTTCTCAAATCCTTGCCTCTCGCCGGCAGATAAACAAAACGCCAGCATTTTGGCCGAAAGTATTCTCCCCCGGCTGCAACGCCCACAACCACGTCGCGGGCCGTCGCAAATGGGTGTTGTTAAGCTGTCACGCCGACGTGGGGAGCTGCCGAAGTAAAGGACGTGCCAGCCTAGCATGTAAAGAATGATTTTCAGAAAATCAACGTATTTGCGAATGAAAGTTTTGTCATCCGTGGTTAATTTTTGTGATTGCGAAAATGTTTATTTCAGCATTCGCGGCGATCGAACGTGCTGGCCTTTCGAGCTGGCTGATCGTCCTGCCCCTGTAGCCCTTGCTTTCTGAACCTTCGCAAAGAGTTCGACATCTTCGTGCAGCGCTCCTTGAGTGCCTTTGAGCGCCAGAATCTATAACTCGACGGAGCCTGCGTTCAATCAGCCCTGATTGACACGCCCGCCGTTCGGTTTAGTGTGATACCTGTAACGGTCCCTCGCTTCGAGGGGTAAAAGGGAATGTGGTGCGGCGCCGGCTTTCTCCGAGCCAGCGCATGAAGCCACAGCTGCCCCCGCAACTGTCAGCGGGTAGCCCTGCGCCGGTACGCCACTGGGATAAGGTCAAGCCGCATCCTGGGAAGGCGGCGCGAGGTGATGATCCGCGAGCCAGGAAACCTGCCGTTCGATCGAGCAAGGGCCGGCGGGGTGTTCCGGCCTCCATCGATGCCGGGGCGCTTGCCGCCGCCAGCGAAGGAGCCCGGATTCGCCCGGCGCTCCAATTGAGCACCCGCCGACGCGCCAAAGGACCGGGTGCCGCGCATGAACAGCCTTTCCAAAATTCCGGCCAAAATCCCGGCAACGATCGTCACCGGCTTTCTTGGCGCGGGGAAGACGACCCTCATCCGCCATCTCCTAGCAAGTGTGAAGGGCCGTCGCCTCGCCCTCGTCATCAACGAATTCGGCGACATCGGCGTCGATGCGGAAATTTTAAACGGCTGCGGCGATCTTGGCTGCGGCGGCGGCAATATCATCGAGCTTGCGAATGGCTGTATCTGCTGTACCGTCGCCGACGATTTTTTGCCCGCGATCGAGCAACTTCTCGCGCTCGATCCTCTCCCTGACCACATCGTCATCGAAACCTCCGGCCTCGCTTTGCCAAAGCCCTTGGTGAAGGCCTTCGACTGGCCCGCCATTCGCGCGCGCTTGACCGTCGATGGTGTGATCGCGGTTGTCGATGGCAAGGCGGTGGCGGACGGGCGCTTCGCCGACGATCCAGCTAGATTGGCGCGCCAGCGCGCCGCCGATCCTTCCATCGCCCACGATAATCCGCTCGACGAGGTGTTCGAGGACCAGCTGCTTTGCGCCGATCTCATCGTCCTCAACAAGGCCGATCTCATCGATTTGGACGAACAGCGCCGCATCGCCGGAGACATCGCGGCGCGCGTCCCTCGCGCGGTAAAAATCGTGCCCGTCCGCGAGGGCAAAATCGACGCCGCGATCCTGCTCGGCCTCGACGCGGCGGCCGAAGACGATCTTGCCGCCCGGCCCTCGCGCCATGACGGTGGGATCGCGCACGATCACGACGATTTCGAAAGCGCCGTCTTTGAGACCGGTGCAATTGCCGATCCCGACGCCTTGCTGCGCCAACTGACTGACATCGCCACGCGCCACGATGTGTTGCGGATCAAAGGCTTTGTCGAGGTGCGCGGCAAGCCGGTCCGTCTTCTCGTCCAAGGCGTCGGCAATCGCTTTCAAAAGAGTTTCGACCGCCCGTGGCGCGCTGGCGAACCGCGGCACGGCCGTCTCGTGATCGTCGGCGAAAGGGGTCTCGACACAGTGTCGATCGCAAAGCTTCTCGAGCGCGTGGGATCCTGAGCCATGCATCTTCTGCGCACTGAACAGCGATCGCTCGACGAGGCCGAGGCCGCCGTCGATCTCGGCCAAACCCCGGCCGGGATCTTGTTTCTCTCCTTTTCCGACAGCGATCTCGGCCTCGTCGCTGCCGCCGCGGGGCGGCGCAAGGCGAACGCCATGAGCCTGCGGCTCGCCAATCTCGGCATGCTGAAACATCCCTTTTCGGTCGATCTCTATGTCGAGAAGGCCGCGAGCGAAGCGCGCTTCGTCCTGATCCGTCTCCTCGGCGGTCTCGACTATTGGCGCTATGGCGTCGAGGAATTGTTCCGCGCGGCGCGGAGCCAAAATTTCGCGCTTGCTATCGTGCCGGGCGACGCGAAGGAGGATCCACGCCTCGATGCTGTCTCGACAGTGCCCGGCGCCGATCTCCGCCATATCCATGCCGCGTTCCAACATGGCGGGACAGAACACATCGGGGCGCTGCTCGATTTCATCGAGAGCAGCGCGGGCACCCCGCACGGATGGCGGGAGCCCACGGCCCTGACTGCAATTGCGGCGGCGGGCCGTTTCGAGGCGGACTGCCGCAGGCTCGATGGCGCCAAGGGCCAGGCGCTTATCGTCTTCTACCGTTCCTTCATGGTCGCGGGGGACACGGCGCCGGTTGGCGCGCTCGCGGAAAAACTAGCCGCGCGCGGGCTCGACGTGTCCGCGATCTTCGTGACGAGTCTGAAGGACGCGCATGTCGTCGCCTGGGTGCGCGCCGAGCTCGCCCGCGAAAAACCCGATGTGATCATCAATACAACCGGTTTTTCGGCCCGGCTCGATACCGACGGAGGCGTTCTCGATGGTGCCGACGCGCCGGTGTTGCAGGCGATTTTCGCCGGCGCCACGGAGGCGCGGTGGCAGGAAAATCCGCGCGGCCTTGGCGCCGCCGATCTCGCCATGAATGTGGTCCTTCCGGAAATGGACGGCCGTTTGATTACTCGCGCGATTGCCTGCAAGGCGGAAGCCGGACATCGCGCGGATCTCGAATTCACTCCCCGCATTCTCGCGCCTCTCCCTTCGCGTGTGAGTTTTGTCGCGGACCTTGCCGCCGCTTGGGTCAAATTGCGCAAGACTCCCCGCGCCGCGCGCAAAATCGCCTGCGTCCTTTCGGATTATCCAAGCAGGCAAGGCCGTGGCGGCTATGCCGTTGGCCTCGACACGGCGAAAAGTGTCGCCTCGATTGCCAGTTCGATGCGCGAGGCCGGATACAGCATCGGGCCGCTCCCGCGCACGGACGAATTGATGCGCCACTTCGAAGAGGGGGCTTCAAGGGGGCGCCTTACACTCGCCGATTATGTCTTGGCCCTTGATGCCATGCCCGCGGCATTCGTGGAATCGATGCGGGTGCGATGGGGCAACCCGGAAGCAGAGGCGGACGACGGCGCGTTCACGTTTCCATTGGTACGCGCGAAAAATTTGATCGTCGGGTTGCAGCCCGATCGCGGCATTGCCGCAAATCGCAAGGCGGAATATCATGATATGGGGTTTCCGCCGTGTCATTCCTACGTCGCCTTCTATGTCTGGCTCCGCCAGCATGAAAAGATCGATGCGATGATTCATTGCGGCACCCATGGCACGCTTGAATGGCTGCCCGGCAAGGCCACGGCGCTCATGGACGATTGCGCGCCCGAGGCGGTGCTCGGAGCGCTGCCCGTCATTTACCCTTTTATCGTCAACAATCCGGGCGAGGCGGCGCAGGCCAAACGGCGCATTTGCGCGCTCACCATCGGCCACATGACGCCGCCTCTCACGCAAGCGGGAAGCCATGGCGCGGCGCTCGAAATCGAAGCCCTTTTCGATGAGTATGCGATTGCCGAACCGCTCGATCCCAAGCGCGCGAGGCTATTGGCGCAAGCAATCCTCGCGCGGGCGAAAGAGACAGGATTATTTCGGGATAGCGGGCTGAAGGACGGCGCCGGTCCCGGCGTTGCCCTGCGCCATCTCGATTCCTGGCTTTGCGATCTGAAGGACATGCGGATCGCCGATGGCTTGCATGTTTTCGGGCAATCGCCGGAGGAGAGATTGCGAGATGCGACCGTGGCCGCGCTCACCCAAACCCTTCAGACAGCGCGCTACGAAACAGGCGCTAGGGATAACGCGGTTGCACGTCTTGGCGAACTGATCGATCGCTGTGGGGAAGCGGAACGCGCTTCGCTCCTTGCCGCGCTCGATGGCCGCTTTGTCGCGCCAGGCCCAGGCGGCGCGCCGTCGCGCGGACGCATCGACGTGCTCCCCACTGGGCGTAATCTTTACGGGATCGATCCGCGCGCGGTGCCGACGCGCACCGCCTGGGAGGTAGGTCGCCGCGCAGCCCAGGAGGTATTGAACCGCCATGTCCAGGATCACGGCGACTGGCCGAAGAGCATTGTCATGGACCTTTGGGCGAGCGCCACCATGCGCACCGGCGGCGACGATCTCGCCCAGGCTTTCGCGCTCATCGGCATCGTGCCGCTTTGGGATACTGCGTCCTTCAGAGTCACTGGTTTCGAGATCGTTCCGCCCGCGCGTTTGACGCATCCCCGCGTCGATGTCGCCTTGCGGATCTCCGGGCTCTTCCGCGATGTCTTTCCAGCCCAGATTGCCTTGTTCGATCAGGCGGTCCGGACAGTAAGCGAACTTGACGAAGAAGATGAGGTGAACCCCTTGGCGGCGGCGCGCAGGCTTGCGCCCAAGATTCCCTTGCGGGTTTTTGGCGCGGCGCCCGGCGCCTATGGTATCGGACTTACGCGGGCGATCGATCACGATCCCGCGCTCACCCGGCATGAGCTCGGCGCGCGCTATCTCGCGGCTGCCTCGCATGCCTATCGCGGCGCGCAAGGAGAAGGTGTTGCGACAACCGCCTTCACCGAATGTGTCGCGGCCGCCGACGCCTTCATTCATGTGCAGGATCAGGACGAGCAGGACATTCTCGACGCCAGCGACGCTGTCGATCATGAAGGTGGCTTTGCCGCGGCCGCGCAAATGCTCGGCAACGATGCGCCCGTTTATCATGTCGAGACGGCGCGCCTCGACGCCATCAGAGTGCGCACGTTGGCGCAAGAAATTGCCCGGGTCGTGCGGGCCCGCGCGAGCAATCCGCGCTGGATCGCCGGGCAGATGCGTCACGGCCATCGCGGCGCCGCCGAAATCGCCGGGACGATCGACCGTCTTTATGCTCTCGCGGTGTTGAGCGATGCGGTGGCAAGCCAGCATTTCGAGCTTATGTTCGCGGCGACCCTTGGCACGCCTACGGTGCGGGATTTTCTCATCGACGCCAATCCGAACGCCGCGAGAGATATCGCCAAGCGCTTCGAGGATGCGCTCGCCCGGGGTTTTTGGCAGAGCCGCCGCAACTCGGCCCACGCCTGCCTCGCGTTGATGCGGGAGGCGCCCCGATGACCCGCGAGACCATATTGCGCAAAGGCTGGTGTCCCAGCGCGCGGCGGCCGATGCAAGCCAAGGACGGGCTTCTCATGCGGCTGCGGATAAGTGGTGGTGTCGTTAGCGCCGCGACGCTGCGCTGGCTCGCGCAAGCCGGACGCGCCCACGGCAATGGGGTTTTCAATCTTACCACGCGCGGCAATCTGCAAATCCGCGGGGTACGCAAGGAATGCCTGCCTTACCTCATGCAAGCGCTTGAAGCGGTCGGCCTCATCGATGAAGACGCGGCCGCCGAAGCCGTTCGCAACGTTTTGGTGAGCCCGCTTGCCGGCCTTGATGGGCGAGATGATGTGTCCAGCGCCGCGAAGGCGCTTGAATCCGCGCTCGCCGCTAACAAGGATTTCCACGCATTGCCGGGAAAGTTCGGCTTTCTGATCGACGATGGAAGCGCGCTTTCGCTAGGCCCTGTCCCCGCCGACATCCGCTTCGATTGGATCGGGGGCAAACAGTCTTTCGCGATCGGGATCGGAGGACACGCCAACGAGGCAATATTTCTGGGACTCTGCGGGGGAGACGATATCCCCGATATTGCCGCCCGCCTCGCAGGGGCGTTTCTGCGACTGGCTTCGCAAATGGCGGAACCGCCGCGCCGGATGCGCGGTCTCATCGAGAGTTGCGGCGCCGGCGCGATTGCCAGGATCGCCGGACTGCGCCCTGGTCCACCCCAAAAGAGCGGCACTATCGAGGAGCCTTGTGCGGTTGGACTGCTGCGCTTCAACGAAATTTACTGCTTTGGGGTTGCCGCGGCTTTCGGGTGCCTTGACGCGAATATGCTTGACGCGGCGGCGCGCGCCGCCGAAATTTTCGGTACTGGCGAGATCAGGCTCACGCCGTGGCGCGCGCTGATCGTGCCCTTTGTGCATGCGGAGGAAGCCGGTGCCATCCGCGCGTATTTTGCCGCGCAGGGTTTCATCGTCGATCGCGGGGATGCGCGCTTGGCGATAGCGGCGTGCGGCGGCGCATCCACCTGCGACCGCGGTACCACCGATACCCGCTCCGATGCCTTGGCCCTGATGTTTTTCGCGCGGAGCCTGTGCATGACCGGCGTCGCGCTGCATGTCTCCGGCTGCGCCAAGGGCTGCGCGCGGCAAGCGGCGACGCCCTTCACCCTCGTCGCTCATGCGGGACACTACGATCTTGTCGTGGATGGGGCCGCATTTGATGCTGGGACAAACGATGCGAATCGCCTCAACGTGGCGGCAGCGCGCGAAACGTTGGAAGCGATGGCACGGACCGCTGGGCAGCGGAGCGAGCTGGAGAGGCAATGAGCGAGGCATCGAGCCGCTTCAACTACCTTCGCGACGGGGCGGAAATCTACCGCCGCTCCTTCGCGACGATCCGCGCCGAGGCCGATCTCGTTCGCTTCTCTCGTGATGAGGAACATGTCGCGGTGCGCATGATTCACGCCTGCGGAATGGTGGAGATCGCCGCCGATCTCGTATTTTCGCATGCGGCCGTGGCGCAAGCGCGGCAAGCGCTCCAGCAAGGAGCGCCCATTTTGTGCGATTCCAAAATGCTGGCGCGAGGCGTTATTGCGGCACGCCTACCACGCGGCAACGAGGTGATCTGCGAGCTTGACGATCCAGCCGTCGCATCGCTCGCGCAAAAACTCGGCACTACGCGCGTCGCCGCCGCGCTCGAATTTTGGCGCGACCGGCTCGATGGCGCGATCGCCGCCATCGGTAACGCGCCTACCGCCTTGTATCGTCTGCTCGATATGCTCGCCGAAACTTCCGCGCGGCCTGCCTGCATCGTCGGTATGCCGCTCGGCTTCGTTGGCGCGGCGGAATCGAAAGAGGCGCTGATTGCCGATGCCTCCACTCCCTTCATCACGATCCGGGGACGCAAAGGAGGGAGCGCCATCGCCGCCGCCGCCTTGAATGCGATCGCGAGCGACGCTGAATGAGCGGATTTTCCTCAATCAACGGCCGCCTCTTCGGCGTTGGCCTCGGTCCCGGCGATCCCGACCTTGTGACGATCAAGGCCACGAAAATCATCGCCGCCGTTCCAGTCGCCGCCTATTTCGCCAAGAAAGGCGCACGCGGAAAAGCCCACGCCATCCTCGATCGCTGGGTCACCGATACATGCCTCCAATTGCCGTTGCTTTATCCGTTGACGACGGAAACCCATTTTTGCGACCCCGCCTATGTCGAGGAACTGCGCGCCTTCTACACAACAGCGGAGGAGGCCATCGCGGCGCATCTTCTGGCGGGCCGCGATGTCGCCCTCGTCTGCGAGGGCGACCCACTTTTCTACGGATCCTTCATGCACCTTTATGTCCGGTTGAAAGATCGTTTCAGCGTCGAGATCGTTCCCGGAGTCACCGGCATGTCGGGGTGCTGGAGCGCGGCAAAGGCGCCGATGACCTGGGGCGACGACGTATTGAGCGTTCTTCCGGGCACGCTCGGGCGCGCGGCATTGGTCCGTCATCTCGGTGCAGCCGATGCGGTGGTCATCATCAAGATCGGCGCCAATCTGGCGAAAATCCGCTCCGCGATCGCCGAGGCCGGACGCCTCTCGACAGCGATCTATGTCGAACATGGCACGAGCCAAACCGAAACTATAGTTCCGCTCGCCGTCAAGACCGGCGATCATGCGCCTTATTTTTCCTCCATTCTCATTCCGGGTCATGGCAGGCGCCCATGAGCGCGCCGGGAAGCTTGCGGATTGTCGGCCTTGGCCCCGGTGGCCCCGCATGGATTACTCCCGAAGCCTCGCGCCTCATCGCGTATGCGACCGATCTTGTTGGCTACGCGCCGTATCTCGAACGGCTTCCTCAAAAACAAGGACAGACGCGGCACCGAACCGGCAATAGGGTCGAAATGGAGCGCGCGCGCCATGCGATGCGCCTGGTCGAGGATGGACGCCATGTCGCCCTCGTCTCTGGTGGCGATCCGGGCGTGTTCGCGATGGCGGCGGCCGTTTTCGAGGCAATCGAAGACGGCGAACCTCGCTGGCGCGACATCGACATCGCGGTTAGCCCCGGAATCTCGGCGATGCAGGCGGCGGCGGCGCGGACCGGCGCGCCTTTGGGACACGACTTTTGCGCGATTTCCCTGTCCGACAATCGCAAACCCTGGTCCGTGGTGGAAAAGCGGCTCGCGGCGGCGGCAAATGCGGATTTCGTGATCGCCCTTTATAATCCAGCCTCGGCCGCGCGGCCGGGCCGCATCCATGACGCTTTCGCGCTGCTGCGCGGTCTCAAGAGCGCTTCGACGCCGGTTGTTTTTGCCCGCGCAGTCGGACGCGAGGATGAATACATCTCGATAGAGACACTTGCCAGCGCGGACTCCGCCCGCGCGGATATGAGCACGCTGATCATCGTTGGCTCTAGCGAAACCCGCATCGTTCCGCGCGGCAGCGGCACGCCGTTCGTCTATACCCCGCGCGGCGTCAAGGTTGAGCAATGATGGAGGAGCAAGGCCATGACTTCAGCCGGATCGTGAAGTACCGGTTCCAACGCTTGTCGCGGCCGTGCGACCATGACAACCGGCAGCCCAACATGCCGCGCTGCCACGAGTTTGGCGAACGCCGCCTCGCCGCCGCTGTTCTTGCTTACGACCAGATCGATCGATTCTTCGCGCAAGAGTTTTTCCTCCGCTTCGAACGCGAAGGGGCCGCGTCCATGGATCACACGATGATGCGGAAGATCCAACGAAAGCGCGATGGGCTCAATCGTGCGAATAAGATAGAAATGCTGAGGCGCGGCCGAAAAGGCCCCGATTTGCAGGCGGCCGATCGTCAAAAAAACGCGTTTTCGTTCACGCCCGAGCGCGGCGGCGGCGGCGGCCATGTCGGCAGCATCAATCCAATGGTCACCCGGCTGCGCAAACCACGCCGGGCGCGACAATACAACGCGCGGAATTCTCGCCCGCGCCGCCGCGATCGCCGCATTGCGCGGCATTTGTGTCGCGAAAGGATGCGTGGCGTCCACGAGCACATCGATTCGCTCGGCTTCGAGAAAGGCGTTAAGGCCGTCCACGCCGCCAAAACCGCCGATTCGATAGGGAATTTTTGGCGGGCGGAGCGCCTTGGTCCGCCCGGCGAAGGACAGCATGGACGAAATGCCGCTTTGTTCCGCAAGGAGGTCGGCGAGCTTACTCGCCTCGAATGTCCCGCCAAGCACGAGAACCCGCATGGATCATTTCCCGAACATTTGGTCTCGCCGCCATGACCTCGCCGCCTCCTGAAAAGTGGCTGTCGCTCATTGGCATCGGCGAGGACGGTATAGAGGCTATTTCTCCTGCCGCGCGACAAATGCTTGCGCAAGCCCATCTGGTCGTGGGCGGCGCCCGCCACCTCGCGCTTGCGGGCCCGCTCAAGGTCGAGACCATGACTTGGCCTTCGCCGCTTGCCGATGCGATCCCGGAAATTCTCGCTCGGCGAGGTTCGCCCGTCTGCGTCCTAGCCTCCGGCGATCCCTTCTTTTATGGCGTTGGAACCTTGCTCGGCGCCCATGTTGGACCGCAAGAAATGCAGTGCTTTCCGGCGCCTTCAGCTTTCAGCCTCGCGGCGGCAAGGCTCAACTGGAGCCTGCAAGACAGTTGCCTCGTGTCGCTGCATGGACGCGAGTTCGAGCGGATTATTCCGGCGCTGCAACCGGACGCGAAAATCCTTTGCCTGTCATGGGACGAGACGACGCCGCCGCGCCTTGCAAAACTCCTTTGCCAAAGAGGCCTCGGCCAATCGCGGATCGTCGTCATGGAGGCGATGGGAGGCCAAAGGGAGCGCACGCGGGCCGCCACCGCCGATGCCTTCCGCATGGAGGGAATCGATCCCCTGAACATCGTCGCGCTCGAAATCGCCGCGACGGCACAGTCGCGCATTCTTCCCGTCGCAAATGGTCTTGCCGATTCCTGGTTCGAAACAGACGGGCAGCTCACCAAACGGGAGGTTCGCGCCATTACGCTCTCTTCGCTGGCGCCAAGGCGCGGCGAGCTGTTGTGGGATGTGGGGGCAGGATCTGGATCGATCGCAATCGAATGGCTGCTCAGCGATCCCGCCAATCGCGCGATAGCCATCGAGGCGCGGGAAAATCGCGCGAGCCTGATCAGGCGCAATGCCGAAAACCTCGGCGTGCCGCATATCGAGATTTTCACCGGCAGGGCGCCGGAGGCTTTTGCGAATCTGCCACGACCGCAGGCGATTTTCGTCGGCGGCGGCGCAAGCGACGCAAGCCTCCTCGACGCAGCTTATGACGTATTGCCTGGCGGCGGGAGGCTTGTCGTCAATGCGGTGACACTAGAGGCCGAGGCGGAGCTCATCCGCCGGTTCAAGGCGCGGGGCGGCGAGCTTCTGCGTATCGAAATTTCGCGCGCAGACTCGCTCGGCTCCTTTCATGCCTGGCGTCCGGCGCTGCCGGTCGCGCAATGGTCCGTGTGGAAGAAGTGACGGCGCTTTTCATGCTAAGGGTTATTCTCCACCGCCACAGGGTAGGTCAGCCGATTGCAAAAAGCCGGGCCAGGATTCATGAATCGGATGCCATGCGCGCTGCCGGCGAAAAACATAATTTCCAGCGGTTTTTTCGGACCTTCGGAAGCAACAATATGACACATCCAGAACAAGGCTCGTTCCTCCGGCACGATTGGACCACGGATGAGATTGTCGCAATTCACGATTTGCCGCTGCTCGATCTGATCGCCGAGGCGAACCGCGTTCATCGCCTCTTTCACGATGTCAGCGACGTCCAAAAGGCGAGCCTGCTTAGCATCAAGACCGGCGGCTGCCCCGAGGATTGCGCCTATTGTCCGCAATCCGCGCATCATCGCGAGGTTAGCCTCGACAAGGCCGATATGATGGAAACGGAGGCCGTGCTCGCGCTCGCGGCGCGCGCCAAAGCTCTCGGCGCCGATCGTTTTTGCATGGGCGCGGCCTGGCGGAATGTGCGCGAGGACGAGGCGTTCGACGCGGTGCTCGCTATGGTGCGCGGCGTTCGCGCGCTCGGGATGGAGGCTTGCCTGACGCTCGGCATGTTGAACGCTGCCCAAGCAGAGCGGCTGAAAGGGGCGGGGCTGACGGCCTATAATCACAATCTCGACACGAGTCCCGAATTCTACCCAAGCATTGTGACGACGCGAACCTATGAGGACAGGCTCGCAACCTTGCGGGCGGTGCGGGCGGCCGGACTGCAAATGTGCTGCGGCGGCATCATCGGAATGGGAGAGGCCGTCAGGGACCGGGCATCCATGCTGCAAACATTGGCCGGATTCGATCCGCATCCCGAAAGCGTGCCCATCAATGCGCTGGTTCCGGTCGCGGGCACCCCGCTCGGGCAAAGGGAAACAATAGACACAATCGATTTCGTGCGGATGATCGCGACCGCGCGGATCGTTCTCCCAGCTGCGAGAGTCCGCCTTTCCGCCGGCCGCTCCGTGTTAAACCGCGAGGCGCAGATTCTTTGCATGGTCGCGGGGGCGAATTCGATCTTTTATGGCGAAACCTTGCTGACGACGCCCAATGTTGCCGAGAACGAGGACGACGCGCTGTTTGCCGCGCTCGCGCCGCGCGGGCAACCCTCCATTCATACGGTTTCCGGCTGATTGACTCGACGTTGAAGGGGATTCACACGGCCTTGCGAAGCAGATAAGCTTAGGCGCCATGAGTCGGGAGATTGGG
>PEFW01000058.1 GCA_002890675.1 Candidatus Methylaffinis lahnbergensis
CGTAGGTTGTTCTTGTGGTGGTCTTCACTGGTCAGCGTTGCAAGGGGACGTGGACCAAGTTTCCTGTCATCAAGGAGCGGTTGGCGCTTGTCGTCGAGGGATATGCCCTAAGCTGAACTTGGAAACATTTCGCATCTACATCCCAATGGCTCTGCTTGCCAAAATCGAAATTGGGAATCGCGTGGGAAGCAACGGCGCCTTGCGTGACGTGGACCATCTCCTAATCGCGCTCCGGCGAACCGGCGAGGCCGCAAGAATTCCGGGCGGGCTACTTGACTCGTCCTTTTTGCAGTGCCACTCGCTGCGCTCGCGAAAAAGGCGGCATCAAACAATGCGGGATGGGATGTCCAAGGCCTTCGTTTTTCCAGGACAAGGATCGCAGGCGGTCGGCATGGGCAAGGCCTTGGCGGCGACGTTTTCGCACGCGCGTGCCGTTCTTGACGAGGTTGACGATGCGCTCGGACAGAAATTGTCCTTGCTGATGTTCGAGGGTCCGCAAGCCGAACTTACCTTGACCGCGAATGCGCAGCCAGCCTTGCTTGCGGTGAGCCTCGCCGCCGTCCGCGTGCTGGAAGCCGAGGCCGGACTGAATCTTGCGCGGGACGCCAGTTTTGTCGCGGGCCATTCGCTCGGCGAATATTCGGCCCTCGCCGCGGCGGGCTCGTTGGGCGTGGGGGGGGCCGCGAAACTGCTGCGCGTGCGCGGGCTCGCCATGCAGGGGGCCGTGCCAGTTGGCGCCGGCGCGATGGCGGCGCTACTTGGTCTCGATTACGCCGCGGCCCTCGCAATCGCCAAGCAAGCGGCCGATGAAACAGGCGGCGGCGCGATCTGCGAGGTCGCCAACGACAATGGCGGCGGCCAGGTCGTGGTGTCCGGGTCCCGCGCCGCAGTGCATCGCGCGATCGAAATCGCCAAGGCGCGAGGCGCGCGCCGTTCGATTCTTTTGCCGGTGTCGGCGCCGTTTCATTGCGCCTTGATGCAACCCGCCGCCAAGGCCATGGCGGCGGCGCTCGTCACGATCGCCATCACGCGGCCCTGCGTTCCGCTCGTCTCGAACGTCCTGGCGGCGCCGGTCACCGAGCCGGAAGAGATCCGCAAGCTTCTTGTCGCCCAAGTGACCGGCGCGGTGCGCTGGCGTGAAAGCATGGCCTTCATGGCGAGCCGGGGAATTTCGCTGTTTGTCGAATGCGGCGCCGGAAACGTCTTGGCGGGACTTGTCAAAAGGATCAACGGCGCGGCGCGCGGCGTTTCAATTGGAATTCCGGCCGACGTCGATCTTTACCGGGCCATGGCTTAAACCCTGGCGGCCGTCACGGGAGTTTCATTGTCGCATGTTCGATCTTACCGGCAAGACGGCCCTCGTCACAGGCGCGAGCGGCGGACTCGGGCGGGCGATCGCGCGGGCCTTGCATGACCGAGGCGCGATCGTCGGGCTATCGGGCACCCGCCGCGATGCGCTCGACGCGCTCGCCGCCGAACTTGAAACCAACGTCCACGTCTTTCCTTGCGATCTTGGCCATAAAGCCGCGACGGAAGCGCTGATTCCCGCCGCCGAAGCCGCGATGGGAAGCGTCGACATCCTTGTCAACAACGCCGGGGTGACCAGGGACAATCTCTTCATGCGCATGAAGGACGAGGATTGGGACAGCGTACTCGGCGTCAATCTGACCGCCGCCTTTCGTCTCTCCCGCGCCTGCCTCAAGGGGATGCTGCGCAAGCGTCATGGGCGCATTATCGGGATCAGCTCGATCGTTGGGGTGACCGGCAACGCGGGCCAGGGCAATTATGCCGCCGCGAAGGCGGGAATGATCGGCATGTATAAGAGTCTCGCGGCCGAAGTGGCGAGCCGCAACGTGACGGTCAATTGCATCGCGCCAGGGTTTATGGAGAGTCCGATGACCGATTCCTTGAATGAGAAACAGAAAGCGGCGATCCTCGCCACGGTACCGATGGGACGGCTCGGAACCGGCGCCGAAGTCGCCGCCGCGGTCGTTTACCTGGCGAGCTCGCAAGCCTCTTATGTCACTGGCCAGACCCTCCATGTAAATGGTGGAATGGCAATGATTTAAATACGATATGAGGCTGTTGTCGGGGATCGCGCTGGCTCTCGCCAACAGCGCTGAAGTATGTTACCAACCCGCCTAAGCGTTCGGGGAGGCAGTTCGCGGGCGTCCGCATCGCGCCGCTGCCTGCCTGGGGCGGCGAACTGGAAGCAATTTATGAGGACGAGGAAAAAACAACCATGAGCGATGTCGCCGAGCGCGTGAAAAAGATTGTAGTGGAGCACCTCGGTGTCGATGCCGACAAAGTCATCGACAGCGCCAATTTTATGGAGGATCTTGGCGCCGATTCTCTCGACACGGTCGAGCTCGTCATGGCATTCGAAGAGGAGTTCGGCGTCGAGATTCCGGACGATGCCGCTGAAACCATCGTGACGGTCGGCGACGCCATCAAGTTTCTTGAGAAAGCATCCGCTGCTTGATTTATTTCAAGCAAGCGTGGCCAAGCATCAAAGTGACTTTAGGTGGAACGGATGCTCGCACGCGCCGGCTACGCGGGGCAAAGCGTTCAACGCCTCTCGGGGACGCCGGCGCGATCGGCCGCTCCCCATGTACGCCGGCAAGGAACGCTGGTGCAACGGGGGGCGGCAACGCCGGCAGGAATAGTCGCAAGGTCGTTTAGATGCGCAGGGTAGTTGTCACGGGTCTCGGCATGGTCTCGCCGCTCGCCTGTGGAGTTGAGCTGAGCTGGAGTCGTTTACTGGCGGGTCAAAGCGGCGCCCGCCGCATCGAAAGGTTCGACGTCTCCGATCTGGCCTGCAAAATCGCCATGCCGGTGCCGCGTGGCGGCGGCGACAACGGGAGCTTCAACCCCGACCAATGGATGGAGCCGAAAGAGCAACGCAAAATCGATGACTTCATCCTTTATGCTGTCGCCGCGGCGGAGCAGGCGCTTGTCGATGCGGGCTGGAAGCCGTCCACCTATGAAGAGCAGATCAAGACCGGCGTTCTTATCGGCTCGGGGATCGGTGGCCTTGGCGGCATCGCCGAGACCGCGATCGTCTTGAAGGAAAAGGGCCCGCGCCGTGTTTCGCCGTTCTTCATTCCCGGCCGGCTGATCAATCTCGCTGGAGGCTATGTCTCAATTCAGCATGGCCTCAAGGGGCCGAACCATTCGGTCGTTACCGCGTGCTCGACCGGAACCCATGCGATCGGCGACGCTGGGCGCCTGGTCGCCCTGGAAGATGCCGAAGTCATGGTGGCGGGGGGCGCCGAATCGGCAATCAATCGCATCGGCATCGCCGGATTCGCTGCCTGCCGGGCCTTATCCACAAATTTCAACGACCGGCCAAAGCAAGCCTCGCGGCCCTACGATAGGGACCGCGATGGTTTTGTCATGGGCGAGGGCGCGGGCTGTGTCGTCCTCGAAGCCTACGAACACGCCAGGGCGCGCGGCGCCAAAATTTACGCCGAACTTGCCGGCTACGGCATGTCGGGGGACGCCTATCACATCACCGCGCCCCAGGAGAGCGGCGATGGCGCCTGCCGGGCTATGGCGGCGGCGATCAAACGGGCAGGGATTTCACCGGCCGACATCGACTATATCAACGCACATGGAACATCGACGCCGCTCGGTGACGAAATCGAGATTCGGGCGGTCGAGAGGATAGCGGGCAACAGCGGCCGGTCGCTTTCCATGTCTTCGACGAAATCGGCGATCGGCCATCTCCTCGGCGCGGCGGGTGCCGTCGAGGCGATCTTTTCGATTTTGGCGATCAGGGATCAAATCGTACCGCCGACGCTCAACCTCGATCATCCGTCGGTTGCAACCGAAATCGATCTCGTGCCGCACAAGGCGCGCAAGCGCGAGGTCGAGTTCGTTCTGTCGAATTCCTTCGGATTTGGCGGCACCAATGCCTGCTTGGTCTTCCAGCGTCCGCAATGACCGGCGGACCAAGGCCGCGGCGTCGCGGCTATATTGGAAATTCCGGCTCTGAACTCGATTTCGCCATATTTTCCGGGCGGGATAGGTAACATCCGTCAGTTCGCGGTCAGAACATTTTGCCGCAAAGCGGAGGCCGGTTCGCATCAGGAAAATGCACTATAGCAAACCATTGTATCAACAGCGATGGGAACCGGTCTATGGCATTCGAGCGGTTTCCATGCGAAAAGGATCTCGTGGCAGATTCGTGGGCTGAGTTGATGGACGGCACGCCTTCAAAACCGAGCGGAAACGCCGCGCCGGAGCGGCCGGATCAGACCCTTCGCGCCGAGACCCATCCGGGCGGCCGGTTCGCGGGCCAAAGAGTAACGCCGCAAAGCCCCAACGAGGCGTTGCAGCCCGCCGCCGCGCCGCCGCCGCCAATTCCGCCGAGCCGCAGGCGGCCCACGCTTTCGGCGTTCAGCGGCCTCCTCTCGTTTCTGTTGGTCGTGGCGATCGCCTCCATGTCCGGGCTCGTCTGGAGCCGCCACCGGACGCATGAACCTGGTCCGCTCGCCGCCAACAAGGTCCTCTACATCGAGCCCGGCACCGAGGTTCCCGACATTATTGCCCAACTTGATCGCGAGGGGGTCATCGACAGTCCGTTCCTGCTCAGCGTCACACTCTTGCTCGAAGGCAATCGTACGAAGGTCAAGGCAGGTGAATATCTCTTCAAACAGAACGTCAGTCTGCGCGAGGTGATCGACACGCTGATCAGCGGCAAGCAGGTGCTGCACGCCATTACAATACCCGAAGGACTGACAAGCGGGCAGATCGTCGAACGGCTCCGGGACAGCGACGTCCTGCTTGGCGACATCACGGACGTGCCGAAGGAAGGCAGCATGCTGCCGGAAACCTACAAGGCCGCGCGCGGCGACATCCGCGCCGACGTCGTCAAGAAAATGCAGGACGCTCAAAAGCGCGCTGTCGATCAGATTTGGTCGCGCCGGGCGAGCGGCCTTCCGTTGCGCTCGCCCTACGAGCTCGTCATCTTGGCCTCGATCGTCGAAAAGGAAACCGGCAAGGCGGATGAGAGGCCGCGGGTCGCAAGCGTTTTCGTGAACCGCCTGAGAAACAGGATGCGGCTGCAATCCGACCCGACGATTGTTTATGGCTTGGCCGGAGGCAAAGGCTCGCTGGGCAGAGGGATCTCCCGCGCCGATCTCGAAAAGCCTACCCCTTACAATACCTATTTGATTGACGGCTTGCCGCCGGGGCCGATCGCCAATCCCGGGCGTGCGGCGCTCGAAGCTGTTGCAAACCCGTCCCGCACCAATGATCTCTATTTCGTCGCCGATGGCACTGGCGGCCATGTTTTTGCCGAAACGCTCGATCAGCAAAGCCGCAACGTGCAGCGTTGGCGCCAGATCGAAAAGGACGCGAAAGACAAGCAGGAACAGCCAGCGCCTGATATGGACAAGGCCGCGCCGGTAACGGCCCCGGCGGCACCTCAGCCCGGCGCCGGCCAGAAAAGCGAGAGCGGAAAGCCGTCGTCCGTCTACGGATCGCTGCCAGCGTCGCTCGACGCCCCGCCAAGCGCGACGCCTGGACCGCCATCCCTTTCCTATGCGCATGCGGCGTCAGCGATCGCGGGCGTGATGCGGGTCCCAGCTTCCAAGACCGCGGGGAAACCCCTAGGAAATATAAGTGCCTTCGCTTTTGGGCCGGGGCTCGACGAACTTGGCATTTCGGTGGGCGGCGTTCGCTCTCCGGCCGCCGCGACGCTCGATGGTCCGATCGGTCAAGAGGATGCGGCGGATGCGCCCAACGGGCCGGAAACGTCGCCAGCGCGGCAGCCACAATTCGAGGGAAGGCCCGTGCATGCGCGGGCGTTCGACGCATCCGAGGGAACTCCCCTCGACCCTCTCAGGAACAAGACCTACGACCTGAACTACGCTAAAACCGTGCCCCCGATTCAATAAGCAGGGGTTGCTCCCGGGACCCTGGCCGGCTTGGCCCGCGCTCAGGCCGCGAGGGCCGCTGCGGGCGGCTTGAGCGCAAACCCGAGGCTTGCGGCAATTGCCGGATGGGTCACATGGCCGCGATGCACATTTAGGCCGCCGCGCAGGCCAGGGTTGTTGGCAATCGCGCCGAGCCCGCCGGCGGCAAGGGCAAGGCCATACGGAAGCGCCGCATTGTTCAGTGCATGACTCGAGGTGAATGGCACCGCGCCGGGCATATTCGCCACGCAATAATGGACCACCCCGCCTTTGATGAAAGTCGGGGCGGCATGCGTCGTCGCATGCGAGCTTTCGAAACAGCCGCCTTGATCAATCGCGATATCGACGAGAACGGCGCCTTGCTTCATGCGGCTCAACATTTGCTCCGTAATGAGCTTGGGCGCGGCGGCGCCCGGGATCAGCACCGCGCCGATCACCACATCGGCGGATAAAACCGCATCCTCGATCGCTGCGGCCGAGGCAAATCTTGTCTTGGCCCGCCCGTGGAACAATTCATCGAGCTGGCGCAGGCGCGGGAGCGCGCGGTCGAGGATCGTCACATCGGCGCCGAGACCGGCCGCCATCCGTGCCGCCTCTGTTCCGGCAACGCCGCCGCCCAGCACAACGACCCGCGCCGGCAGAACCCCCGGGACGCCTCCAAGCAAGATGCCGCGGCCGCCGTTCTGGCGCCGCAGAGCCAGGCCCGCCGCCTCGATCGCGAGCCGCCCGGCGACTTGGCTCATCGGCGCGAGAAGCGGAAGGCCTAGGCCGTCCGGCCCGGTCACGGTTTCATAGGCGACGGCGGTGCATCCTGAAGCCAACAATCCTTTTGTCTGCGCGAGATCGGCCGCAAGATGCAAAAATGCAAAAACGATCTGATTTTCGCGCAGCTGCGTCCATTCGCTCTCTAGCGGCTCCTTCACTTTTACGATCATGTCGGATGTGGCGAAAATTTCGGCGGCGGTGTCTACTATTGTGGCGCCGGCCCCCAGATAGGCCTGATCCGTGGCATTGATCCCGGCGCCGGCGCCGGTTTCGACGCTCAGCTCGTGCCCAGCGGCAACGAATTCGCGGACTGACTCCGGAGTCAACCCGACCCGATATTCTTGCTCCTTGATTTCCGTCGGCACGCCAATCCGCATTCGCCAGGCTCCAGATCAAAACGCCGGATATGCCCAATCGCCTTGGATGTGGTACGATTCGTCTTGGAAAACAATCCGGCGATAGCGCGCACCTCGAAGCGGCCGGGCTAAAATCGGCGGGTGCCCGCCCCTCGATTCGGCTGCGTGCGGCGCAGTTGGCGCGGTCCGGCATCCGAGCGGCGGGCGCAATCCGATGGGGAAAAGGGGATTAGTCACGCTCCCGTCATCAATGACAACGAAATTCCAGCGGCCAGTAGCCGTTAGGTCAAGGAGGGAATGTTGAGTTCGCAAGCGGAAGGACGAAAGCTGGCCGCTGTCAAACGCGGAGCGGAGCCAAACCGCGGCATGCAAGGCAATCCGGCCGCCGCGAACCCTATTTTGGCGCCAATGGCGGCGGCGCCAGACGGGAGCGATCGTGCCGCGGTCTCGGTTGAATTCGCCACGCAGCTTGACACGGCCCAAGGAGCGGCCGCGCCGTCCGCTTCGATTCCGCCCATGGTAGATCGCGACGAATCTGCCGCGCCGCTACGCGGGGTGGCGCCGTCGCCGCAGCGCTTCATCAACCGCGAATTGTCCTGGCTCGAATTCAACCGGCGGGTCTTGTTGGAGGCCTCGAATCGGAATCATCCGTTGCTCGAACAATTGCGGTTCCTGTCGATTTCCGCCGACAATCTCGACGAATTCTTCATGGTGCGGGTCGCCGGTCTTCGCGGCCAGATGCGCGCCGGGTTCGCGACACCCTCCGAGGACGGGCTTTCGCCGCCCGAGCAGCTTGGCAAGATCCGCGAGCGCGTAGGCCTTTTGGCGGCGGAGCAGCAGCGCCGCTGGCGCGAGTTACGCAGGGAGCTGCGCGGCGCGGGGATAACGCTGGTCGATCCGCCAGACCTCAACAAGGTGGAAACGGAATGGCTGCGCCAGCATTTCCTCACTCATGTTTTTCCGGTTCTGACGCCGCTTGCCGTCGATCCGGCGCATCCGTTTCCCTTCATTCCCAATTTCGGCTCTACGATCGCGCTTGAATTGCTCGGGCCAAGCGACCACAAGAACCGCAAGGCCTTGATCCGCCTTCCAGCCAAGATCGAACGGTTTATCCGCCTCCCCGACGAGCCGAACGAGAAGGGCCAGCGCTTCGTCGCGCTTGAAACCGCTATCGGCATGTTCACGCAAAGCCTGTTTCCCGGCTATCACGTGCGTGGTCACGGGCTCTTCCGGGTCATTCGCGACAGCGATCTCGAAGTCGAGGAGGAGGCCGAGGATCTGATGTTATTGTTCGAGAGCGCGCTGAAGCGGCGGCGCCGGGGTTCGGTCATCCGGCTCGAATTCGACAGCAGCATGCCCGAGGAGCTGCGCGGATTTGTCGCCGAGGAACTCGATGTCGTGGGAGACGAAATTTTTATCCTAGACGGGATGCTGGCCTTGAACGAGCTGTCCGAACTTGTCGGTCTCGACCGGCCGGACCTCAAGTTCAAGCCTTATAATCCGCGCTTTCCGGAGCGTGTCCGCGAGAATGGCGGCGATTGTTTCCTCGCGATCAAACAAAAGGATCTCGTTGTCCACCACCCTTATGAATCTTTCGACGTGGTGGTCCAGTTCCTCAAGCAGGCGGCGGCCGATCCCAATGTCGTCGCGATCAAGCAGACTCTCTATCGCACCTCCTCCGACAGTCCGATCGTGCGCGCCCTGATCGAGGCGGCGGACGCCGGCAAGTCGGTGACCGCCCTCGTCGAACTCAAAGCGCGCTTCGACGAGGCCGCCAACATTCGCTGGGCGCGCGATCTCGAACGCGCCGGCGCGCAGGTGGTGTTCGGCTTCATCGAATTAAAGACGCACGCTAAACTGTCGATGGTCGTGCGCCGCGAAGCAGGTTCCCTCGTCACCTATTGCCATGTCGGCACCGGCAATTACCATTCGGTGACGGCGAAGATCTATACCGACATTTCGTTCTTTACCGCCGATCCGGTGATCGGACGCGATGTCTCGCGGATCTTTAATTATATCACCGGCTATGCCGAGCCGGCCGGGCTCGAACGGCTGGCGGTTTCGCCGATTTCGCTCAAGCAGCGGCTTCTCGAACATATTGGGCAGGAGATCGCCTTCGTCAAAGCTGGCAAGCCCGCCGCGATCTGGGCAAAGTGCAATGCCCTCGTCGATCCCGAGATCATCGACGCCCTCTATGCGGCGAGTAATGCGGGAGTAAATATAGACCTCGTCGTACGCGGGATCTGCTGCCTCCGGCCGGGCGTCGAGGGGCTGTCCGAAAACATAAGGGTTAAATCGATCGTCGGCCGGTTTCTCGAGCATGCAAGGGTTTATTGCTTCGGCGGCGGCCACAATCTGCCGCATCCCAAGGCGCATGTCTATATTTCGTCGGCCGATCTGATGCCGCGCAATCTCGACCGGAGAGTCGAGGCGCTGCTGCCGATTCAAAATCCGACCGTGCATGAGCAAATCCTTGATCAGATCATGGTCGCCAATCTGATCGATAATCAGCAGAGCTACCGGGTCTTGCCGGACGGTTCGAGCGCGCGCATAAAAGCGCCTGAAAACGAAGAGCCGTTCAATGCGCATTCCTACTTCATGACCAACCCCAGTCTGTCCGGCCGTGGAAAATCCCTCAAGCATTCGAGTCCAAAAACCCTCCTTAAGCGGCTGGATGGCCGCTAAGGGCTCGATGTCCGAAAATCGCCAGGAGGCCGCTCCGCCAACAAAGGCCGAGGAGCGCCTCGCGATCGTCGACGTCGGGTCGAACTCGGTTCGTCTCGTTGTCTACGAATGTTTGAGCCGCTCGCCCCGCCCGATATTCAATGAGAAATCGCTGTGCGCGCTCGGCAAGGGCGTGGCAACCACTGGCCATCTCCCGCAAGCCGGCGTCGAAAAGGCGCTCGCGGCTCTGCGCCGCTTCCGGGTCTTGAGCGATATCATGGGCGTGTCCGTCCCGTACGTTCTTGCAACCGCCGCCCCCCGCGACGCCTTGAACGGAACCGAGTTTCTCGCCGCTGCGGCGGAAGCGATCGGCGCCCCGGTGACGCTTCTATCGGGCGAACGCGAGGCGGAGCTTTCGGCGCATGGGGTTGTTGCCGGCATCAACCGCCCGGATGGCGTCGTCGGCGATCTCGGCGGCGGCTCGCTCGAATTGATCGACGTCAAAGGTGCGCACGCGGGTAAGGGCACGAGCCTTCCACTTGGCGGTCTCACCCTGATGGATGCCTCGGGACGTTCGCCGCGCGCGGCGGTCAAGATTGTCCGTCAGGCATTGGCCTCGTCGCGCATCGCCGAGCGGCTCGCGGGACGCACTTTCTACGCGGTCGGCGGCACCTGGCGGGCGCTTGCCAAGCTGCACATGAGCCAACGCAATTATCCGCTCGCCGTGACCCACGGCTATGTCATCCCCACCCCCGACGCCGCCGATTTCGCGGGCCTCGTCGAACGGGCGAATACCGAGACGCTGATTTCGATCGACGCGGTCAGCGCGGCGCGGCGACCGTTTCTTGCCTATGGCGCGGTCGTGCTTGAGGAGATCATTCGCCGGGCGCGACCGCGCGAAGTCATGATTTCGACGACCGGCGTGCGGGAAGGTCTACTTTATGAAATGCTCGATATGGACGAGCGCCGGCAAGATCCGTTGCTGGTCGCGGCCGCGCAATTCAACCGGCTCTTCTCGCGCGCACCCGGCCATGCCGGGGAGCTCTGCGATTGGACCGGCTTGTTCATGAAGTCCATGCACGTCGAGGAATCACCGGAAGAACGCCGGCTTCGCCATGCCGCTTGCCTTTTGGCCGATGTCAACTGGCGCGCCCATCCAGACCACCGCAACGAGGAAAGCATCAATATCGTCGAGAACGCCGCTTTCCTCGGTGTCGATCATCCCGGCCGTTCTTTCCTCGCGCTCGCGGCGTCCTATCGCTATCTGGGACTCGACGCGGACGTCATTCCGCAGATCCGCGCGCTGGTTTCCGCGCAGATGCTCGATCGGGCGCGCATTGTTGCGGCGGCGATTCGCGCGGCCTACGTTATTTCGGGTGCCATGTCCGGGGTCCTGCCCTTGACGCCCCTGGCTTGCGTTGAGACCAGATTGATCTTGACCTTGCCGCAAAGTCTTGCCGATCTCGCGAGCGAACGGCTGCAAAATCGTTTGAAGCAGCTCGGGCGTCTGATCGGACGCGAGCCGGCGATCACCATCGCGGGGTGAGCTTCGAGCGAGGTACTTCGCTTGCTATACCAAGGGTCTTGGGGAACGACCGCTAGTTCCTTTTACGATTTTTCGCAATCCGCCATCGCCCTTTGCCTCTCTCAAAGACCGGCAAGGCTCGCACCGCGACAAGAGTGCGCGGCGCCTGGCACCCCGATCCAAACCTGATCCAAACCAAGTCAACTTGATCGCAGATCGCAAACTATATAGCCTGTCGCCCGCAAGCGGGTGCAAAAATCTTCATCCGCCGCAAAGGGAGGAGTGAGATGATCAAGAAAGCGCCAGTGATCTTATCCGTCGTTGGAGCGTCTGCTTTGGCGGTGTTTTCCATGACCGGACCGGCCCAAGCCAAGGATGCAGGAGATTGGACATGCTCTGATTTCCTTAAGCTCTCAAATTCCGCAAAATCGCGTATTGTTTACTATATGGTGGGACTCAACAAAGCCCAAATGAAGGAGTTCCACGATATCGCTGCCAAGGATTTTGATGTTCCGGTTTCAAAGGTAGTTCAGCATTGTCACTCGAACCTGCCAGATAACCTCTGGCAGGCGATAGCTGATCACTTCTATTGGCACGCTCAGCAAATGCCGTAAGTTTGGACACGGGGCTGGAGCATGCGTCATTGACCATGCGCCATTGACAATGTGAGACCAGAGCGCTTCTCGATCACATGAAATCATGTGATCGAAGGGGAACTGCCCAAATCCAAAGAGTTACAGCATGTCCTAATCGAAAAAGTCGAGCGACTTTTTCGGGACATGCTCCATTGGTCATGGGGAATGACGATTGGTTCAATTTTGGAATTTTGCAGTCCTTTTTGAAAGACGAGAATTCGAGAAAGGCACCAATACTATCCATTGAGCGATGGGATTGCCACGCGATTTACGAAACGCCGTTCTCCGGTGGCGCCTCTCCGTCCCGCCATTCAAGCGGCGCGACCTTGCCCTGCTCGATGGTCAGGGCGAGCCGTCCGTGCTTCAGCTCGAGCGCCTGGGCGCCAAAGAGCTCGCGCCGCCAGCCGGTCAGCGCCGCGACCTTGGCATGATCGTCGGCGGCGATCGCTTCGAGATCGTCGACCGTCGCGATCATCTTCGCCGCCACACCGTGGCTGTCGCTGACATGGCGCAAGAGCACGCGCAAAAGCTCGACCGTCGCGCCATTGCCGCCATTGCGCCGTTCGCGCTCTATCTTCGGCAGGGTCTTGGAGTCCCGCGCGAGGCCGCGCTCGACCGCCGCCAAAATCCCGACGCCGGCGCGCGAACGCTCCATCCCGCGCGGAAAGGCGCGCAGATTGCCCAAAGCCTCCGCCGTTTTCGGCGCGGCGAGCACGAGTTCGATCAAGACATCGTCCTTCAAAACCCGCGCGCGGGGCACGTCGCGCGTCTGCGCCTCGGCCTCCCGCCAGGCGGCGACCTCCATCAGCACCGCGAGATCGCGTGGCTTGCGGACCCGGTTGCGGAACCGCTCCCAGGCATTTTCGGGGTGCTGTTCATAAGTCGAAGGCGACGTTAAGAGCGCCATTTCCTCGGCCAGCCAGTCGGTCCTGCCGGTTTCGTCCAATTTGGCGCGCAGGAACCTATAGATGTCGCGCAAATAGGTGACGTCGGCGATCGCATATTCGGCCTGGGCCGGCAAAAGCGGACGCCGCGACCAATCCGTGAAGCGCGAGGATTTATCGAGCCTGACTTTCGTGACCGTTTGAACAAGATCGCCATAGGAGACCTGATCGCCGAAACCGCAGACCATCGCGGCGACCTGGGTGTCGAACAGCGGCGCGGGGATCAATTTTGCCAGTTTCCAAATAATTTCAATATCTTGACGAGCTGCATGAAAGACTTTTGTCGGCCCCTGGTCGGCCATCAGCTCGAAAAAAGGCGAAAGATCGAGACCCTCGGCCATCGCATCGACAGCCACGGCTTCGTCTTCCGACGCGAGTTGCACGACGCAGAGACGCGGCCAGAAGGTCGTTTCCCGCAAGAATTCGGTATCGACGGTGACGAAGGGGTGGGTGGCAAGGCGACGGCAGACGGCGCTTAGGTCTTCGGGCGTGGAAATCAGGGTCATAAGGGCTCAATCAATAATGCAAAGGTGGACCATCGGCTATAGGCTCCCGCGCGTCCAAGGGCGTGATCGGCCCGCCATAACAACCCCGCCTTGACAGATGCCCCCTCCCATGCGGTTGTCGGCGCGCTTGACGCGAACCACAAGGCCGCACCCAACACTCTTCCTCTTGCTAATGACTTTGTCATGCACCGCTACCGCTCCCATAGCTGCGGCGACCCGCGCGAAACGCAGGCCGGCGAAACGATTCGTCTTGGGGGCTGGTGCCATCGCATTCGCGATCATGGCGGCGTGCTGTTCATCGATCTGCGCGATCACTACGGCGTGACCCAATGTGTGGTCGACCCGGATTCGAAGGCTTTCAATCAAGCCGAAAAGCTTCGTTCGGAGTGGGTCGTCCGGATCGACGGCGAGGTCCGGAAACGCCCCGCGGGCACGGAAAATCCCGAAATGCCGACCGGTTTCGTCGAAGTCTATGTCACTGGAATCGAGGTTTTGGGAGCCGCCGCCGAATTGCCCATGCCCGTGTTCGGCGAGCAAAATTATCCGGAAGACATGCGGCTGCGCTATCGCTTTCTCGATCTGCGCCGTGAAAAACTGCATCAAAATATCATGCTGCGCGGAAGAATCATCGATTCGCTCCGCGCGCGGATGAAGGCCCAGGGCTTTTTCGAGTTCCAGACCCCGATTCTCACCGCTTCGAGCCCCGAGGGCGCGCGCGATTTTCTGGTGCCGTCCCGCCTGCATCCGGGGAAATTCTATGCCCTGCCGCAGGCGCCGCAACAGTTCAAGCAGCTCATCATGGTGGCGGGCTTCGATCGCTATTTCCAGATCGCGCCGTGTTTTCGCGACGAGGATGCGCGCGCGGACCGCAGCCCCGGCGAATTCTACCAGCTCGATCTCGAAATGAGTTTTGTCACGCAAGAGGATGTCTTTGCCGCGGTCGAGCCGGTGCTGCGCGGGGTTTTCGAGGAATTCGGCGGCGGCTGTCCGGTGACGCAAAAATTCCCGCTGATCAGCTATGCGGAGGCGATGCCGAAATATGGCTCCGACAAACCCGATCTTCGTAATCCGCTAATCATCGCCGATGTCACCGCGGAGTTTTCGCGCGACGACGTGAGCTTCAACGCCTTCAAGAACGTGATCAAGTCGGGCGGCGTCGTGCGGGCCATTCCAGCGCCCGGCGCGGCCAGTCAGCCGCGCTCCTTTTTCGACAAGCTCAACGATTGGGCGAAGGGCGAAGGCGCGGCGGGGCTTGGCTATATCATCTTCGACGGCGAGGTCGGTGGACTTACAGGCAAAGGCCCAATCGCCAAATTTCTTGCCCCCGAAGCGCAGCGGAAAATCGCGGAAAGAGCCAATCTCAAATCCGGCGACGCCGTATTTTTCGCCTGCGACCAGGAGGAAAAAGCGGCGAAACTTGCCGGTGCCGCCCGGCTCAAGATCGGCAACGAGCTCGGTCTATCGAAAAAGAATGTTTTCGAATTCTGTTGGATCGTCGATTTTCCGATGTACGAACGGAACGAGGACGAACAGAAAATCGACTTTTCGCACAATCCTTTTTCGATGCCGAATTTCGATCCCGAGACTTTTCTCGAGCTCGATCCAGCCGATGAAAAGACAATTCTCGGCATCAAGGCTTTTCAATATGACATCGTCTGCAACGGCGTCGAGCTTTCCTCCGGCGCGATCCGGAACCACCGTCCGGACATTATGAAAAAGGCCTTCGCGCTCGCGGGCTATGGCGAGGATACGCTACTCGAAAAATTCGGCGGCATGTATCGCGCCCTCCAATATGGCGCGCCGCCGCACGGCGGGATCGCGCCCGGCGTCGACCGCATCGTCATGCTGCTCGCGGGCGAGGAAAATTTGCGCGAGATCGTGCTTTTTCCAATGAACCAGCGCGCCGAGGATTTGCTCATGGGCGCGCCTTCCACCGTGACCCCGAAGCAATTGCGCGAGTTGCACATCCGGCTCGTTTTGCCCGAAATCAAGAGTTGAAACTTGAATGGATCGGTTCACCTATAGGCAAAACCCGACCGGGAGAAGACCATGCGGCGTATCGTTTTGACCTTAGCCAGCGTAATTTGTTGTCTCCTTGCCGCCGGATGCGACAAATGCGGCGACCCGGTCAAATTCAACGTGCCAAGCCTGCCTAACGCCTGCTACGACAGCCCGCGCCAGTAATGAAAGCCGGGCGGCAAGGACAGAGATCCACGGCTCGAAGCCGCCGCAAGGGTTCGCGTGAAAATTGTATGTTGAGTCGCGGACATTCCTCGCTCCCGCCGTGTTCGCGGCCGCCGAAAGCGAAGCCGGTCAATGGCCTCAACTCCTGGTCTACGCGATCCTCACGGTTTACCCGCGCCGCGTCTTTTCGGATGAGGCTGCGGCTTGGCCGCTCCTTTCGGGCCTTGGTGCCCTGGAAGCAGAGGCGTCAGCCGGGCGCTCGCCAATCTCGTGACTTTGTACGGCCTTCCGCAACGCAGTGCGGGCGCCTTGGCGTGCATCGAAGCGGACCTGTGCCCAGACGACCTCATGGGTGGTGAAGGCGCGCAGCCACGCCACGAGCGCAAGAATTTCCCGCCCCAAAAAAGCAAGCGGCGACCATGCCGAAACCTCCCACCCTTGGCAAAGCGAAAAGCCCGTCTCGGCGCAGAACCACAAAAGCAAGGTCAAGGAGAATCCAAGCCAGCCGGGATAAGAGACGAGCGGCGCCGCGAGCGCGCCCGCGACGGCCGCCGGAAGCGGGCTCGCCAGCGGTTCCAGGGGGAAAGTGACGCGCTCGTTTTTCCGTCTAATCACGCTCCAACGTAGCTGGCGCTCGTAGATTTCGGCAAGACTTCGCGCGCCGGTTTCCTGGGCGACGGTTCGATGCGAAAATACGGTTTTTAGGCCATGCCGCGCGAGTTCCCTGGAAATCGCGGTGTCCTCGGCAAGCGTATCACTTATGGCGGCGATGCCGCCCGCCTTGGCGAGATCGCTTCGCCGGAAAAGCATTGCCTTGCCGACACCAAAGCCGACGCCCAGCGCCGAGGCGCCCAGCAAGAGCCGCGCATGGCCATTTATCGAAAAGGCCTCGATCCGGCCGGCGAAATTTTTGGCGCGCACCGCAACCGGCACCCCGACGACAAGCCCGACTCCTTGCGTAAAATTATGCACGAAAGCGGCCATCGCGCCGGGGTCGAGCGTGATATTCGAATCCTTGGTGAATACGAGATCATAGGTCGCGGCGGCGAGCGGCGTCGCGAGATTATTGAGTTTTGGGCTGACCGCAGCCTTGCCCGCCGAGCGCAGAAAACGACACGAAACCTTAGGGTGGGAGGCCGCGATGCGGCGCGCCGCGTCGAGCGCGGGAGACGCGTGTTCGGCGGCGCCAATCAAGACCTCGAAGGCGGGATAGTCTTGGGCAAACATCGAGGCTAGCGCAGCCTCGAAACCGGAGTCGAGCAGTTTTATCGGAATAATCGCCGAGATGGGCGGTTGCACGTCGCCGCGCGCTTTGCCGGAGCGCCGGCGCTGCACGAAAGGCTGCGCCAGCCCCAAGCCAAGCGTCGCGCAGAAAAAGGCGACGGCGACACTCCACCAGACAGCGCCGGCATAGGAGAAAAAAGATGCCACGCTGATGATCCGCTCGCCGGTCAGGCCGGCGCCTTGGCGAAATTTGCCGCCGCCCTGTCCCAATTGACAATATTCCACCACGCCGCGAGATAATCGGCGCGCTTGTTCTGATATTTGAGATAATAGGCGTGCTCCCACACATCGACGCCGAACACGACGCGCTGAACGCCTTTTTCGAGCGGCGTATCCTGATTGGGAGTCGAGACGACATCGAGCTTGCCGTTCTTATCGACGATGAGCCACGCCCAGCCGGAGCCGAAACGCGCCAGTCCGGCGGCGTTGACTTTCCCGGTCAATTTGGCGGCGGAGCCGAAAGAAGAGTCGATCGCGGATTTCAGCTCTCCGCTCGGCTCTTTTGCGCCGCCCGGCGTCATCAGCTCCCAAAAGAAGGTGTGGTTCCAATGGCCGCCGAGGTTGTTGCGCACCGGCGCGCGGACCGCTTCCGGCACCACGGAAAGATCGGAGAGAAGTTCGACAGGCGTTTTGGTGGCGAGATCGGGATATTTTTCGACGAGCCCGTTCAAGGCCGCGACATACGCCCCATGATGGCCATCGTGGTGGATCATCATGGTTTTTGCGTCGATGTAGGGCTCGAGCGCATCGTAACCATAGCCGAGCGGCGGGACCGTGAAGACGGGTGCGGTCGCGCGGGCGGTCGAGGGGAGGCCCGGCTTTGCGGAGGCCAGGGCCGTGGCGGCGAGCGCCAATTTCAAACCATCGCGTCGTGTGAGCATGGGAGTCTCCTTGGCAAAAATCCGCGCGCCCGCCTGAATAAAAGCATCGCTCGCGCCCCCCTTGACCGGATAACGCTGTCGCGACGGGTTGCCGTCTATTTCGGTTGACCGGCAAGGCAATTGCGGCGCACCTGTCATGGCCCAAAACACGGATGCCGACAAGTGCCGGAACTGCCCGAAGTCGAAACTGTCCGCCGGGGGTTAGAGCCCGTGATGGTCGGCGCACGGCTCGACGCGGTCGAGCAGCGGCGGCCGGATCTGCGGTTTCCATTTCCGGAGCGTTTCACTGAGCGCCTCACTGGCCTGCGCGTCGAGGCGCTCCGGCGGCGGGCAAAATATCTCATCGCCGAACTCGACGGCGCGGACGTCCTCGTCATGCACCTTGGAATGTCGGGGTCTTTCCGTATCGAACAAGCCCGCGGGACGATCCCCGTTGCGGGCGCGAAAAATTCCCAGCACGATCATGTCGCCTTCGACCTCTCGACCGGCGTGCGCATCGTTTATAACGACCCCCGCCGCTTCGGCTTCATGCAGTTGATCCCACGTCCGGAATTTTCCGCGCATCCGCTTTTCAACAACATCGGAATAGAACCGCTCGGCGACGAATTCGACGGGCAAGCCCTGGCCAAGCTTTTCGCCGGGAAGACAAGCTCGCTCAAAGCGGCACTCCTCGATCAGAGTTTGATTGCCGGTCTTGGCAATATTTATGTCTGCGAGGCGTTGCACCGGGCGGGGCTTTCGCCCCGCCGCGCCGCCGCAAGCCTCGTGCGCAGCGATGGCAGCCCAACCAAACGCGCAACGCTTCTCGCGCGCCTCGTTCGCGAGGTCCTCGAGGAGGCGGTGGCGGCGGGCGGATCCTCGCTGCGCGATCATCGCAAGACCGATGGCGCGCTCGGCTATTTCCAGCATAGTTTTCGTGTCTATGGCCGGGAGCATGAACCCTGCGCGCGCTGCGGCGGCGAGGTCGGGCGGATCACGCAATCTGGCCGCGCCACATTTTATTGCGGCGGCTGCCAGAGATGACCCGCTAGCTTAGACATGCGAGGCGTTGGCTGCGACGGCCCCCGGCGATGGGAGTACCACGACCCGCGTGCCAACCGGCGTTTTCTGATAGAGATCCATCGCGTCCTGGTTGATCATGCGAATGCAGCCGGAGGAGTGGCTCGTCCCGATCGTAAAGGGTTCATTCGTGCCATGGATGCGAAAATATGTATCCTTGTTGCCTTGCCAAAGGTACATGGCGCGGGCGCCGAGCGGGTTGGCGGGGCCGCCGTGCATGCCAACCCCGCTTTGCAGCTCCACCACCTGCTTGTTGACGCCGGGGTTGAGGTCGGGCCTGCGCTCGAGCATCTCCGCAGGGGGATACCAGTCGGGCCATTCCTGCTTGCTCTTGATCCTTGCTTCCCCCGCCCAGCGGAATCCGTCGCGTCCGACCCCGACGCCATAACGGGTTGCCCGGCCGCCGCCTTCGACATGGTAGAGAAAGTGATTGGCGGGATCGATCACGATCGTGCCCGGCGCTTCCTTGGTGTCATAGCTGACGCTCTTGCGCAAAAACGCCCGATCGACCTGCGAGTAATCGACGGCGGGGACGGTGAAGGCGGCGTCTTTGACCTCCCCATAGATCGAGCTGTATTGCGGCTCAACGGCGTCCGCCATGGCAGAGTTCTCAGGCGCGGCGGCATTTAGCGAGGGATTGGGGTTCGTGCCGACGCAACCAGCGAGGGTGGCTGCGGCGGAAGCGGACGCTCCGGCGATGATTGTGCGGCGGGTGAAAAAAGTCATGTGAGGACCGAATCGAAAATAAGTTGGCGATGTTTCTAATTTGTAACGGAGAAACATGCGCCGCGATATGGCGGATATGTCACGGTCACGGGTTTTCTTTGGCGGGAATTGCCAATGGAGTTTCCGACGCCTCGGAGAAAACTGTCGGGTCCGTTTGAGCAGGAAAATATTATTCGCACGGCCTTGCGAAAAGTCTGTCTTGATATATCTAACTTCGATATATCGTGATTAGCACAGCAGGAGTTTCCCATGCGTTTTCACCGTTATTCACAGTCTTGCGCCCAAGGCGAAGGCGCCACCGGCGGCGGCCGCTTGCATCGCCATTTTGGTCTCTTCGGTGCTCGCCGCCGTTACTTCGGCCAGGGTGATGTCCGCCTGATCATCCTTAAATTGATCAGCGAAAAGCCATCGCACGGCTATGAAATCATCAAAGCGATCGAGGATCGCCTCGGGGGCGCTTATTCCCCCAGTCCCGGAATTGTCTATCCGGCCTTGACGCTGCTGGAGGAGCAAGGGCTAATCCGCGTCGAGACGACCGACGGACCGCGTAAACTCTACGCGATTACGCCGGAAGGCGAGACAGAGCTCGAACGCAACCGTGCGATGGCCGAGGAGATTTTTGCCCGCATCGCGGCGATCAACGCTCGCCACGGCGGCGGCCCAGCGCCGCAAATCGTTCGTGCGATGGAGAATCTTAAACTCGCCTTGCGGCTTCGCCTTTCACAAGGCCCGCTCGGCGTGGAGCAGGTTGCAAGAATCGCGAGCCTCCTCGACGAAGCCGCCAAAAGCGTGGAGGGGAGCTAGTGGATCGAATCTAACACTTGGTGCCCTCGTTTGACAGCGGCGATGATTTTGTTTGGATCGGCGGTCCAAGCGAAGGGTTTGGACTGTTGATTGTACTCTTCGAGGAAGCGGTTGATCGCGGCT
>PEFW01000059.1 GCA_002890675.1 Candidatus Methylaffinis lahnbergensis
CGAGCGGTTGCTTCGCGTGGATCTCGTCCACTCGCGCCAGGGCTTGCCGGAGCCTCCCGTTTCCTCGCGGGCCGGACCTTCCGCTCTCGATCCGGAAGCCGTACCGCTCGCCTACGACGTGGATGTCGGACAAATGCGCCACGCGCCATGATCGGCCGCCCTGCGGCAGAGTATCAAAGGACGGGAGATCGCGAGGCTGGGCCATTGTCGCGTCGGCCATGCCCCATACGAACGCCGCCCCGCCAAAATAGCTCGCGATAATAACGACGGCGTTCGCCAACGCGACCGGGATAAGCAGGTGTGGCGACGCGAGATCTGCAAGATTGCCAGCCCAGCGCGACGCTGGCCAAGCGAGCACGACGAGCCACAGTGCAGCCGCGCTGATCGCCAAACCCGACGCCGCGGCGCTGGCCGCGCGGACCGAGGCCCGCCTAACAGTGCTGGCGCCGTGCGGGAGCAGCCTTTCGACGAGATGTCGAAGCCCCTCACGACAGATGATGTAGCCGGGCTGAACGCCCAAAGCGTTCAGAGACCAGAAGCTGCTCTCGATCAAGCGCGCGAGAGGAAGCCCGGCGAACCAAGCCAAAACGCCGAGCGCCGATAGAAGCACGACAGGCCAGATCCCGGTTAGAATAACCGAAGCTTTCCACGAAACGGTGCCAATCCAAAGCGAGAGGAGGAGCGGCGCAATGCCGAGTATAATACCCGGCAAACCGATCAGGAGCGTCCAAGCCACCGCCAGCTTGGGCAGGCTGATCTCCACCAGTAAGCTGCCAGCAAGCGAGAACAACGACCGTCGCTTGGTGCTGGACGCGTCGTCTTCGATATCACCGTCGCGCGGATCGATGATCGGCTTCATCGATTTTCTCCAATTATGCGCCGCGGCACGCGGTACGGCGCCGATAGACTAACTCAGGCAGGCTGGCGTCCAAATATGATAAAGCTCCAATTAACCACCCGAAATCCGTATTCCTTAAAATGAGGATGAACTCCGAAGGCCGCCACCGCTATCTTCGGATAGCGGAATGTCAACGTCGGAGCAAAAATGCGTCGATTTGCCGGAGCAATAATCCCTCACTGAAGCGGCGCGCCGGGTCTGCGTCAGCGTTCGGTGTTGTTCGACGTCGATTTCGATCACCAGCCGCACGTCTTCGGCTATCAGGTCAATCTCGTGCAATCCGCGGCCCATGACCTTGGCGATCCTCTGAGCGGTGCGAAATCGATCTCTGGTTTCCTTGCGTGCCTCCAGCGCCGAAGCAGTAGCGTCCCTGATGTGGCCGGACCTGCGTGAATATCTCGATGCACTCGACATGACCACTCGTGTGATAGCGTGCGACAAAGCCTTTGGGTGCCCGCGATCATAACAAGCGGCCGGTGACGATACGCGGTCAACGGGAGACTAGGGGAATGGCGAATATTTGGGGCCGCAAACCGATTGCGGTACTTCAGGCCGAAGCGAAAGAAGGTGAATTCGGATCGGTGCCGGGCGAACCGAGGTTGCGCCGGACGCTATCACTTGCAAGCCTTATCGCGCTTGGTATCGGCTGCATCATCGGTGCTGGCATCTTCGTACTGACGGGAAATGCCGCCGCCGCCCATGCCGGGCCGGCTGTCAGCCTCTCTTTTATCCTCGCCGGGCTCGTCAGCACCTTCGCGGGCCTCTGCTATGCCGAGATGGCTTCGACCGTGCCGGTCGCGGGCAGCGCCTATACTTATGCGTATGCGACAATGGGTGAATTCGTCGCCTGGGTCATCGGCTGGGACTTGATCCTCGAATATGCCTTCGGCGCGACAACCGTCGCGATCGGGTGGTCCGGCTATCTCACAAGCTTATTGCGCGATCTTGGCCTGGTGATACCCGCCAAATTCGCGTCAGCGCCGCTTGCCTATGATCCGACGGTCGGAACCTGGTCGCCAACCGACGCGCTGGTCAATCTTCCGGCAATGTTCATCATCGTCTTGATAACAATCCTGCTCGTCGTGGGAATCAGGGAATCGGCCAAGGTGAACAATGCGATTGTCACCATCAAGCTGGTGATCATCGTCGTTTTCATCCTTGCAGGAGGCTGGTTCGTCAAGACCTCGAATTGGGTGACCCCGAGCAATCCCTCGGGCGCCTTCATTCCGCCTAATCTTGGACCCGGCCAATACGGCTGGAGCGGGATTATTCGCGGCGCGGGGGTGGTTTTCTTTGCCTATATCGGCTTCGACGCCGTATCGACCGCCGCGCAGGAAGCCCGCAACCCGCAAAAAGACATGCCGCTCGCCATCCTCGGCTCGCTCGCGATCTGCACCCTCCTCTATGTGCTGGTCAGCGTCGTCATTACCGGCATCGTGCCATTCGACAGACTGAACGTGCCCGACCCGATCGCGGTCGGCGCCGATGCCATCGGATTTGGCTGGCTCGCCGCCATCATCAAGCTCGGCGGTTGGCCTGAGTTCGGTGATTTTAGTGTCCTTGCTCGGCCAGCCGCGGATCTTTTATTCGATGGCGCGCGACGGCCTGCTGCCGCCTTTCGCCGGCTATCGTTCATCCAAGGTTTCGCACCCCCTATGTCACGACGCTGATCACCGGCGCGATCGTCGCGATCCTCGCTGGTCTTTTGCCGATCGGTCTCGCCGGCGAACTGGTGAGCATCGGCACCTTGTTCGCATTCGCCGTGGTCTGCCTCGGCGTTCTCGTTTTACGGATCACCCATCCGGAGATCCACCGCCCGTTCAAGACGCCGGCCGCGTTTGCCGTGGCGCCGCTCGGCGCGGCTTCGGCGGTTTTTTTAATGGTCGGCCTGCCGGGCGATACTTGGCTGCGGCTTGTCGTTTGGCTGGTGATCGGCCTTGCCATTTATTTCTTGTACGGCCGCAACCACAGTCATTTGGCGCGGCGCCGCGAAGGCGGCGTCATGCTCTGACGGTGGTCTGGCTCGGCGGACGACGTGTCCGAGTCCGCGTGACCGGCGGTGCGACTGGCGCTTTCTCGGCCTCTTTGCGAGTCCGCAAGATGCGGAAGACGGTTCGAATGCTGATCCCTAGCTGTGAGCTTTCCATAGGTTGTCCCTCCGGTCCGGATCGAGGAAGCTGAGGTTGCAAAGCTTCAGTGTTCCAGAGGAGGACCGAATGAACGTCCACGCGGATCGTCATGCAGGTGACGAGCGGACAGACGCCGCGGGCCGCCGCACGAGCCTCAGGCGTCTGTCCGCGCACTGTCCGCAAATGGGTGGCGCGTTATGCTGCCCTGGGCATCACCGGTTTGCAGGACCGCTCCTCGCGGCCGCGCCGCCTCAACCGGCCGACACCACAGCATATTGTCGCGCGGATCGGCGAATTGCGTCGCCAACGTCTTTCCGGCAAGCATATTGCCGCGAGCGTCGGGGTTTCGACGGCCACCGTCAGAAACCCCAAGCTGACCGTGCATGATATTGCTCGCGAGGAGCACGTGTCGGCAGCCTACCTCTATTCCCTTCTGCGTTTTCCCTGGCTGGCGCCCGACATCACCACGGCCATCATCAATGGCCGAAAACCGCCGCAACTCACTGCCCAGACATTGATGCGTCTGACGCCGCGGCTGCCGCCTGACTGGGCTGAACAGCGAAAGCTCCTCGGCTTTCGCTGAGAACAAATCGTCGATTCAGTTTCGGTAAATTGCCGTGCGCCCACCTGGCCTCGCGTGCAATCATTCTGGCTTCGCCTGCTCCACTGAAATACTTTCTAGTATCCCGGCCAAACCTCGTGGCGCACTGTCGAGTGGTCCACGCTGCGATCGACGGGTAATTCACGCGAGCGAGCGTGCACGCGCAGGGCCGGGCGCTCTATCGTGCCGCCCGAGAGGCCACCGTCGTCGACGCAATTTCGCTCGCGTTTTTCATCGGCTAAAAGCGATGCATATAAAGTGCATGCATTGGTTCGAATCCTGATTGCTCAGCCACGCAGTTCGGTCTCCTGGCTGATTTTTCCTGGTCGGTGAAAATCGTTGATATTCCCGCGAGTTAGGCTGGCTGCCGCCGGTCTCTGGCCGGCAATTTCTGGCATTTTCGTCCTTTGGGCGAGGGTTTCGGGCACCGGTCTCTGCTCGCCATTTTCCAATTTCCATTTCGGTGGAGCGGAGACTGGTTCGATTGCAGGCAGAGACCGGTTCGCAGGGGACCCTTGGGGAAAGGCGGACGCCGGCACGAGGTCCCCAGCATCGGTAGACTCTTTGGCCGACATGCGATGCGTTTCTTGAGCGGGAAGGCTGTCTTTTTGGTGGGGGCATTTGTTTTAGGCGATTGTGTCGCCGCGACCGATGACGCCGGGCATGAGTCGCTGGTGCTACGTCATAATCGGGTTCTCCGCTCCTGCTCGGCCCACGAATAGGGCAGGGCTTTGGCGAGACCTGCAACCGTAAGATCCGCAGGCGCTGTGGCATTGACGATTGCGGCAATGATGCGGGGCGACAGAAGGGCGAGGGGGGCGAGCAGGCGGATGTGCCGTTCGCCCTGGGCTTCATGCTCGGCGATCTCAGCGAAGGAGGCAAAGCGGCCGAGCCGAATGCCCTCGATCCATCCTCGGGCCTTGGCGATTGCGGCTAGCAGAGCATCGCGTCTTTCGGGACTCATCGCCGGTTTTGTGGAGGGCGCATGAAGGATGCCCTTAATGGCCACAAAGCTTGGCGCGATCCAGGGAAGCTTGATCGTGATTGGCGGACGGCAGGGAGCCTGCTCGCTGGCACTGGGCTCTTCGGCTTGCTCACCCGCAGGATTGAGGCGGACTTCCAGTGCCTGAGGGGTGACGATCACGCGCGCGACATGGCGCTCGATGAGGTCGCGGTCCGCAAGAGCGGTCGGAGGCCCT
Source organism: Candidatus Methylaffinis lahnbergensis (assembly GCA_002890675.1). GTDB lineage: Bacteria > Pseudomonadota > Alphaproteobacteria > Rhizobiales > Beijerinckiaceae > Methylocapsa > Methylocapsa lahnbergensis. The sequence continues at coordinate 4,828 of PEFW01000059.1, forward strand.
GCTTCGGCCATTGATCCAAGATACCTGCGCACGCCATCACACATGAGGCTTTCGATCTCGGGGGCAGGCACGCGGGCGATGCTCCCTGCTTCCGCCTTGCGATTCTGCGACAGCGCATGCGAGACATAATAGCGGTAGCGTGCACCTTGCTTGTTCGTATGCGTCGGGCTCATTCGGTTGCCGCGGTCGTCAAAGAGCCGGCCGGTGAGAATAGCGGCTGAGCCTCTAAGCCGGACCTGCCGGTCAACGGCGTTGGCGGCGCGCTTCGCCTGCACGGCCTCGGGCCCGCCAGCGGAACCCGCGGGAATGTCGCGGATTCTCCCCCACCGGGAAATATCACCCCGGAGTCCCGACCGCCTGGCTGGGGTGGCAGGATTCGAACTTCCGTATGGCAAAGATTCAACAAGCGGCCGGCGGCGTGACAAAGCCCGCTGATGGGCTTCGACTATGAAAGCCACCCGCCATGCCTTCCGAAGGGTGGCCTTGGCCTAGGAATTTTGGCCTTAGCGAGGACGACCTCCCAGTCTTCGGTGAAAGCCACGTCATGGACGAGTTGTTCGTGTCGAGGAGCGCTTGGCTGATCGAATCGCATTGGTCGTCGTGCCGGCTGCCGGGGAAGACGAATAGTTCGGCTTCGAGATCAGGTAACCACGACGCCCGTTCGGAATCTCCGGACCAGTCGCCATGCTCAGTGACGTTGCCACCCGCCGGCCGTCGCGCGGTCAATGCGCCGCTGCTCGCTGCGCTTGTCTTTAAGAGCGCAGGCGGCGGGAGTTGAGGTTTCGCTTCAGATGCGCGAAACGCCTGAACAATTGCTCAAGTGGCTATCTTCTGGCATTCATCGGCGCAGGCCTTACAAGCTTCGCCACAATCCTTGCATTCAGTGATCTTGGGGAACTTGTCGCATTCTTTCTTGCAATCGTTGCAAATCATCTCGACGGTTTTAGCAAGATGGCCGGTATGCTCGGAATTGACCGCCGCAAGCGTGTTTAGCGCGGCGCAGGCGGCAACAAGCTGAAAAGCCGCGTTGGCGCAGGCAGCCATGCTCGTGTCCTTCATGGAGAACATGCCGTAGCAATGCCTGAGGCAATCATTGCCTGTCACGACACACTTCGACGCGGAGTCCTCAAGGGCCTTGTATTTCGGCGGATGCATTTCCTCCGTACCTCCGCCCCCGATGGCCTCGGTGATCTTTTCAATGACACCTTTGACACCTTCCTTCGCAGCTCCTGCTTCCCCTTCGATACCCTTCTTCGCAGCTCCTACTGCTCCTTCGTCGACAGGCATCTTCTTGATCGCTCCAACGTCAGGATAATCCTGCGCAAAAGCCTGTGAAGCCGAAGCGACCGCGGCGGCCATTCCGACCGCGGCGGCAATGAACTCACGACGCTGCATGATTTCCTCCTTCGGGGTTCGAACTTACTCGACAGCAACGCCTCGAACGCTCAAGGTTGCCAACTCTACGGACCGAATCAGGAGCCGAAGGCTCGAAGCGATTATGTGCTTGCGCAACATTCTACGCTTCACGCTTGCCGCCGCTTGTTCAAGAAACTGTGAAGTTGAATCTGCGCCGGCTCCAGCTCACCGCATACCCAAAACCGAATCCCATTACTTACCCCTTTTTCAAAGTGCTCCCGCGAACGCGGCCCATTCGGCCATGAGTTGCCGCCGCTTTTCGAGCGCATCGCCGCGCTGGTAAGCTCTTTCCGCCTTGTCGCCAGTCACATGGGCGAGCGCCGCCTCGGCAATCTCGCGCGGCAAATTTGTCTCTTCGCCGCACCAATCACGGAAGTTCGACCTGAAGCCATGAACCGTCGCATCATGAACGCCCATGCGACGCGGCGCCTTTACCAGTGCCGTGCCTGAGAGCGGCTTATCCCAGGGAAGACAAAGGCGCCGGTCCTGGCGGCGCGAAGCTTCTCGATGATTTCAACGCCACGGGGCGAGAGCGGCACGCGATGCTCGCGGTTTGACTTCATGCGCTTCGCCGAGACTGTCCAAACCTTGCCCTCAAGATCGAATTCCGGCCACTCGGCGCCAAGCACTTCTCCGGTGCGGGCGGCTGTCAGATTAAGGAATTCGAGAGCAATACTGGTTATCGCCTCGCGTTCGCGCAGCTTCGCGACGAAAGCTCCCACATCCTGTAATGCATGGCGGCATGGTTGCCACGGGCGAGCTTGTTCGGTTTTGGTAGGAGCCTGTCGAGATGGCCTTTCCGGCGGGCTGGATTGAGACGGTCGGCAAGCGTCAAGCCAGACGCCCGCGCCGCGTCGAGAACTGCTTCGATGCGCCCCGCAGCCGAGACGCGGTTTCCGGCTTGTCCTGCCAAATCGGTTTCAGCGCTTCGAGAACGGCCGGCGTGTCGATGTTTTCGACGGGCATGTGCAAGAGAGACTTGCCATAGACTTCAAGGGTCATCTTCCACTGCGCCCGATGTTTGGCGTTGCGCCAGCTAGGCGTGTTGTCTTTCAGGAAGGCATTAGCAACATCGCCGAATGTTTTGCGGCTGTCACGTTCGGCCCGCGTGGCCTGCCGGGCTTCGATCGGGTCACGTCCATCAATCCAGCATCCTACCGACCTCGCCGGCCTCATGGGCGCCCGCTTGGTGACCGCCGTCGAGACCGAGGAAGGCCGCACATGGGCCGAGTCAAAACTCAAGGCCATAACCGGCGGCGATGAAATCAGCGCCAGGTTCGTGCGCCAGGATTTTTTCCGCTTCACTCCGACATTCAAACTAATGATCGCCGGAAATCATAAGCCTCGCCTGCGATCCCTCGACGAGGCCATGCGCCGGCGGTTCCATCTTATCCCATTCGCCGTCACAATCCCAGAAGCGGACCGCGACAAGGACCTCTCGGAAAAACTCAAGCCAGAATGGCCCGCGATCCTGAGATGGATGGTCGATGGCTGTCTCAAGTGGCAGGAAATCGGCCTGAGCCCACCACAAGCCGTCATCGACGCAACCGCCGCTTACCTCGAAACCGAGGATACAATCGCAACTTGGATCGAGGAACGATGCGAATGCGGCAAAAGCTACCGGGACAGCTCCGGGAATCTCTATGCCTCATGGAAATCATGGGCGGAATTGAACGGGGAATTTGTCGGAAGCCAAAGTCTTTCTCGGAAAAGCTCCAAGCTCGCGACGGCATCGGAAAAACAAAAATCGGCGACAGAAAGACACGCGGATATCGCGGAATCCGGGTCATTAAAGCCGTCGAGCCGACGCGCTCGTACCAGGATGATTAGCCGGCCGGCAAATGACTGCACTCAAGGGTGGGCGGGGGGACGCATACGGACGCCAGTTTCAAATTGTCCGTCACGCGTGCGCGGGAGTCGGTATAGTGAAAACGCGTCCCAATCCGTCCCCCACAAGGCGTCTTTCACCCAGATCAGGAGCATCAGTATGACGCCATGTCGAGACGTGACCCGATCTGGCCTTCGGCAAGGAGAATAAGTCGCCATGAGCGAAGTGAATGAAACACCGACCTCATCTCGTGGGGCCGTATGGTCGCAGCCGCCAACGCGCGTCCGCCCCGGCCACAATAAAGCTCTCGTGATCACTCGGTATAGCCTCGCAGCGACCACTGTGAGGCTAGGTACACAATGGTTCTTTTTTTAGAGGAGAGATGAAAATGTCGAAAATGATGCAGGCGGCTGTCGTTGAAACCGCTTGTGCTCCAGGGGGTGCCAGTTCCCGAACCAGGGCGAGGCGAAATCCTCGTGCGCATCGAGGCGACCGGCCACGCAAGAACATCGCCGCGCGCATATTCCGGCCTTAATTACAACGCATCAAAGGAGCGAGTGATGAATAGGCAGCGCAGAATCTTTACCGCTACTCTGGCCTTAATCTCGTTTATTGGCGACATCAGAGATCGGCTTCGGCAACCCCAATGCGGGCGGCCTCTGCGGCTGCGTTAAGCTCGGTAGAGCGGATATCCGGACGCCGCCGCAGCAGTTCCGCCGGCAGCCCGATGGCCACCTTTCGGGACGCAGAAGGAATTCTTTGGGCCCCTCGCAATAAGGCCTCGACGGCCCCGGGTGGCTCACCCAATAGAATGCTCAAAGCATTTTTCGCCTGCTGAAGACTAGCTTGTAGCTGGGGAATATCCGCCAAGGTGCTCTCATACAATGCGCGCGCCTGTGCGACATCCAGTTCTGAGGTGGCGCCGTTGCGGAAACGAGACTGAGCGGTGTCCAGTCCGTCCTTTTGGAATTTCGCGTTTTCATGGGCGATCTGGATGAGCTGTCAACGCCGGAGGAAAAGTGCATCGGTTTCCCGGAGCAAAAATACATCAGTGAAGCTGGCAAGAAGGGCCGGTAACTTGGCCCTTTTCTCCAGGCATCAGGCTTGCGTTGGATTATCCGCCGGGGTGGCAGCACTGGCACGGCGTGAGCGACGCTTGCTTTGATTGAGCCTGTAGCTGTCGCCGTTCATTTCCAGGATATGGACGTGATGTGTCAGTCGGTCCAACAGGGCACCGGTGAGCCGCTCCGAACCAAACACGCTGGTCCATTCGTCAAACGGCAGGTTTGAGGTGACAAGGGTTGAACCGCGCTCATAACGCTGGCTGAACACCTCGAACAACAGCTCGGCGCCGGTCTGCGAGAGAGGCACATATCCCAGCTCGTCGATAATCAGGAGCTTATATCCAGCGAGTTGCCGTTGCAGGCGGAGTAACCGCTTCTCGTCGCGAGCCTCCAGCAATTCATGGACGAGAGCCGAAGCAGTGTTGAAGCCAACCGACAGCCCCTTCTGGCAGGCCGCCAGACCAAGCCCGAGACCGATGTGTGTCTTGCCGGTACCGCTGTTGCCGACCGCGATGATGTTCTCCCGGCGGGTCACATACTCCGAGCGGGCGAGCTCCAGCACGAGGGTCTTGTTGAGCGAGGGAATGGCGGCGAAGTCGAAGCTGTCCAGGCTCTTCACGGCCGGGAACCGCGCTTCCTTGATCCGTCGCTCCACCATGCGCCGTTCGCGGTCGATCAGCTCCAGTTCGGCCAGGCGCAGCAGATAGCGGGTATGATCGAGGCCCTCGGCGGCGCACTGCCGAGCGAGCTTGTCGTACTCGCGCAGGAACGTCGGCAGCTTGAGCGCCTTCAGGTGATGAGCGAACAGAAGCTGGGGCGCATCGGTCATGATGCCGCCCCCGTCAGCAGGCCCAAGTACGTCTTGGCCGACGTCATCGCCACATGGGCCTGCGGCAGATATGGATAGACCGTCATGTCAAGGCGCGGTGGTCGCCGTTCGATGTGGCACAGCACTAAGTGCTTCACTGCATCGAAGCTGATTGCTCCTCGCGCGATCGCATTGCGCACCGCGGCGGCGACCTCATCGGCGCTGAACACCTCCATCAGCCGCAGAACCTGCACGAACTCGCGCTTACCCTGCTTGCCCATCCGGGCTTCCAGAAGACGCCGCAACGTCATGAACTCTTCCGGTAACTGCCAGCCGGCCAGCGGCGCAGCCTGGTCTAGCGCGTTGATCTTCTGTTCGATTAGCGCCAGGTAGTGCAGCGGCTCGAATACGAAGTCCTCGCGTTCGTAGGAGCGCGGATGACGTGCGATCACCTCCGCGCCGCATGAGATCACCACCTCATGGACGTAACCGCGCACGAGCACATCGCGGTGACCGTAGCTCGTCGGCACCGAGTAGTCGTTGAGCCGATAGCGCACCAGCGACAGCGAGGAGACACGCGTCGCGAACTTCTCGCAGGCGTCGTAAGACGCAGACGGCGGCGTCTGGAAGGCGGCAAGATCGCGCTCCAACCTCTCCCCGATCGTCCCATGATGGCCGCGCAAACAGTCCGTCATTCGACGGCGGCAGCATTCCAGCAGATGGGCGTTCAACGCCTCGAAGCTCTCGAACACCGGGATTGGTACGAGGTAGTTCCGTCGCGCATAGCCGACGAGCCCTTCGACTTTGCCCTTGTCGTTGCCTTTGCCAGGTCGGCCGAACCGGTCCTTGAACAGGTAGTGCGATTGCAGCTCGGTGAACACGCGCGTCCGCTGCCGTTTGCCGTCACCCAGGATGCGGGCCACTGCGATCTTGGTGTTGTCATACAGGATCGACTGCGGAACGCCGCCAAAGAATGCGAACGCCCGAATATGGCCGTCGCAGAAGGCTTCCGTCGTCTCTGCCGGATAACCGACCACAAAACACGCGTCCGAGTGCGGCAAGTCAAAAGCGAAAAAGTGGATCTTGCGTTCGACGCCGCCGATGACTCCGATGGCTTCACCAAAGTCTACCTGAGCATGCCCCGGAGAATGCTCCAGCGGCACGAACATCTCTTGAGCCCGCCGATGCCAGCCGGCCACATAATCCTTCACAATCGTGATGCCGCCCGTGAAGCCGTATTCGTCCCGAAGCCGCTCGAAGATCCGCTTCGCGGTATGCTGCTGCTTCTTCGGACGCGACTTGTCGTCCACGAGAATGCCATCGATCACGAGAATACATGGATCAAGCTTCGGCCTGGCCGGCGGCCTCTTGCGCACGTAACCCGGCGGAACCGAGAACTTCACCATCTTGGCGACTGTCCGAGGGTCAATCCCAAATTGTCGTGCCGCTTCGCGATGGCTTAGCCCCTCAATTTGGACCGCATAGCGAACCCGTCCATATAGCTCCACGCCCTTCATCCCCCGCCCTCTGCCGATCCGACGCAAAGGGCTATTTGCTGCCGGATTTTTACTCCGGCGCTACCGAAATACCCGGCCGCTTCAGTGAGGGATTATTGCTCCGGCGCGTACAGCGATTTTCGCCTGCGCGACTTTGACCTCTTCCTCAATCGTGCGGAGCTTCGCTTCCTCCTCCCCAAGGCCCGCCGTGGTTGTTTGCAGCGCCGTTCTGCGCACATCCAGCTCCCGCTGCGAGCCGGCGCGCTCCTTGACGAGAGCGGTACTGCGTTTGACCTCGATCTTGGCAAGATCGATTTCGGCCTTGCGCCTGGCGATGGCAGCCTTCGCGACTGCAGCCTTTTCCTGCGTGGCGGCGACGTTTAGCTTGGCTTCGGACAACTGGGCCTCCAATGTGGCAGTGTCCAGCACAACCAGCACCTCACCCGGCTCGACGAGTGCGCCTTCGTCAACGAGGATTTCTTTCATCCTGAGCACTTCCTTTGCGGCGACGTCGACGAGTTTTGCCTCAATCCGGCCGTTGCCTGAGGCGATTCCCTTCGGCAGGTTGGACTTCATTTGTTGCCAATATTGATAGCCAAAAAAGCCCGCAGCCCCAACCACGGCCGCGACGATCATCAGCCCCAGAGACTTCTTAGACATCAAAGCCCTTCCCGCGGTTCTATAAGCAACTCGTGCCTATCCTTAACTCTTGACGCTTCGACTTGCCTTTAGCACGGTCCCTTGGCCCTGCGCGAGGCTGGCAAGAATTTTAGAGGGAATTTGCGTGCACGAGCTGCGGCCCATGGCTGCACCGATCATGCCGGCGAAGCGATCTATTCCGCTGTGCCCAAGCTATAGGCACCGGCGCAAAGCCTCGAATGCCAATCGGCGGCCTTCAAGCCGTGGGGGATCGCAATGGTTAACTGAGACGCGTGATCTCAAACGTGCGCGTCGCAATTTCAAGCTCTTCGTTCGTCGGGATGACAAATGCTGCAACGCATGAGCCTTCGCTGCTGATTTGAGCCGCAGCTTGGCGGTTCGCGGCTTCATCGAGCGTTAAGTCGAGCCACGCGCAGCCGCTGGCGACTTCGGATCGCGTTGCGGAATCGTTCTCGCCGATGCCACCCGTGAAGACGATAGCATCGAGTCCGCCCAGCGCAGCCGCCAAAGAGCCAATCTCGCGCACGATCCTGTAAACAAACAGGTCTATGGCCTCTTTCGCAGCCGGACCGGATGAAGCTCGTAGCGTCCGCATGTCCGAAGAGATTCCCGAGACGCCGAGAAGGCCGGACTTACGGTAGATGAGGTCTTCTAAATCGCGCGCGCCCAAACCATAGTGATCGATCAGATGGATGAGCACGCCGGGATCAAGGGCGCCGCAGCGGGTTCCCATCATCAATCCGTCGACCGCCGTAAAGCCCATTGTGCTTGCAACACTGCGTCCTCCTTTTGTCGCGCAGAGACTCGCGCCGTTTCCGAGATGTGCGACAATGACGCGACCATCCGCAATCTCAGGAGCGATTACCTTGAATCGAGCTGTAACATACTCGTAAGAGATCCCGTGAAAGCCATAGCGCCGGACACCTTCCTGCGAGTATTTCTGGGGAATTGCGAAGGCCTGGGCGAGCGGCGGTTGGCTATGATGAAAGGCGGTGTCGAAGCAAGCAACCTGCGGAAGGCCTGGGTTGGAAGCGCGGATAGCTCGAATTGGCGCGAGATTATGCGGCTGATGCAGCGGCGCGAGGGGAATAAGAGTCGCGAGGTTCTCGATGACCTGATCTGTCAGCAGCAGTGGCGTCGAATATTCAGTACCGCCATGAACGACACGGTGCCCAACGGCCGAAATATCCCGCCCGCCAAGCCATTGTGCGCCGATCCTCATCATCGCCTGAGTTGCTGCGGCATGGTCGAAGCCTTTGTCTTCAAAACTTTCCTCATGAAGAAGATTGCCTTCCGGATCCAACAATTTCGCTCTCGGCGTTGCCCCGATGCCCTCGATCTGGCCGCGCAGGAGCAGCGAGGGAGTCGAGGCTGCCTGAAATACGGCGAATTTGATGCTGGAGGATCCGGCATTGATGACTGCTATGCTCGACATGAGTGCCCTTACAGGATGCGCGCGCCTCGCTTAGATCAGGCAATGATATTGGCGCCGCCGTCGACGTAGACCGTGCCGCCGGTGACTCTGTGAGCGAATGGGGTTGCAAGATAGGCGCAGATCCAGCCGACATCCATGATGTCGACAAGTTCACCCAAAGGCGCCTTATGCGCCGCCTCATTGAGGAGCAGTTCGAAATCCTTGATGCCTGAGGCGGCCCGGGTCTTCAAAGCCCCGGGAGAAATCGCGTGCACCCGGATGCCGCGTGGTCCAAGTTCATAAGCAAGGTAGCGGCAAACAGCCTCCAGCGCTGCCTTTACGGGCCCCATCACATTATAGTTGGGCACGACCCTGTTAGCGCCATTGTAGCTCATCGCGAACATCACACCGCCGTCGGTCATCAGCGGCGCTGCGAGCTTCGCCATGCGCACGAACGAATGGCAGGAAATATCCATCGCCGTCGCGAAACCCTCCGCCGAGCAATTCAGCAAGCCGCCCTGCAGGTCGGCTTTCGGCGCGAAGGCGATCGAGTGGACCAGCACGTCGAGGCGCCCCCAGCTCCTCTGGATTGTCTCGAACAGCGCTTCCAGTTCGCCCGGCTTTGACACGTCGAGCGCCGCCGTAATCCCGGCTTCGAGTTCAGCCGCCAAAGGCTCCACATAGGGGCGTGCCTTTTCATTCAGCCATGTGACAGCGAGGTCGGCGCCGGCGGTTCGGAAGGCTTTCGCGCAGCCGTAGGCGATCGACTGATCATTGGCGATTCCAGCGATAAGGGCCTTCCGGCCGGCGAGAACCTGGTTGATTTTCGCTTCCATGTAGACCTCACACCGAGCGCGACGCCGCCTGATCACGACGGAATTTTGCGAGGAGCGCCGCGACGGCGCAGGACGCGAGGCGCGCCATCAGCGAGTCGGCGCGGCTTGTCAGGATGATTGGGACTCTCGCGCCGAGCACGACGCCAGCGCTATCGGCGCCCGCGAGAAAGGAAAGGCTTTTGGCGAGCATATTGCCCGCCTCAAGGTCCGGCACGACCAGAACATTGGCGCGACCCGCGACGGGCGACGTAATCTGTTTCGTAGCCGCCGCCTCCTCACTGATCGCATTGTCAAGCGCCAACGGCCCGTCCACTGCAGCGCCGGTGATTTGCCCACGCTCGGTCATCTTGCTGAGGCTGGCGGCCTCGAGTGACGACGGCACTTTGGGATTAACGGTCTCCATCGCGGAAAGGATTGCAACGCGCACCTCCGGCACATTAAGCGCAGTCGCAAGATCAATCGCATTCTGCACAATGTCGATCTTGTCCTCCAGCGTCGGCGCAATGTTAACCGCCGCGTCGGTGATAATCAGCGGATCAGGATGGCCGGGCACGTCCATGATGAAGCAATGGCTGATACGGCGCGACGTGCGTAACCCCCCTTCGCGCGCCACCACTGCTCCCATTAGCTCGTCCGTGTGGAGGCTGCCCTTCATCAGAGCCTCAGCTTCGCCACTCCGCGCGAGCTCTACTGCTTTAGCTGCGGAATCGTGGCTGTGCAGCGAATTAACAATTTTCAGCCCGCTAATATCGATATCATATCGCCTTGCGATCTCCTGGATACGTGCTACAGGACCGACGAGGATCGGATCGATCAAACGCAGGCGCGCCGCTTCGACAGTGCCCTTAAAAGACACCTGATCGCAAGGGTGCGCCACGGCGGTCGAAACAGGTCCCGCGGCAGTCGCCGCATCAATCAGCCTTTGATATTTTTCGTGCGCTTCGGGCTTGGAAACAGGTTTCATTCGGATCAGTCCCTGTTGGTCGCGGCGCCGCGAATTGGTTTTGGTTGCGTCAGCTCCGTCATTCCGAATAAGCGCTTGATATTTTCAAACCTCGTTGCTTCGTCGGAATCCAATTCGCCAGCCGCCGAGATTACGTCATAAATCGTCATGAGCGTTCCCCTGCGAGCCTCGGGATCATCCGGCAGCAATTTGGAAATAGTGGAAATCGCCTTCTTTTCGTTCGAGCGCAACAGCGTAGCCTGGCGTCGCATAATGTCCTTGAGCTGCGACAACGGCAAACGCTCACTCTCGTGAGCGCGCTTGCGCAGCGCCTCGAGAGCGTTGAATTGGCGCTCATCCGCGCCTTGCCCGCGCAGCACGTAAAGTAGCGCGCGCAGGCCCGCGTCGAGGAACCCGCCGCGGCGCATGTCCGCCTCGAGTTTCGAGCGTGTCTCGGCGCGGGCGAGATCATGTTCGATCGCGCGCCCCGCGCCGCTGTGCTCAGCCTTCAGCCCAACCGCCGCTTGAGCCAACGGCGAACCGTACGTGTCCAAAAACATCGCTTCGGTCATCGCCTCGCGCGTCTTGGCGAAAATCTCGAGGTTAGTGACGATCCATGACGACGCCATCTTTTCGAGCGCCAGGAATGGGTTGTTTGCCTCTATGGGATGGCGGTCGGCTCTGATCTTCTCTGCCGCCGACGGAACCGGGGTCATGAGCGGGTTTTGGTCGGATAATGCCCGGAACGCGACGCGATTGGGATGCATCTCGCGCAGGAAGTCCGCCGATGTTTGCGTCGTCAGAGACTTGACGATCGGGCTGACGAAAGTGCGGTAGAGGCCTTGATTGATGTCCGAGACGCGGGCCACCGTCTCGAAGCGGCGCTGGTCGGCGGCATTGTTGTAACCAAGGGCGCGAATGTCATCGAGTGTGCGCGGTAAGACTTTCGCGATGTATTTTCCTTCCACGAGATCAGCGCGTGGGGAGTTTTCGTCAGCCTCGATCAGAACCATCTCGTAAAGACCGGGGGGCATGACATCGACCAGATTCATGTTGAGGGTAAACTCTTCATGCTCCTTTTTCGCGACCTTGCCGGAGACAAAGATGCCGAGATGGCCGATGCTCTGGTGCAGCGAATAGATGATCGTCTGCCCATTCGCGATCAGGTCATCGACATCATCGTATAAATCGACGATCCAATCGAGCGCCTGCTGAGGCGGCGTAATGTCGTCACCGAACGAGCAGAAGACAAGGATCGGCGACTTAATCTTGCGCAGGTCGAGGCGCTCGGCATTGCTCGCGACGATTTCCCCAGCTGCCAGCCTGTTTCCGACGAACAACTCATCGACGATGAATTGAATCTCCTCGGCGTTGAGAAGCACCGGATTGCCCCACCACTTCTCAAAGTCGAGGAAACGCTTCGCCTCCGTATCAACGTTGGCGTAAACGTTGTAGCCCTTTTTCCAGAACGTGTTCGCCGGGTTATTGGACTCGAAATTCGAAACCAGCCAAGCGCCGTCGAAGACGCCGTCTCCCAGATCGCCCATTAGCCAGGTGAGCCAAGTCCCTCCCAGCATTCCGCCAAGATAGCGCATCGGATATTTGCCGCGCACACCCGCCCAGTAAGACAGCGGCGTCCCGGCGATAAGAATCGGACCGGGCAGATCGGGCGCCATCGCAGCCATCATCATGATCTGCCAGCCTGCCTGACAATTTCCGATCAGTACGGGCTTGCCCTCCGCATCCCGGTGCCGCTCGGCGACGACGCGAACGAAATGCGCCTCCGCGCGGCAGACGTCTGCAATCGTCTGGCCCGGCTCCGGCTTTGGCAGAAAGCCGACGAAATAGCACGGGTGCCCCGCTTTCAGCGCGACGCCGATCTCGCTGTCATGCTTCATCGCGCCAATGCCAGGACCGTGCCCGGCACGCGGGTCGAAGACAATAAATGGCCGCTTCCGTGGGTCGATCGCAACCGGTGGCCGGAACGATTTCTACCAGGGCGTAATTGACGGGCTTTGGCAGCGTACGTCCGTCGATTAAAAGATTGAACCCGAAGCTCAGCACATGTGGGGCAGTTCGACTGCTCTGTTCAAGGTAGTCATTTCCCCGCTGCCGCAAAACGTCCAGGAAGAGCAGGGAACGCTCGAAAGCGTCCCGGATGTAATTGAAATACGAAGTTGTGAAGGGATTGGGCTCGAGCATAACTGTGCCCTCTGACTAGCGCTCGGCGCATCGGCGCGCGGTCCGCTGCTTCAGTCAAGATTCCGCTTGGGGACACGCTCGTGTGCCTGCATGGATGCATGCCGTCAACCGATTGCGGAACCCCTAACAGGAAACTGTGACGATCCCAAGTCTGATTGCCCACAGGCCAGATTCCTCTTGGGTTCTTGCTAACTGTCGCGGTATAATTTTACTTGCGCCTGTCGAACGCTGAGGGTGGTGGACATATGGGAAAGTCGAACAAATACAAGGAGCTCAAGTCAGACGACACAACGGATCCTGAAGCCGGGCCTGAACTCCGCAAGCTGAAACGAAAGGACTACGAGGAAGAATTGGCGCGACTGCATGTCGAGCTCGTGCAGCTTCAGGAATGGGTTCGCCGCGAAAAGAAAAAGATTTGCATCGTCTTCGAAGGACGCGACGGTGCTGGAAAGGGCGGTGTCATCAAGGCGCTCACCGAGCGCGTAAGCCCGCGCACGTTCCGGGTCGTGGCGCTACCCGCCCCTACCGAACGTGAAAAGTCGCAAATGTATATCCAGAGGTATATGCCTCATCTGCCGGCCGCCTCTGAAATCGTTATCTTCGACCGCAGCTGGTATAACCGCGCTGGTGTCGAGAGAGTGATGGGTTTTTGCACAGAGAAACAAGTCGAGGCGTTTTTTGCCGCTGTGCCTTCGGTCGAGAGGGCGATGGTGGACTCCGGAATCCAGCTCCTGAAATACTGGCTTGAGGTAAGCCCTGAGGAACAGACAAAGCGGCTGGAATCGCGCATAAATGACGGCCGTAAGCTGTGGAAGCTCACTGAAATGGATCTGAAGTCCTACTCGCGGTGGCATGACTATACGCGGGCCCGAGATGACATGTTCCTCAAGACCGACACGGCCTGGGCCCCCTGGCGCGTCGCGAAATCCGACGACAAAAAGCGGGCCCGACTCAACATCATCACCGATTTACTGAAGCAAATTCCCTACGAGACAACGCCCCGCCCGAAGATCGAGCTTCCAAAGCGCGACAAGGCGCACGGCTACGTCGAGTCTGACTACACTTCGAAGCTGATCCCCGAGGTTTTTTAAATTCCGCTGATCGATCTAACGAAGACAAAGCGATTATGTACACTTCCGTTTAGCCCGAGATTGCCGAGCTTACTCATCATAGGCCGTTCTTAACGATCCATTGAGCGTTCTGAGCCCTGCCTTGCGGTATGCGAGCCTTTTGAACCCCAGGTCAGGTTTCCTTCAACTTATTTCGGAGGAAGAGGAATGGGATCCGCAATCAAGAATGTAGCACAGACGCTTGAGATCAGAACGTGAGCATCCTCACCGGGATCAGCTTTAACCTTGATGGAAACGCCCACTGAAGTGAAAGGTTGCTCGGGAGTGAGAGGGACGACTTTCGTCTCGGACCCTTTGAGGTGCAAGTGCTCAAGCTCAACTTTTGGCGCATCGCCATCCCAGATGTGGATAGCGTCGATAAATCCGTTCACCCCAGTGGAAAACTTCACCTTAATGGCCTTTAGGCTTTTTCCAGACGGGGTCGGGATTGAATAGTGAAGCCAGTTTCCGTCATGGGACGGTTGCTCGAGTGTGATGCCCCAACCATAGTAAATTGGAGCACTATGCGGAGTCTGAGATTGAGCGCTGTGACCGTGTACGCAGATATGTTCGTCGGCCATGCCCCTACCAGACGTGCCCAGCAAAAATGCCGCGAATACCGCAAAGTAAAAATTGTACATTGCCTTCATACGATTCCTCCTACTGCCGACTCTGCAGCCTCAAATAAGCGCGGGGGTGAACGAGAGCAGAAAAGTCACACAGGAGTTCGAGGGTTTTATGGCTTCGCCTAAAATGTCGTGAAAGCCTGGCCCAGGTGGATCGGTCCAGTTGGCGCGTCGTCTTTGCCGAAATGCCGGCGGTAGGCCCCATAAAGCTCGTCACGCTTCTAGTTTAATTAGGTAATCGGCATAGTTGTGTAGGGGGATGGGTTTTCACTGACTTCACTTACTTCACTTACTGCCCGCGCCATTCTGTGAGCTTGCGGGCAGCCGCCAAACGTTCGTTAATTGGAAGGGTGGTTTGGGCATAGACCGCCTGCCGCGCGCCGTTGATCTTCCATAAGCCGTCCTTAGCGGCATCATTGCGCACCGGACTATAGCCGCTTTGTTCAAGCCGGTAGGGAAGGGCGCGGCGGGCGTTGGCGCCATGGCCTGCGTACCGGGCCAGCAAAGGAGCGTGTGAGGACGGCGAGGCGCCGCCAGCTTGTGTGAGGCGAGTGCGGAATTTGTGCTATGGTCGAAGGCTCGGATCCGCTCAAACAGCAAGCCCTCCAATGTCAGAACATTCTGCCGCAGCTTTTTTCGATGTCTGGCATACCTACCGCAAGGTGGTCGCAGCCAATTACATGCATCATAAGGAAATCAAGGCCCAACTCGAGCGGGTATTGCTCGCTCAATTCGCCAGCCGGCCGTTTTCGTTCTTGGATTTAGGCTGCGGTGACGCCGCCACCCTAGCGCCGCTACTGGCGAGCATGGCGGTTCAGCGTTACAAAGGCGTGGACCTGTCGGAGACTGCCCTAGCCCTTGCTGCGGAAAACCTGAAAGCCTTGTCCTGCCCGGTGGAGTT
>PEFW01000006.1 GCA_002890675.1 Candidatus Methylaffinis lahnbergensis
GGCGCATTTCCTCGCGCGGGGCGACGTTTGCGACGTCCATGTCGCGGGTCTTCCACATCCAGCCGACCAAGGCGAGGAAGGAGATCAATTCGACCGGCTCCTCGATGTAGAGAATGGTCATCCAGTAAGTGGTGAACTCGGGTGCGAACGAATCGAGCCCCGCGAATTGGCCGAAAACCTGTTCATAGATACGCACACAGACATAGAAGGTGTTGATCGCGATCACCCCGATAATCAACGGCATCCCGTTGAAAAGGGGCGCCTCGGCGACGGCCGCGGCCTCGCCGGTGCGTGCAGTTCCTGTTACAAAGCTCATGTCACTTGCCTCTTTTAAGCTCTATTATTGCTCGCCGGTGCTGAACATGCTCTCAGGCTCATGCTCCTCCAGCTTGTAGGAAAGCTACGCGTGCCGAGACGGCAGGGGAAATCATTTTTTGTTGTTCGGCGCATCCAAGATATTAATTTGCCGAGGGGCGCGACTTGCTATTCTGCTTTTCGCGAGCGCAAATCTTCGTGAACGCAAACGAGTCGGCTCGTTCCGACCCAATGATCGGTTGCTGGTTCACGGAACTGTGAGTTCAAGGCCCGCGTTGTAGCTCGAGCACCCGGGCGGACACGCGCGAGCTTGTGCAGGTCGAGGCTGCGGTCCGGCTTACCCGTCACGGGGCAAGGTTTAACTGCGATCCGCCCGATGACGGCGTCGAAATTGACCTCGAGGAGTTGCGCGGATATTGCGCGCGATTGAGGCCGAGCTCCTGGCTCGGCCTCGTAGTGGAGTTCGTTCGATGAACGCCGGGCTGCGCCATTCGCTTGATGAGCGTTAGCCGGGCAATTTCGAAGCCAAAACATCGGCCTTCTTGATCGAGGGCGGTTGGGCCAGCAAGTCTCCGGCTTTCGCCATCAACGCGGCGGCCACTTTCCCGGCCAAATGCGCTTGCCGGCCGGCGTCATCGGGAAAAGCATCAAAAATGGCGAAGCTCGAGGGTCCGAGGCGAATGCCGAACCATGCAGTCGTCGCCGGTTCGGCCTCGACCAATGCTCTTCCCTGGCGCAAGAACTCGGCGACCGCCTCTTCTTTTCCAGGCTTGGCTTCGAGCGCGACATAAAGCGCGACATTGACCTTCTGAGGGCTCCCGCCGCCAGTCTGAGCAAAGACTTGAGAGGCGGACGAAATCGTCGCAGCGGTTCCCAACGCGGCAAGGAATTCACGACGTTCCATGGTTTTCTCCTTATCCTAGCTTAACGCCGATTGAGGGGGTTCCTTTTGAATTTTAGAGTTCTGCCGACGATCCCCGGATAGCCGCCGGTCTCAGCCGTATCCTGCGTCCTTTCCGTTCTCCTGACAAGGGAGAGCCCGTGCGCTTGGAGCGGACCCGTTATCGAAAGGATAAACTACGACGCGAAATTTATTCGCTGGAATCCGCCGTCGCGGTTATCCCGCGATCTTGGAAAAATCGGCGATCTTGTGCATCGCGGTTCGTAATTCGTTCAGGAGTCGCAGACGGTTGAGCCGCAGCACCGGATTGCCAGAGTTGACCGTCACATTCTCAAAAAATACATCGACCGGGTCGCGCAGCGAGGACATGGATTCCATCGCATCCTCAAAAGGCGTCTGTTGTTCGAATCCGGGCTGGCCGATCCGTTCGTAAGCCAACTTCAGTTTTTCCGGTATCTCGACGCTGATATTAGCTATTACTCTCCAAAGAAGCTTTTCGGCCGTGTCTTGAATTTCCGTCGTATCTTTAAGAAGCGTAGGATCGAAGGCGCCATCGAAGGCTCCCGCTCCATCGTTTTTTTCTTCGGCACGGACAATGTTGGTGGCACGGCGATAGCCGGCAAGCAGATCCTTGCCGTCTTCCGTATCGAGAAAACGGCCAAGTGCCTCGACGCGGGACACGATCAGGAGGAGATCGTCTTGCCCCGGCAAGGCAAACACCGCGTCGATGAGATCGTATCTCGCGCCGCGCTCGCGCAAATAGACCTTTAGACGCTCGCTAAAAAAACTCATGAGCTGATCGGACAAATTGTCCTGACCGCCAACCGGCACGTCACTCCTGTCCACGAAATTGGCTTGCCCGAACGCCTCGGCGAAAAGAGAACGCAGTGGAAGACGCAGTTTATTTTCGAGGACCAACGCGATGACGCCGAGTGCCGCGCGGCGCAAACCGTAAGGGTCCTTGCTGCCGGTCGGCTTTTCGCCAATGGCAAAGAAGCCGGTCAGCATGTCGAGCCTATCGGCGAGCGCGACGCAGATCGCGACCGGCGCGCGCGGCACGCGATCGCTCTGGCCTTGCGGCTTGTAGTGATCCTCGATCGCCTCCGCGACGCTCTTGTCCTCGCCCTGCTCGCGCGCGTAGTGGCCCCCCATCACGCCCTGCAATTCAGGAAATTCACCGACCATTTCCGAGGTCAGATCGGCCTTGGCAAGAAGCGCCGCCCGCGCGGCAAGGGCTTCATCAGCGCAGGTATAAAGTGCAATATTGCGGGCAAGGTTTTCCAGTCGCTTGGCCCGTTCGCCCTGGGTGCCAAGCTTTTCATGGAAGACGATTTGCTCGAGCTTTTCCAATCTGTCTTCGAGTTTGATCTTGAGGTCGGTCTCCCAAAAAAACTTGGCGTCGGAAAGCCGCGCTTGCACGACCTGCCCGTTGCCGGCGGCGATCGCCGCGCCGCCATCGGCTGCTTCGATGTTCGCCACCAGAACGAATTTATGGCTGAGGCGTCCGCTCGAAGGATCCTGCAACACGAAACATTTTTGGTTGACACGGATCGTTGTCCTGACAACTTCCGGCGGGATGTCGAGAAATGCAGAGTCGAATTCGCCAATCAGCACCACCGGCCATTCGACCAGCCCCGCGACTTCATGCAAGAGCGCCTCATCCTCGACGAGTTCGAGCCCTTGCGCCAGGGCGAGGTCCCGCGCGTCATAAAGGATGATGTCGCGCCGCCTTGCGGGATCGAGCACGACTTTGGCTTTTTCCAACGCCGCAGCATAATCGTCGAAACGGCGCACCTTGATTTTGCCGGGCGCCATGAATCGATGGCCGAAGGTGAAATTATCGGCGGCGACGCCGTCGACAGCGAAAGGCACCACTTCGGTCTCTTCGGTCTCCGGGCCGAATGTGGCGAGGATCGCGTGCAGCGGGCGCACCCAGCGCAGTGAGCCGGTCCGCGCCGAGGCCTCGCCCCAGCGCATGGATTTTTGCCATGGAAAGCCTTTTATCGCGGCGGGCAAGACCTCGGCCAAGACCTCGATCGTCGCCCTGCCCTTTTGCTCCGCGACGGCGACGTAGAATTCGCCTTTTTTGGAATCCCTTTGGATTTTGGCTTCCGCGAGCGATTTAAGACCCGCGCTTTTCAAAAAGCCTTGCACTGCGGCATCGGGCGCGCCGACCCGCGGCCCGCGCTTTTCGTCGCGCGTATCGGGCTGGCGCGCCGGCAAACCGGATATGTGCAGGGCGAGCCGCCGGGGAGTAGCGAAGCTCGCGGCGCCCTCATGCGAAAGGCCGCGCTCGCGCAAGGCTCCGGTGACGAGACGGCGGAGATCTTCGGCCGCGCCGGCCTGCATGCGGGCGGGAATTTCCTCGGAAAAAAGTTCGAGCAGAAGGTCGGGCATTGGGGGGTTTCAATATGGCTCGTAGATCCGCGATGCCGGTTGAGCGGGCAACAGCCCCCTTGTATAGACGGCGCTTGCCAAAGAGGAAAATCCGGCACCGCGAAATCGGGCATGGCTTCATCAATTTTCGACGGGCGGGAACAAAGGAGCCAGACAGGCGTTTGTAGAGCCTCAAAGGAGTGTTGCAGAACCTCACAGGAGGTGTTGCATAACCCCAAAGGAGGTGTGTCATGGATACGAAAAGAATTTCAATGGTCTCGGGTGCCGCCCTGCTTGCGCTTACTGCGACCGCTTCAGCTGGTCCAATGAGCGTGGCGAGCTCGCAGGTTGTAACGCCACCAATACCGATCGAACAGGCCCGTTATTACTACCGCCATCACTATAGGCACTATGGCTGGTACCATCACAGATATCGTCACTACGGCTGGCGCTACCATAGGTATTATGGTTGGTACCCGGGCGCGGCGGTCGCGGGCGCCGCCGTTGGCTTGGCTACGGTGCCATTCGCGCTGGCAACGGGCGGTTATTACTACGGGTATCCCTACTATTACTACTAATTAGGGGGGCTCCCCTGACTATTGCCATTGCGCTCATTGACGCGGCCGGCGGGATGCCGGCGGGAGCCGCGTCATATGCGCCACACCCAGGCGCGGTGTGGCGACATAAATCGATGATAGCACGGTCATTGCGCGCCATCACCCGAATCATGCCGCGGGCCGAGGGTTTTGCGGTCGGATTTATTGGCCTGTTGCGGGCTCTGGCGCTCGGCGGCGCGGCCGTCTGGTCGATTGTTCTTGCATGTAACGGACCTTGCCGCCACGAATTATTTGCGTCGATGCGCGGCAACAGCCTGTGTCGCTCTTGCTGTCTCGACCGGCGCGGCGAGCGGGGTTGTTTTTTTGGTCTGGCAGTAACCGGGCTGCATTGGGGAGCATTTTAGTGTGAATTTCTGCTTTGCGCCACAACCGTAACAAGCCTCAATGTTCTAGGACTTCATCGTGATTTTCACGACGTTGCCGGACCGCCGGACATTTGCGCGGGACAACAAATCCTCAAGCGCAGCGAGACCGCGAAGGTGCAGATTGTGCCGCATCGGGTCACCACATGGGCAATCGGTTACGGCTTCCCTCCTCACGAGACGGCTGTCTACAAGCTCATACAGGTAGCCCTTGGCGACGCCCCAACCGGACACATGACTACTCTCATGGTCGACAGATATTCCGCAAACCTCGACCATGTTCCCCTTGCGCCTGAGTGAGATGCCTTTTTCATAACTTGGGCTGTCTTCAAGCGTCGGGAGACAGATCAGGCCGTCGCTCTCGATGTTTGTCACGTCGTTAGTGCGGATAAATTCGCCCAGCCTCGGAATTGGACAATCAGTTCCAATGCTTCCGTAGAATGTTTCCTCCGGCACGTGCAGCCAAAGTTCTTCTTTGGCCATAGTCGCAATTTCTGAGAGCCAGACTTTTGAATAGAGCGCTGTCCTCATGGAAAGATGCTTCACAAACGAGACCTGATACTCAGGAATCTCCAAACTCCGCAAATAAACAGGAAACGGCGGGTCCGGGATCTCGACCTTAATTCTCGGCAAGGCTGAGCAAATTTCCCAAAATCTTGTCGTTGGCTGGCGGCGGAAACAGGTCGTCGGTTGATTTGAATCCCGCCGCCTCCGCAAACGCCTTGAAGATCGAACCAGGTGCCGTAATTTGCGCGGTGATCGCCGCCGGTTTGATGCGTACTTGGTTCAGGAACAGTCCGGCAAGCCAAGCCTCCTGAATTTGAAATCGGGTGGTACAATCCGTCTTCAGGTCATCAACGAGGCTAACGAGTTCGTGACCGGACGCTTTCAACTGCTCCTTGCTGAGAACATAGAGGTTACCCATACCGTCATAATCCGCGTAGTGCGCGGTCTGCATACTCAACATCACAGGTTCTTCGAATGAATTCTCGCAAAGTTGCCAGCCGCGTTTCGATCCAAAGCTGTGGCAAGCAAACCAAGCTGCGACTGCGGGCGATGCCGTTAGATCGACAAAGAAAGATCGCCATCCGTAGTGTTGCAACAATCCTTGCGTAAGATGAGCAGCCTGAGGCTGCTCAACGTCGTACCCACCACGCCGCAACAGTTCGGTCGTATAAAAAATCCATTTCAGCATTAAGGGTGGCAGGCAGCCCTTGCGGATAATGGACGAATTTAGGTTCGGCAGCCCATCCGATGCGACATTGGCATTCATCTGCCCACGAAACAAGAACTCGCTCCCGAAGGAGGCGAGATGCTGCTTTAGCTGCGCGACATCGTCGGCGTGGAGTGACTGCACGGGTACATATCCCAAAACTCAGACTTCTCAATTTTATCGGAAAAAACGGGCGTGGCGCGCGAAGAATTCCACGATAACTTCAGCGCTGGCGGCCTGCGGATTGCCGCGCAGCGCCGTCGAGGACATCGGCGAGCGCGGCCCATGCAGGAATATGAATGCCGGCGGCGCGGCCATGGCAAGAAGACCACCGTCGGTTTCGTCGCGGCGGTAAGGTGCCAATGTTTCCGCCGCACGCCCATGCGGCGCCGTCAGCGTCGAGCCGGGGCGATCGATGATCGCAATTGGAACAAGCCTTGCGATGTCGCGCCAGCGTTGCCAGCGATCGAACAGACGAAAATTATCCGCTCCCATCAGCCAGACGAAATGCACGCCGGGACAGCGCTGTTTCAAATAGGTAATCGTGTCGAACGTATAAGCGGCGCCGATCGCGGCCTCGAACGCCGTCACCGCGATGCGCGGATGTTGACTAACCCTGCGCGCGGCTTCGACGCGCTCAGCAAGCGGCGCAATCTCATGCGGGTCTTTCAACGGATTGGCGGGGCTGACTAGCCACCAGATGCGATGGAGTTGGAGACGGCGCAGCGCCAAAAGGCTCGCCTCTCTATGGCCGTCGTGCGGCGGATTGAAACTGCCGCCGAGCAAGCCAACCCGCAGGCCAGGCACGAAAGGCGGCGTTTTGGCGGATGGCACGAAACTCAAGGGCGAATCTGCCCGTTGCCGCGCACGCGATATTTGAAGGAGGTCAGCTGCTCTAGTCCCACCGGGCCACGCGCGTGCATCCGGCTCGTCGCAATGCCGATCTCGGCGCCAAACCCAAACTCGCCGCCGTCGGCAAATTGCGTCGAGGCATTGTGCATCACAATCGCCGAATCCACCTCTTTCAAAAACCGCTCCGCCGCTGCCTGGTTTTCGGTGACAATGCAATCGGTATGATGCGAGCCAAAAGTTTCGACATGCGCGATGGCCTGATCGAGGCCCTCGACCACCCGCACGGAAATGATCGCGTCGAGATATTCGGTGCTCCAATCCGCCTCACTCGCTTGCGTGACGCAGGGGTCGGCGGCGAGCGTGGCGGCATCCCCGCGCACGGCGCAGCCGGCATCGAGCAGCATTTTGACGAGCGGCGCGAGATGCGTGCCCGCGCAGGCGCGATCGACGAGCAAAGTCTCGGCCGCGCCGCAAATACCGGTGCGCCGGAGCTTCGCATTAAGAACGATTGTTTCCGCCTTGTTGAGATCGGCGTCGCGCTCGACGAACACATGCACGATGCCTTCGAGATGCGCGAAAACCGGCACTCTCGCCTCGGCTTGAACGCGGGCGACGAGGCTTTTGCCGCCGCGTGGCACGATCACATCGAGATTGCCGCCGAGCCCCGAGAGCATTTCGCCAACCGCCGCGCGGTCCGTAACCGGCACAAGGGCTATCGCGGCCGTTGGCAGACCTGCTTCATCGAGGCCCTCAGTGAGACACTCATGGATGCGCCGCGCGGAAAAAAAGCTTTCCGAACCGCCGCGCAGGATTACCGCATTGCCTGCCTTGAGGCAGAGCGCCCCGGCGTCGGCCGTCACCGCCGGGCGGCTCTCGTAAATGACGCCGATAACGCCGAGCGGGGTCGCGACCCGCTCGATGAGCAGCCCGTTCGGCCGCTCGAACCGCGCGAGCACGCGGCCTACGGGATCGGGAAGAGCGGCGATGGCGTCGAGCCCGCTCGCCATGGCCTCGATGCGGGCGCTATCGAGCGCCAGCCGATCGAGAAATGCGCTGGCCGTGCCGTTCGTCTTGGCGGCTGCCATATCGCGCGCGTTGGCAGCGAGAATATCGGCCGCACGCGCGCGGATTGTCGTCGCGGCGGCGCGCAGCGCCCGGTTTTTCGCCTCGGTCGAAGCGAGCGTGAGCGCATGCACGGCGGCGCGGGCCGAGCGGCCGATATCGGCCATGACGTCCGCCGTGTTGGCCCCGCGGCCATCCTCGATCGTTCTAAGATTTCCCATCCGTAAGCGGCTCCCGTACGGTAATCCGGTCGCGAGCAAGTACCATGTCGTCCCGGTGGATAATCGCCGCGCGCCCCGGAGTACCGAGCAAGCGCAAGATATCCTGCGAATTGCGTCCGGCGATCAAGACCGCCTCGCTCGCGCCGTAGCCGACAAGACCGCGCCCGATCTCGGCCCTGTGTGCATCGCGGATTAACACGCAATCGCCGCTCGTGAAATTGCCTTCGACCCGCGTTACGCCGGCGGGAAGCAAGCTCTTGCCATTCGCGATGGCCTTTGCCGCTCCGGCATCGACATGCAAGGCACCGCGCGGCTCCAGCGAACCGGCGATCCATTTTTTCCGCGCGGTGACCGGGTTGGAGCCGGTCAGGAACCAGGTGCAAGGCACCGACGCATTGAGGCGCGACACCGGATGCGCGACCCTTCCGTCGGCGATCAGCATATGGGTGCCGCCATTCGTCGCGATTTTCGCCGCCTCGATCTTGGTGCGCATGCCGCCGCGCGATAGGGGCGAGCCGCCGCCGCCAGCCATTGCCTCGATCGTCGCGTCCACTCGCGCAACCACCGGCACAAGCTCGGCCGCGGGGTTTTCGCTCGGGGGCGCGGTGTATAGCCCAGGCACGTCGGAGAGCAAAATCAAGAGATCCGCGCTCGCCATGGTCGCGACGCGGGCGGCCAAGCGATCGTTGTCGCCGTAGCGTATTTCGGATGTCGCGACCGTATCGTTCTCGTTAATGACCGGCACGGCGCGGAGATCGAGTAGGCGGCCAATCGTCGCCCTCGCGTTCAGATAGCGATGGCGCTCCTCAGTATCGCCAAGCGTGACCAGAATTTGCCCGGCGGTGATCTTCTTGTCCGCGAGCACTTCCGCCCAGATTCGCGCCAATGCGATCTGGCCCACGGCGGCGGCAGCCTGGCTGTCTTCGAGTTTCAAGCCGCCTCCGGGGAGCCCCAGCACGGTGCGCCCGAGCGCAATCGAGCCGGACGAAACGACGAGGACATCGGTGCCTTCCGCGTGCAAATCCGCGATGTCTTGGGCAAGCGATTCGAGCCAGCGGCGCTTGACGCAGCCTTGTTCGCGATCGATCAGTAAGGAGGAGCCGGCCTTGATGACGATGCGGCGGAAGGTTTTGAGGCTCGGCAAGGTGTCGGAGGGCGCCGCCGCCGCTTGGTTCACCACGCTCAAGGGTGCCACTCCGCGACGGCGCCCGGCTGAACCGTCTTGGTGTTCCCGGATTCGCCGATCATCGTTGCAATCCGGCGCAGGGTTTCCCCTATATTGGTGCCAGCCACCGCCGAAAGCCGCAGCGGCGTTTGCTTGGCGGCGCGTTTTAGCCGCAACCCCTGAGCTTGCAGCGTGGCATGATCGACACTGTCGATCTTGGAAAGCGCGACGATCTCAGGCTTTTCCGCGAGACCCTTGCCATATGCTTCAAGTTCGCGGCGCAAGGTTTTATAGGCCTTGCCCGCATGCGCGGTTCCGGCATCGACAAGATGGAGAAGCACGCGGCAGCGCTCAATGTGGCCCAAAAACCTGGCGCCAAGCCCATGGCCGTCGTGCGCCCCTTCGATGAGGCCCGGAATGTCGGCGACAACGAATTCCCGGCCGTCGCAGGTGGCGGCGCCAAGCTGCGGATGGAGGGTGGTGAAAGGATAAGCGGCGATTCTAGGCCTCGCCGCGCTGACGGTCGCAAGGAAAGTCGATTTGCCGGCGTTGGGCAAGCCGACGATCCCAGCGTCGGCGATGAGTTTCAACCGCAGCAGGATGACGCGCTGTTCGCCCTTCTGGCCCGGATTGGCGTGGCGCGGGGCCTGATTGGTCGAGGTCTTGAAGCGGGCATTGCCGAAGCCGCCATTGCCGCCCCGCGCGAGACGGGCGCGTTGCCCGGTTTCGGTTAAATCGGCAAGCAGAACCTCGCCCTCCCCGTCGAAAATCTGGGTTCCCGCGGGGACCTTCAGAACCGCATCGGCGCCTTTGGCCCCGGCGCGGTTCTTGCCCATGCCGTGCATTCCGGTGGTCGCCTTGAAGTGTTGCTGGTAGCGATAATCGACCAAGGTATTGAGGCCCGCGGCGCATTCGGCGATGACGTCGCCGCCGCGCCCGCCGTCGCCGCCATCTGGCCCGCCGAATTCGATGAATTTCTCCCGCCGGAACGACAGGCAACCGGCGCCGCCGTCGCCTGAACGAACAGTGATTCTGGCCGAATCGAGAAATCTCATGGCAAAAAATAACCTGGAATCTTAACTTTGGCGCGCGGACCAAGGCACGAGGGATCATGCCAGAACCAAAAAAGCCGATCAACTTTTTTAAAACCCTGCCCTCATTCCGATGGCCGGGCAAAGCAGCGGATTTACGACACGGCGTCGCGGAAGAACCCGGCAATTGACATTCGCGATTGCGTTGTCGACGCGCGGCGCGATCCTTCGCCAGGGAAGCCAATTAAGGACAACTGCCGAGCGGCGCTGGTGGGAAGGCTGTTGACCCGGCCTGGCATCGCCGTCGCGACGCCGTTTTGCCGGGCACTCACCTCCAAAAACTTGTTCGAGGCCAATCTGATCGACGGTGTCGTCGATCCGCTGGACCGCGAGCGGACCGGCGGGAAGCTCTAAGAGCCTGTTTCAAAAGCTTCACCCTTGACTCACAGGACAGGTACTGAGCGGAAGGAAGCTTGAGGTTCCATTGCGAGTGAAGCGATTCGCGAAGCGAATGCGATGGAAGCGGGCGACTGGAGAGAGCCCACGAAGTGGGCGTCTCGAAGGACGTGGGCTCCTTGTATCCGTGATGCGCCGCTTACGATGTGGGCGAGGCGCTCCAAGGGCGATCATAAACAAAAAGGCAGCCAAACGGCCGCCTTGGGGTAAAACAATCGCCGGGCGACGGCTCAGCGCTTCGAGAACTGGAAGCTCCGGCGGGCTTTCTTCTTGCCGTATTTCTTGCGCTCGACGACGCGCGGGTCACGGGTCAAGAAACCTTCTTTCTTGAGAACGGGGCGCAGATCCGGCTCGTAATTGACTAGCGCCTTGGCAAGGCCGTGGCGCACGGCGCCCGCCTGTCCGGAGAGGCCACCGCCCGCCACGCTGACCATCAAATCATATTGGCCGGTGCGCTTGGCGACGCCAAGCGGCTGCTGCAGGATCATCCTGAGCACGGGGCGCGCGAAATAGGCATCGAGCGCCTTCCCGTTCACCAGGGCTTTGCCGGGGCCGGGCTTGATCCAGACCCGCGCAACCGCGTCCTTGCGCTTCCCGGTGGCATAGGCGCGCCCCTGCGGATCGAGCTTTTGCACATAGCGCGGAGCCGCCTCGGGAGCCGGCGTCGCCGCGCCTTTCAAATCCTGAAGCGAAGATAAAATTTCGGGCATGATCAGGCGAGCCTCGCGTTCTTGCGGTTGAGGCTCGCGACATCGAGCGTCACCGGCTGTTGTGCGGCATGAGGATGGTCGGGTCCCTTGTAAACTCGCAGATTGCCGAGCTGCTGGCGGCCAAGCGGACCACGCGGGAGCATCCGCTCCACCGCCTTTTCGACGATGCGTTCGGGGAACCGGCCTTCCAGAATGAATTTGGCCGAACGTTCCTTGATGCCGCCCTGAAAGCCGGTATAGCGATAGTATATTTTATGCTCGCGCTTGCGGCCGGTCAGAACCACTTTTTCGGCGTTGACGACAATGATGTTGTCGCCGTCGTCCAGATGCGGCGTGAACGCCGGCTTGTGCTTGCCGCGCAGCCGCACGGCGATTAGCGAGGCAAGCCGTCCGACGACGAGCCCCTTGGCGTCGATCAACACCCATTTTTTTTCGATATCCGCCGCCTTGGCGGAACAAGTCTTGCCGAACATTTGGGATTCCGTGGCAAATAGGCGCAAGATTGCCCTGAACGGCAGGGCTTGCGTGTTCATTGGCGCTCTTTTTATGCACCAATTCCCTGCGGGTCAAGGCGACCGGGCACTCCGTTTCCCAAGGCAGGACCGGAGCCAACGACAAGGCTTATGAGAAACGACGCTTACCCCGACGCTTTTATGCGCGATATTCTGGCGGCCGTGAAAACGATCGCTGTCGTTGGCGCGTCGAATAGGAAGAAAAGGCCTTCCTATGGCGTTTTCGCCTATCTGCTTGCGCGCGGCTACCAGGTGATCGGCGTCAATCCAGGCCTTGCGGGCAAGAGCGTTCACGGCACGGCGTTTTTCAAGACTCTCGCGGATGTCCCGGGGGCCATCGACATGGTGGACATTTTCCGCAACTCGGCAGCGGCCGGCGGAGTCGTCAATGAAGCTCTTGCGCTCAATCCGAGGCCGAAAGTTATCTGGATGCAGCTCGGCGTCCGCGACGATGCGGCGGCGGCGCGGGCGCAGGCGCTTGGAGTGAAAGTTGTCATGGACCGCTGCCCCAAAATCGAATACGAGCGCCTGGCGATCCGGAACGCGTAGAGCGGCCTTCAATCCCTGGCTAACGCGCTTGCGAAAGCGCCTGCGCATGCGCCACTGCCATCCCCAAAACGATCATCGCAAAGGCCTGATGCAAAAGCCCGGCCCAGAGCGGCACGGCTAAGACAAGCGTCGCGATGCCAATTGAAGCTTGCATGGCGACGAGGCCCGCCAGTGCCCATGCACGCCGGACCGCCCGGCTGCCTACAGCAGCCCGCGATACGTAAAGAGCCTGCGCCAGAGCAAGCGCCAAAAGTGCATAGGCAATCATCCTATGCTGGAACTGGACCAGCAAAATATTGTCGAGGAAATTTCGCCAAAGCGGCGAGAGCAGAGCCAATTTATCGAGAGGCGGCCAAAAATATCCGTCGATCAGCGGCCATGTGTTGAACGCGTGCCCCCCGCGCAAGCCAGCGACGAGCCCGCCGAGCCCGATTTGCAAAAGGACGAGCAAGACCATGCCGCCAGCAAACCACCGCAGCCCCGGCAAGCTCCGCTCCGGGATTTGGGCCACGCGTCGCATAAGCGAAGCGGCGAGCCAAACCAGCGCGGCAAAAGTCACGGATGCCAGCAGGAGATGAATTGCGAGCCATTCCTGGGCGACTTCCACGCGCTCCGTTAGCCCTGACTTGACCATCCACCAGCCAACAAAACCCTGCAAGGCGCCGAGCGCCAGGATGCCGAGAAGCTTTGGCTTGAACGAAGGCGGCAGAAATCCTTTCGCCCAGAAAAAGATCAGCGGCAGCACCATGGCGGCGCCAATCAGACGGCCCAAGAGCCGATGGCCCCATTCAAAGAAAAAAATGAATTTGAAACCGCTCAGTTCCATGTCCGGGAAGAGCTGCGCATATTGCGGTATCTTCTTATAATTCTCGAATTCGGCCAGCCATTCGGTTTGACTCAGCGGCGGAACGATGCCGGTCAAGGGCTTCCATTCGGTAATGGACAGGCCGGATTCGGTGAGCCTTGTCGCGCCGCCAACGATCACCATCAAAAAGACGAGACCGGCGAGGCTCCAAAGCCAAATCGCGACCGCGCGGTAACGCGCCCGTTGCCGCCTGTCTGTTGCCACGTGCAACATGGCGCGATTGGCCGGCGCTTCGCCCATTGCGGGGTTCCTCGAATGCAAAAAGGTATGGTTGTGCGCCTACATGAAAGACGGCTATTAGGCGGCGCAGCCCGGCTCGATATCGCCTCGGGATCCCGAGCGAGGATAGAAAATTGCGCCAAGGGCGTAGACCGGCGGCAGATCAACACCCGGCGGCGTTGCGCGGCCGCTTGCCAAATGGCCGGGCAGGAGGTGCGTATGAGGTCCACCGGGCGATTGTCCGCCGGGCGCCGGAATAGAAGTGTAAATCTCGGCGCGCCCTAAAGGCGATTCAACAACCCTTGCAGGGCTGTGCTTTACGATCGTGGCTCCGGCGGCCTGCAGGACATCTAAGAGCGGCAGGCCCGACGCTTGGTTCAGCGTGTCCAGCAGGTCTGGCGCGGATGCCCGGACACAGAACCGAAGGTCGTCTCGCCCCAGACCTAGATCGAACCAAGGTTCGTTTCGACACTCCGGCCGGATCGCGCCCTCGTCGCGGCCGAGCGGCGTGAGAGTTGTTGCAACCGGCAAAGTTACCCTCGCCTTCGAGACAACGAGAAAAATGGCCCGATAGCCGTGCCGGGTGTGATCTGTTCGCAGCCGCAATGCTCTAACTCGTTCGCCAATTGTCAATTGCAGCGCGCCACGACCAGAGATCGCGGTAATTGTCTCGCCAGTTACGGAAACGTCGCATGGTTCGTCACGATGGCAAACGAATTCGGCGATCGCGCCATAGCATCCAAGCGCCCAGGTGCCGGATATCTGGCGCAGGCTTTCAGCGACGAATTCTACAATCCGGCCTTGCGGCCAGGGCAGGCGGGTAATCGAAATGCCCAACGCGTCGATGCGCTCCGGCAGGATGGCCCAGATCGCGCTACGGCGCACGTCGCCGGCCGAAGCCCATTCGGCGACCTCATCGGCTGTGCGGCCGCATCCAAGACAAAAGCCCAAGGCGCCGTCCATCGTGCAGATACCGGTACAGGGGCTTGGGATGGGCTTTGTCTGAATGTCCATTCGCCGTACTGACGCTTGCGACTGAATGAGCACGCTCGCTTCGTCGCCGGCTAGGTGAAAGCCATAAACGCCGGCGGCGCGGATGTCCATGCGCGGCATGCCGCAGGCGGAAAATGGAGGCAAAATGGGCCAGGGTACCCGCGAATTCACCGGCACGAGCGTGATGATCGTATTCGTGCCGGTCTATGCGCTCGTCGCCAAGGCTCTGGCGCAAACGCGTCCACTGCAACACGCGCCTGGACTAGTTCTGGCGCTTTGCTTCGCGGGACTTGGCCTTGCTTGGACCCTGCCGATTATGCCGCAGATCAGATGGATGGAAAAACCCGGTCCGGGAAAGTGACTCCCCGGCTATCGGTCAAGCCGCGTCCCGGCTCAAGTCTTGCGGCGACTCGGCCGGCAGGCCAATGAGCAGGACCTCGCGCGCGCCGCTTTCGATCAGTTGCCGCTCGGCTTCGAATACGGCGCCGCCGCGTGGCTCTCCCTGAGCCGCCAGCAGGACGACATCGGCTTCCGCGGCGAGAGTTTTGGCGATGCCGTTCCGGTCGAGAGGCGGCGCGATCGTGACGATGAAATCATAGATCCCGACCAAGGCATGGAGCACATTTGCGAATTCTTGAAGATCCAGCTCGGCGTCGCGACCAACCGGCAGAAAATGAAGACGTGAGGCCGGGTCGCGGCGAATGACTTCGGCAAACGAGGCCGTTCCGGCAAGAAGATCGCAAAGCGCGGGTTCGACGCCTGGCGGATCGCCATGTGGCGCGCCGGCGGTGGAACTCTCTAAATCCAATAGAGGGGACTCGTCGAGGCCGATGACGATCGATCGTCCCTCGCGGGCGAGTCGGCGGGCAAGATCGAGCATCACGCAAGACGCCGCGCCAGTTGCCTGGAGGCTCGTCGCGACGAGCCTAGTGCCTTGCGGACCGCGCGCGGGCACCGCCAGGATGCGCGTCACAATTCTTGTCATGGCTTGCGCATCGGGGTCATCGCCGCCGGTTTCCTCCTCTATTGCAAACAGCGGGTCTAATTTTGGGGTTAATCGCCGACCTCGCCACGCCACATCCTTGATGCGGGCGAAAACGCGAACTTGTCCGAGCGTGCGGGGCTGTTCGGGAGGCGCCTCGGTTCGGAGAGGCAAGCGCCTGCGCGGCAGCGCGATCGACACCAATGTGCCGAACCCCACGGCAAGCATCGCGGCGCCCGACAAGACCATCAAGGCCTCGTTTGGATAAACCGGATGTTGCGGTGCGACGGCGCGCGAAACGATGCGCGCGTCCGGGGTGCGCGGCAGATCGGCAGTATGCTTGGCGCCGGCGCGCATTTCGAGATAGAGTTCGGCGATGCGATTGGCGGCGTTCGCGGCAAGTTCGCGATCCTCCGACTGAAATGCGATCGTGACGAGACCGCCCCTGTCCGGCCCGCTCACCCGCAGGCGGTCGGAATAAGCTTCGAGGACCCGGTCCTCCAGGCTTTTTCGCGCTGGATCGCGCACGATGCCGAGAAAGATTAGGGCGCGGAAACCGGGTCCTGGGCCGCGCGTCACCGGATCGAATTCCGGATTGTCCGCGATGCCGAGATCCTTGATCGCCCGGCGGGCGAGATCGCGCGACGCGATGAGCTGCGCCTGGCTAGTGGTGGCGCCAAATCCGCCCGCGCCGTCCAAAAGGGCGACGCTCGATCGCAAGCCGATCAACCCCACCTGCCGGGGGCCGATCAGAACAAGCGTCTCGGCGCTATATACCGGCGGTTGAAGGCAAAGTGCGACGCCGGTGATAACCAGAGCGGCGAGCGGCAACCCGATCAACCACCATTTCCGGGCGGCGGCCGCTTCGAAAACCAAGCCAAGATCCAACTCGCGGGTACGCGTTGTGCGCCGCGCGTCCCACTCCCGCCAGTCCATAAGCCGACTCCACGAACCAAACAGCGCGATAAGGCGCCGTTATGGTTTCAGCGAAGTTAACTTTTGGAATTGCGTGCGGCCATCCATGGGATAAACCCAACGTGGGCCGGTCAAAAAGCTGGCTGTAACGCATTTTCCGATCGGATTGAAACGGTTCGCGGCGAGCGCAGCGCGTGAGCCTCAACCAGGCCGCAAACTCGCTCCGGCGTTTGAACAACCCATCCGGCGGCCCCAGCGCCGTTGGGGCCGTCGCGATCACCGGCCTCCTCCTACCTCTGCTTCATCAAATTTCGGGTTGCATTCTTTTTGAAATGCCCCGTCGCGGGGGGTAACAACCTCCGCGGCGGAGTATATAATGCCTAAAAATGCAGCTCGCGGTTCCGTGCGACCAGCCGGTTTATGCCGAGCTTCGCCATGACCTCGTGACCGCTTGCCGCTCGGTTCGGGAGGAACGCTCATGCCGAAATTCCATGTGTTCGCCGATGATGCAACTCTGGACTATCCTGTCGTGCGCAAGATCGGACTCGCGGACCTCAAGGACGCTCTTGCCAAAGGCATCGACGACTTCTGGGCGATACCGACATCCCTTGTTTTTCTAGGTCTAATCTACCCGGTCGTAGGCATGTGCCTCGCTGGCTATGCTCTGCCCTTGCTTTTTCCGCTCATGTCGGGTTTCGCTCTGGTTGGTCCCTTCGCGGCAATCGGCTTGTACGAGATAAGCCGGCGGCGGGAGCTCGGTCTTGAGACCTCCTGGGCGCATGCTTTCGAGGTGCGTCACTCGCCGTCGATCCCCTCGCTCCTGGCCCTCGGCCTACTGCTGCTGGTGATCTTCATCTGCTGGCGGGAAACCGCCGAGGCGCTTTACGTATGGCTCTTCGGCCGCATGGAGACGGTGTCCTTCACGGAATTTCTCAACGACATCTTCACCACATCCCGAGGCTGGACACTGATCGTTCTGGGTAATGCGATCGGTTGCATTTTTGCCGTGGGGGTGCTGAGCATCAGCGTCGTCTCATTTCCCTTGCTGCTCGATCGCGATGTAGGCTTGGCTGTGGCTGTTCTTACATCGCTTAAAGCGGTACGGGAGAACCCTGTCACCATGGCGATCTGGGGCTTGATCGTCGCGGCAGTCCTGGCGATCGGCTTTTTGCTACTATTCGTCGGGCTCGCGGTCGCGGTGCCGATCCTGGCCCATGCGAGTTGGCATCTCTACCGAAAGGTCGTGGAACCGGCCGCCCCTGTCTGACGCCAAGCCGTAGAGTCTTCCCTGGAAACGGCGTCGTCTCAGCCCGAATTCGGCGGAATCCGCAGCACTTGGCCTGGATGCACCTTGCCGGGATCGGACAGCAAAGATTTATTGGCTTCAAAGATCAGATGATATTTGCCGCCGTGGCCGAGGCCATATTCGGCCTCGGCGATCTTCCACAGTGTATCGCCGGGCTTGAGGGTATAAAACTTCGCTTCAGGCGCCTTGGCGGCGGCCGTGATATCGTTGTGGACCGCGGCAACGCCCACCGCATTGCCGCTCGCTAGCGCGGTCGTGCCGGCTTCCCCAGTCGTAGCAGCGCCCGCCGCGCTGCCGCTCACCGGCGCGGTCTTCCCGGCCTCCCCTGTCGCGGCAGCGCTGTCCGAGAGGGCGGCGTTGCGCCCTTCGGATGCGACTTCGGGTTTCGAGACCTCGGGTCCGTGTTTCTCGGCCTCTTTCTTCAATTCGTCAGGGGGAGCGGTGGCGGTTCCAGTCTCGGGCCCTGGCTTTGCAGACGCAAGGGTCTCGGTCTGAGCACTAGCGCTCCCAGTTCCAAAGAATGCGACCCGAGTGAAGTGTGTGTAATCCGACTCGAACGCCATGATTGCCACAAACAGCAACACAGCCCCCGGCGGGACCAGAATGGCATACATCAGGGCCAGCCGCTCCCAGGCCATGTGCATGAAGATAGCGACGATCAAGCCTGCCTTCACAATCATAAACAGCAGGATCAGAAACCATCTGAGAAAGCCCTCGATGCCAAAGTAGTCGACAAGATAGGAGCAAGTGCTCAGCACAAACAGCCATCCCCAAACTATTAGATAAAGCTTAATCGGGTGTTGTTGTCCTTCTTGGTGCCCCACATTTTTTCCAGGTACCGAAGTTGATTGTGTCATGTTTTTTCCACTTACCAAAGATAAAAGAGTGCGAAGATGAAGACCCAGACAAGATCGACGAAGTGCCAGTAGAGACCCATGGTTTCAACGATCTCGTAGCGCCCCTTCCTGCTGGTGAAAAAGCCTCGCCTTCCGCTTTCGAAATCGCCGCGCAAGACTTTTCGCGCAGTGATGAGCAGGAAAATCACGCCGATCGTCACGTGCGTGCCGTGGAAGCCCGTGATCAAGAAGAAGCACGAGCCAAATTGGGCGGCGCCCCAAGGGTTGCCCCATGGCCGAACCCCTTCAAGGATCAGGTGGGTCCACTCGAAAGCCTGCATCCCGACGAAGGAGGCGCCAAATGCCGCGGTCGCCAGCATCAAGACCGCCGATTTGACTCGATCGTGGCGATAACCGAAGTTGACGGCCATCGCCATCGTCCCGCTGCTGCTGATCAGAATGAAGGTCATGATGGCGATCAGGATGAGGGGGATTTCTCTGCCGGCGATCGTCAACGCGAAGACCTTACCGGGGTCCGGCCAAGGCACGGTCGTGGACATCCGCACCGTCATGTAAGAAAGCAGAAAGCAGCTAAAAATAAATGTATCGCTCAGGAGAAAGATCCAAATCATGGCCTTGCCCCAGGTGGCACTCTTGAACGCTCGCTGGTCCGAGGACCAGTCGGCAGCAAAGCCATGCCAGCCCCCCTGGCGCGGGGGGGCTTCTAACGAGTCGGTAAGTGCCGATTCCGTCATTTGTTCTCCCGAAGTCCTCTTATGAGCATTTTCAGGCGCGGCGGACACCAGCTCGTGGTCGGAAAATGCGGCAAATCAAAGAAACCAGCCGTTGTCCGCTACAATCGGATCGGTAAGCAACAGCAGAGCGAATAAGACCAGCCAGACAAAAAGCACAAAGTGCCAATATGTGGCGCATAGTTCAACGCTCAAGCGCACCTTGCCCACCGCGACACCTTGCCACGCCTTATCCATGGTTCTGCCCAAGGCCACCTGGCCGCCCAATATGTGCAGCCCGTGCACTCCGGTGATCAGGTAAAAGAAAGCGGCGGCTGGATTGGCCGTCAAGTAATAGCCCGCAGCGTCGAGCTGCCGCCATGCCACAAGCTGACCGGCCAGGAAAGCAAGCGCGAAAACGCCCCCAGCGAGCAGGCCGGCTCTTACGCGGTCCATCCTTCCCCGGCGCGCGGCAACCTGCGCCCATTGCAGCGCGCCACTGCTCAAGATCAACAT
Organism: Candidatus Methylaffinis lahnbergensis; assembly: GCA_002890675.1. GTDB lineage: Bacteria > Pseudomonadota > Alphaproteobacteria > Rhizobiales > Beijerinckiaceae > Methylocapsa > Methylocapsa lahnbergensis. The sequence goes on from PEFW01000006.1 coordinate 19,706, forward strand.
GCCCGTGTTGAGCCACAGCAGCTTTGGCACGGGCGCGGGCCTCCATTCGCCCATTTCCATGCGCATGGAGTAGGCGCTGATCAAGAGCGTGAACAGGCAGCCGACGACCGCGAGAAACACGCCCAATCCAATCTTCGCGGCGGGCAAGGGTGATGCGCCTGTATCGCCGACCAGGCCCGCATCCAACCAGGGCTTGGCTGTCAGCCTTTGCTGCGCTAACCACCATGCGACGATGGCCGCTATCACAGCCAAGAATAGGAATGTGATATTCATGGCGAGTTGCCTAACGTGCGGGTATGGCTGGGGGCTGGTTCTGCGGCAGGAAATCCTGCCCGGCGCCAGGCACGCTATAATCGTAAGCCCAGCGGTAGACGACCGGCAACTCCTTGCCCCAATTGCCATGCCCGGGCGGAGTTTCCGGTGTCTGCCACTCCAGAGAAGCGGCCCTCCAAGGATTGCCGCCGGCAAGTTTGCCCTTGTAGAGGCTCCATATCACATTGAAAAAAAACACTGTCTGGGCGGCGCCCACAATCAATGCCGCGGCGGTAATAGCGACATTCAGCGTCGCGGCCGACGCCGGGACAAAAGCCGTCTCGCCCAGCTCGTAATACCGGCGCGGCACGCCGATAAACCCCAAGTAGTGCATCGGGAAGTAAATCAGATAGGCCCCAAGGAAAGTGATCCAGAAGTGAATTTGGCCCAGCCTCTCGTTCAGCATCCGCCCAGTGATCTTGGGGTACCAATGGTAGATCCCTCCAAAAACAACGAGTATTGGCGCGATACCCATCACCATATGAAAGTGGGCAACCACGAACATCGTGGCTGAAAGTGGAACATCCACGATCACATTGCCGAGGAACAGGCCGGTGATCCCCCCATTCACAAATGTGACGATGAATCCGAGGGCGAACAGCATCGGGACCGTGAGGTGGATGTCACCGCGCCACAGGGTCAGCACCCAGTTGTAGACCTTGATGGCAGTTGGGACTGCTATGATAAGCGTGGAGGTGGCGAAGAAGAATCCGAATGGCGGGTTCATGCCGCTTATATACATATGGTGGCCCCATACTATGAAGCTAAGGACGGCGATTGCCACTAACGCCCACACCATCATGCGATAGCCGAAGATGTTTTTTCGCGAATGGACGCTGATCAGGTCGGAGACAATACCGAAGGCCGGCAGGGCGACGATGTAGACCTCGGGATGGCCGAAAAACCAAAAGAGGTGCTGGAACAATATCGGACTGCCTCCACCATATTTCAGGTGTTCCCCGGCTGCGACGATGGCCGGCATGAAGAAGCTAGTCCCGAGCACCCTGTCAAACAGCATCATGACGGAGGCGACGAACAGCGCGGGGAAGGCCAGCAGCGCGAGGATGGTGGCGGTGAAAATGCCCCATACCGTCAGCGGCAGGCGCATCATCGTCATTCCCCGTGTGCGTCCCTGCAGCACCGTCACCACATAGTTCAAGCCGCCCATGGTGAAGCCGATGATGAACAGGATCAGGGAAACCAGCATCAGAATGATGCCCCATTGGCGCCCGGGGGTGCCTTCGAGGATGGCCTGGGGCGGGTACAGGGTCCAGCCGGCGCCCGTAGGCCCGCCCGGCGCGAAGAAGCTCGCCACCAGGACCACAACCGCGAGAAGATAGACCCAGTAGCTCAGCATGTTCACATAGGGAAAAACCATGTCCCTTGCGCCCACCATCAGTGGGATGAGGTAGTTTCCAAAACCTCCCAAAAACAGCGCGGTGAGCAGGTATATCACCATGATCATCCCGTGCATCGTGACGAATTGGTAGTAGTTGCTCGGGGTGACAATGGAGAAGGTGCCTGGGAATGCCAGCTGCAGCCGGATCAACCACGACAACACCAGAGCCACCAATCCGATGCTGATCGCCGTGATCGAGTATTGGATGGCGATGACTTTTGCGTCCTGGCAAAAGACGTACTTCGTCACCCAGCTCTTCGCATGGTAAAGCTCTACGTCTTCGACTTCGGCAGGCGGGATACCTTCAGCTGCGCCAATATCGACCATCACACGTTCTCCTCGTTCCTTCCTGATGAGGCTCACTTCCCAAGAGCCGCATCCGCCTTACTTACTTGGCCAGGTTATCGGGTCAGACTTGCTTTTTTGGCGCGAGCCGATAATTCCGCGAAAGTATGCTGTTTCCGCAGCCACGTCTGATAGTCGCTCTCGTTGTCAACCACGACACTGCCCCGCATCGCGTCGTGACCAACGCCACAGAATGCTGCGCAGAGGACTTCGAATGTCCCGGTCCTGGTAGGAGTGAACCAGAAGTAGGTGACGAGACCTGGCATCAAATCCATCTTGGCCCGGAACTCGGGCACATAAAAGTCGTGCACGACGTCGATGGAGCGGAGCAATACCTTGACCGGCTTCCCGAGCGCCAGGTGCAACTCGCCGCCGTCGATCACGACATTGTCTTGCCCATTGGGATCGTTCGGATTCAAGCCCAAGGGGTTGTCGGAACTGACGTAGCGAGGATCGGACGTGCCGAGGAGGCCGTTCTTCCCCGGAAGGCGAAAGCTCCAATTCCATTGTTGACCCACGACCTCGACCTCGGTCGCCTCTTTCGGAACCTCGATGTATTGGTACCACACGACCAACCCCGGCCCCAACAGGGCCAGGACGGCCACCGTGGTCCCTATGCCGAGCGCCCACTCCAGCTTAGTGTTCTCCGGCTGGTACGCTGCCCGGCGTCCCTCCTGATGCCGGAAGCGGAACACGCAATAGGCCATAAACAAAATAATGGCGATGTAACCGATTCCGGTAATCCAAAACGTGAGGGTGATCGTGCCATCGATGTAACTCCAGTTCGAGGCAATCGGCGTCATCCACCACGGGCTCAGAACGTGAAACAACACCGAGCCGACAACGACCAAAACCAGGATAAGCGCGAAGGCTATAGCCATCCTTTTTTCATCCTTGACCTCTCAAATGGTGCCGATAGGAATTTCCGCGCCGAACCAACTTAACGTCGGGTATTGGCTCAGGCGGCGGCTTCGGCTTGAGGCAATGCTTGCCCGCCTCATCCCCAAGCTGCCGCCGCATGTCGCACCTTGGATCACTTCTGGCAATTGCGCAAAATGTCGCCGCGGCCTAATATTGCTCCGCCGCGTACAGCAATTGGTCCGGTCCATGGAGATAACGCCATTTCTTGCCCAAATATTCACCAAGGCGCATGATTTAAAGAGAACAGGCGGGCTCATGCCGAATTTTGCTACCCTGCTCTCTTTAACTCTGGGTTCCGCGGCCGCCTGACAGCACATGTGCCGGGTTCTCGCAGTCGAACGCCACGGCCTAAGAATTTGCGGCCACGACGCAAGGAAAAACCCCGGCGCGGTGCGCTCGCGCCAGGGTTTCGCCTCGCTCGACCGGCGAGCTATGGTTGGGTGATGGCGGTGTAGCCGTTCTTGCCTATCGCCGTTCCCCAGGTGCCATCGCTACGGGCAAACATCCCGGCGAAGAACATCACCGGATTGGCGCCGGTGCCTCCGGCCGACGCCAGGCCGCCCGGCGCCACGGCGGTGTAGTCGCCCCATCGGAAGGGCGGGGAGCCGAAGCCCTGGTTATAAAATCCTGCGCCCCCGACCGCAAAGAAGCCGCCGTCGGGCTCCGTGCCGACGGTCTGCGCCGCGCGCCGCGACGAATAAATAAGCGAGGGGAACGAAGTTGAACTGGAGAAATTCCACACGTAGGTGACATTGCCCTCGGGGTCCGGCTGTTGCGTGGCATAATAAACGTCGAAGGCGCTGCTGCCGTGAACGATCTCGTTGAGGATTTTCGCAGAAGCGATCTGGCCGTCGTTGGCTCCGCCAGCGGTCACGAACGGCTGAATCTGGTACAGGATTGCCTCTGAATGCGAGCCGTTGGCGGCGTTGATCGACGCATAGATCGATCCCGCGTTATACATCGCCATACCGGAGATGCGAGTGTCCCCGGTGTCGATGTCGTTGGTGCCGCCCGGCTGGCTGGCATTTGGCGGCAACGAGTAATTGTTGGTCGTGGCGACAGACACGCCGTTCAGCGTCGGGCTGCTGAGCGGGCTGTGAATCGCCCACACGATCAGACCATTTTTAGGGTCGCTGAAGAAGATGTTCTTGGAGGTGACCAAATATTCGGATCTCGGGTCATCCCCCGCGCTGAAGACATTGGCCGGCTGCGTCGTATCCGTCACAACCCCGCCGACCGCGAGATTGAAAAAAAAGCTAAAGCTAAACCCAGTGCATGCGTACAACGCTGTCTTCGGCAGGACCAGAATTTCCTCCCACTTGAAATTTGGATTAAAGATATTCGACGCGAGGTAGATCGCCTGACGGTCCTGTCCCAGCCGCGGAAAATCTGGCAACGGGAACACGCCGCCGCTGGCGGCGACGGATTGCACCGGGAGGTTGTAAAGGCAATAGCCGCCGGCGGGGTTATCGCCCGTGCTCACGGCAATCCAATAGGAGCTGGCGCTGGCAAAATTCCGATCGAACTGGATGAAGGTCACGATATAGCGATGGTTGATCCAGTCGTAGATCGCGCGAGGGTCAGTGGTGGGCGTGCCTGCCGGCAGGCCTACGAATGACGTGAAGCTCTTTGGATAGCCAGCTTGCAGGTTCCCGCTCTTGTTGTACACATCGACGCAGACGTTGATCGCCTGAAGGACTCCGACGGAGGTGTCGCCGACCGCGATCGCCTGATCGGCGGGGGCGACGAAGCCGCAGGCGACTTCACCTGTGCTGGTGAAAACTAGCGAAGCACCCGGCGTCTCAAGGGATTGAGGCCTAACCGGCGGCGGCGAGGCCACCTTCGGGTCGGCGGGGCTTTGGGCCGCCCGAGCCTTTCGCAGGGCAAATGTGGCAGGGTCTACGCCCTTGAGAGGGGCCAGGGGCTGCGGGTGCCGTTCCGCCCCGGTCATTTGCGGGGTCGTGTCCAGTCGCCGCACGAACGGCACTGTGGCCACTCCGGTACCTTGCTCGGAGCTTGCCTGCGGCGCGGCTGTCTGTGCCTGCGCCGTGGCGGTCAGCGGCATGACGCCGACCGCGGCAACAACACCCAATAACATCGTTCGACCCAGACGGCTGCGGCTGCACGCTAAGCGGTTCCAATTTCCTGTCATTTTCAACCTCCCTTCTTGCCTACTGCTTGCCCAAATTACGGCGATTCTGCCTCAGATTCCAAACTGATGTTTCACCATAATTGTATATCGTAAAACACCAAAAATCAACCGATAGAGTCGCCTCCTCGCTTTTTCCACGGGGATGGCATACAAATTTTTACTTGAGTGCTTTTGTGGGGTCGATTAAGGGCGAGGCGGAAATGCCAAGCGGGGGAGCAAGACGGGTGGCGGAACGCGGCGGGCAGCCGGACAAAGATCAACAAGAACAAGACGAAGGGCACGGCAACGAACGGCGCGAAGAGGAACGCCGCGAGCACGAAAACGAGGGCTTGAGGGCTCGGCTCGACAGATTGTCCAACGCGCTCGACGCGCAAGGCGAGGGGGATAAGGCTTCGGACGCAGCCAAGACGGGGCGCGACGGCGGCTCTCCTGGAACGATAGGGAACGCGATGGGCCTCGCCTTCCGCGTCCTGAGCGAATTCGTGGCGGCGGTGATCGTCGGCGGCTTGATCGGTTGGTGGATCGACCGCGTTGCCGGCACCACGCCGGCGTTTCTGGTAACCTTTCTTCTCATGGGAGCGGCGGCGGGAATCTGGAACGTCTATCGCATCGCCATCAAGACGCCTGGTTCAGAGGGCTGAGTGACACTAGCAAATATTAGGACGCGCAAGAACCTAGAGTTGTTTTTATGAAACAACTCTACAGGCATGGAAGACAAGACGAGGACGAAGAGCACACCATGGATCCGATCCATCAATTCACCATCAAACCGATCGCCGACCTGCATCCTTTCGGCATCGATGCCTCTTTCACTAATGCCTCTCTGTTCATGGTGATTGTCGTTCTTTCGGCCGCCGCCTTGATGCTCCTTGGAACAAGTTCGCGCGCGCTCGTTCCCGGCCGGCTGCAGTCCATGGCGGAGATCGCGTATGAATTCGTCGCCTCCACCGTGCGCATGGCGGGCGGCCATGACGGCATGCGTTTCTTTCCCTTCGTTTTCACGCTGTTCCTATTCGTGCTGTTTTGCAACGTCATCGGACTCGTTCCCTATACATTCTCGGTGACGAGCCAGATCGCGGTTACCGGCGCGCTTGCGCTGCTTGTCATTGGCATCGTCATTGTTTACGGCCTTTTGCAAAACGGCACACGTTTCCTAAAGCTGTTCGTGCCGTCGGGGGTGCCGTTCGCATTGCTGCCCTTTCTGGTGCCGATCGAAATCATTTCGTTCCTTGCCCGACCGGTCACCCTTTCGGTTCGTCTTTTCGCCAATATGCTCGCCGGGCATATCACGCTCAAGGTGATGGGCGGTTTCGTCGTGAGCTTGCTTGGCGCCGGCGCCTTCGCGATCGTCGCGCCATTGCCTTTTGCGATGACTATCTTGTTGGCGGCTTTCGAATTGTTCGTGGCCGTCCTTCAGGCTTATGTCTTCGCTATTCTCACCTGCGTCTATCTCAACGACGCAATTCATCCGGGCCACTGAATAAATATTTGAACAACAGATCGGTCGCCCTCTCATCAAAGTCACGGAGTGTAAAATGGATCCCGCAGCAGGAAGGTTTATAGGTGCAGGTCTCGCCGCGATCGGCACGGGCGCCGCCGCGATCGGCGTCGGTATAATATTCGGTCAATTCCTTTTGGGCGCCTTGCGCAATCCCACCGCTTCCGATGCTCAATTCGGACGCGTTTTCATCGGCGTTGCGCTTGCCGAAGGCTTGGGCATTTTCGCTCTTCTCATAGCGATTCTTTTGCTCTTCGTGGTCAAGTAGAAAGTCGTCCCACTGCGCCCAGAAAGCCATCTGGGCGCAGTGTTGCCGCCGCTATTTATTCACCCAAGATGGTACTTATGGCCAGCAACGCACAAGAAGACCACACTGCGAGCACTGGGATGCCAGGTAGCGGCCATGGCGAGACCGCTTTCCCGCCGTTCGACCCGGTCAATTTCACGCCGATGCTGATCTGGCTCTCCTTGAGCTTTGGGTTGCTCTACCTTTTGATGTCGAAAATCGCCTTGCCGCGGGTGGAGAGCATTCTCCACACCCGCGCCAACAAGATCACCAACGACATCGCCGAGGCGAATGCTTTCCGTGCGCGATCGGAAGAGGCCGCCGCGGCGCATGATAGGGCAATCGCCGGCGCGAAAGCCAAGGCGCTGGCGCTCGCCCAGGAAACCCAGGCAAGACTGAATGCAGAAACCGAGGCAAACCGACTCGCGCTAGAAGCCGAACTCAACGCGAGGCTCGCGGCTTCGGAGACGCAAATTCTTGCAATGAAGGCCAAGGCCATGGGAAACGTCGAGGCGATCGCCAGCAAGGCGGCGGCGGCGATCGTCTTGCGCATCACCGGCAAACCCGCCGGCCAAGAGGCCATTGCAACGGCAATCGCCACGATCAAAGCATGATGCTGGAGAGTTTCGATGTTCGATGCGGAGTTCGTCGTTGCAATCGGCTTTGTGATTTTCGTGGGCCTGATGTTTTATCTCGGGATGCACAGGAAGATCGGTTCCGCGCTGGACAATCGGGCGGCAAGAATTGAGGCCGAACTCGCGGAGGCCGCAAGACTACGGGCGGAAGCGCAAGCCCTTCTCGCGTCTTTCGAACAGCGGCGCACTGAGGCGGAAGCCGAGGCCGAGGCCGTCGTCGCGCAAGCCCACGCGGAAGCCGAACGTATCGCCAACGAGGCGCGGGCGCGTTTGACCGAATTTCTTCACCGCCGGACCAAACAGGCCGAGGAAAAAATCAGCGTGGCGGAAACCCAAGCGGCGGCCGAGGTGCGCGCCGCGGCCGCCGACGCCGCGACGAAAGCCGCGGAAATAGTGCTGAGAGGCGAGGCGCAAGGCGCGTTTGGCGCCGAACTCATAACCAAGAGCATCGCTGATTTGAAAACCGTGTTCCAGTAGCGCGGGGTTCCGGTAGCGTCAATCACGCGTGCTCAGATCGTTGCGCCCAATTTTACTCTGCCGGTTTTACCGCGAATAGAACTCGATGACGAGATTGGGTTCCATCATCACCGGGTAAGGCACTTCCGAAGGCAAGGGAATCCGGGTGAGTTTCGCCGTCATCTTGGTGTGATCGACCTCGAAATAATCCGGCACTTCGCGTTCGGCGAGCTGCTTTGCCTCCAAAACGAGGATGATCTGGCGCGAACGCTCCTTGAGCTCGATCCTATCGCCAACCTTCACCTGGTGCGACGCTATATTTACCCGGCGGCCATTGACCTTGACATGGCCGTGATTGACGAATTGGCGCGCGGCAAAAACGGTGGACACGAATTTGGCGCGATAGATCACGGCGTCGAGCCGGCGCTCCAAAAGCCCGATCAGATTGTCGCCGCTATCGCCCTTCATGCGGATCGCTTCGGCGTAGTAGCCGCGGAACTGCTTTTCCGAAATATTGCCGTAATAGCCTTTGAGCTTCTGCTTGGCCTTAAGCTGGGTGCCGAAATCGGATAGCTTGCCCTTGCGGCGCTGCCCGTGCTGGCCCGGCCCATATTCGCGCCGGTTGAAGGGGCTTTTCGGACGGCCCCAAATATTCTGGCCCATCCGGCGGTCGATTTTGTATTTGGCTTCGCCGCGCTTCGTCATCGCGTGTCCTCGTAAAGCGGTGCGCCGGAAAAAGGACACGGGCCCGCGCCGGAGCGCGTGGCTTTGAACCGCGTCCTCCCGCCAGCCAGGGGGAAGAACGCGCCCTCCTCTGCGAGGCCCGGAAGGGCCAAGCCGACAGGCCCCACGCTTCACATCGATGGATGTGCAGGCGGCGCCGCGGGTGCGTTTACGGCCGGTCGAGTCCGCCGCAAAGTCTCGAAGCGGCAAACAGCGCCACGGGACGCCGTCGAATTAGGAGTTTTTACCGAGCGGGTCAAGATCGTGTCGAAGTCATACGGCCTTACCCCGCTTGCGCGGAAAGCTTTCGGCTTCCTCCTCGCGCTCGGAATAGCGGCTCCTGAGGTAATCGGACAGTCGATCCGCAAAACGTTGCCGATCCAGAAGGAGCAAAAAACCGCCATCGAATGGGGCTTTATCGTTCAAATGTCTGTTAGGCCTTCGCGACCTCAAGCGCTTGCGACAAGGCGGCCATGCCGATCGACGACGCGTTCGCCATCTTCCTTAAAAAATTCGCCTTGCTGCGGCGGCAACAAGTCGATCACGAGTTCCGATGGTCGGCAGAGTCTTACTCCCTTCGGCGTCACCACGATCGGCCGGTTGAGGAGAATGGGATGCGCCTCGATCGCGTCGAGCAGGGCGTCCTCGGCGAGGTTGTTGCCGTCAAGCCCCAATTCGCGAAAAACCGGTTCCTTGTCGCGCAACAGTGCACGCAGCGGCACGCCCGCGCGGGCCGCGAGCTGAAGTATCAAAGCCCGCGCCGGAGGTGTTTTCAGATATTCGATGACATGCGGCTCGATGCCCGCGTTGCGGATAAGGCCGAGTGTATTGCGCGACGTGCCGCAACGGGGATTATGGTAGATGATGACATCCATCGGTGTCACGCTAAATGCGGACAGCGGCTCGCCCTCGATCTCGATAGCGTTCGCGCTGTCCATGGGCCGATAGTGGACAAAAACGCGACATACGCAAGGGAAAATCGCGGCGCCTATTTCCCGGTGACGAGCAGAATCTTGCCGAGGTGCGAGGATGATTCCATCATCTCATGCGCCTGACGCGCTTGTTCGAGCGGGAAAGTGGCAAAGATCAGCGGCTTCACCAAGCCCTTGGCCAAGAGCGGCCAGATTTTTTCGCGAAGCGCGGCGGCGACCTCGGCTTTCTGTTGCACGCTGCGCGCCCGCAAGGTGGAGCCGGTCAGGGTCAGGCGGCGCAGCATTATTGGACGCAAATCGAAATTCTCGACCATCGCCGATTGCAAGAAGCCGATCTGAACAATACGGCCTTCCGCCGCCATCACGGACATATTCCGTTGCAGATAAGTCCCGCCGACCATGTCGAGCACGACATCGACGCCATGCTTGCCGGCGATCTTCCTCACCTCCTCGGCAAAATCCTGGGTTTTGTAGTCGATCGCGAAATCGGCGCCGAGCGTTTTGCAAAAGGCGCATTTCGTGCTTGAGCCGGCGGTCGCGATAACTCGTGCGCCAAAATGCTTGGCCAACTGGATCGCGGTCGAACCGATGCCGCTCGATCCGCCATGCACGAGGAATGTCTCGCCAGCCCCTAACCTACCGCGCGACAAAACGTTGTCGAACACGGTGAAATAATTCTCCGGCAGGCCGGCCGCCGCGACAACGCCCAAAGACTTCGGTACCGGCAGGCAGAGCGGCGCATGGGCAAGCGCGTATTCAGCATAGCCGCCGGAGCCGACAAGAGCGCAAACGTCGTCGCCTTCGGCCGGCGCGCTAACGCCTTCCCCACGCGCGACCACCCGGCCCGCGATTTCGAGGCCCGGAATGGCGCTCTCGCCCGAAGGCGGCGGATAGACGCCTTCGCGTTGCAAGCAATCGGGACGATTGACGCCCGAAGCAGTGACTTCGATCAAAACCTGTCCGGGCCCCGGTTGCGGCACCGGCGCCTCGCCGATCCGGATTATGTCCGGGCCGCCATGGCCCTCGAAATAAACCTGCCGCATCGTCAGCATGGTATTTTCCGCCTTGCGCGTTCACGACAAGAGGAAACGCGCCCCGTCATGGCGGTTTTATGAAGAAATAGACGGTCAGCACAAGGCCCACCGCGACGACGAAGCTTTTGACCATTTGCTCCGGCACCCGCCGCGCCGCGTACAATCCGGCGTAGCCTCCCGCAATCGCGCCAACCGCCACGACGATCGTCCATTGCCAATGGACGAGACCGGCAATGATGAATGTGACAACCGCCGCCACGTTCATCAGCACCGAGAGCAGAATTTTCAGGCTGTTCATCAGCCAAATGTCGCGCAGCCCATAAAGGGTGAGCGCGGCGAGCATGAGAATGCCAACGCCGCCGCCGAAATAGCCGCCGTAGATGGCGACCAATCCCTGCGCGGCGAAAATACCGGTCCGGTTCAATTTGAATTCTTTAGTGCCGGGCCGCAAAAAACTTCCAGCCGCGAAAATTGCTGTCGCGAACAAAATGAGCCAGGGCACGATGCGGCTGAAGACAGTTTGGGGCGTGACGAGAAGCAAGAGGCCGCCGATGAGCCCGCCGGCAAGGCTTATCGTTGCTAGGACAGGTACATTCACGCGCTTGTCGGCCGAGGCCGCCGCGAGACCCCTGCGCGCGGCGTAACCGGTCGCGATCTGGGCTGGGGACAGCCCGACGGTGCTCGACGCGTTGGCGTCGATTGGCGGTAATCCGGCGGCGATCAGCGCTGGGAAGGTGAGAAACGAGCCCCCTCCGGCAACAGCATTGATGAAGCCTGCCGTGAAAGCCGCGAGCGCAACGAGTACAAAAATCATCGCCTTCTCAATGCCTGCGACCAAACGCCGCAGCTCAGTCAACGTGGCCGAAGACTGTATAAAATAGCTCAGACTGTATAAAATAGCTCAGTCACCGTGGCCGAAATGTGTTTTATCTTCAATCTTCATTTGTTAACACGTGGCCAAACCAAGGATGGGGGAAATCCGTGATATGTCCCATTCCCAGTCGCTGCGCGGCTTTAGCGCGAAAATGCCTGCCGACTTCGTAATAATCATCGCGTTTCGATTTCCGAATTGAACCTTTCCTCCCTTGCCGGCGCCGCCCATGACTTCGATTGCAGCAACTGACCCGATTTTTGTAAACGTCATCGTTTTCCCGATGCCAGCGGCTAAACGCCACGGCTTGGCATATGTGGCCGAAAAAGCATCACCCGGGAGAAAAGTGTTATTTATTAGGCGAAAATATGTTTCGTTGGGCGAAAATATGGTTAGGTTAATTGCTTCCGCGCGGCTCAACCGACGGCGCGGCACATCCGTTATGTCCACCTTTCCCGTCCACTGCGCGGTTCGTGCGCGGAAATGGCTGCCTTCGTCCTAAAAATCATCGCGTTTCGATTTCCGAACTGAACCTTTCCTCCCGCCCATGACTTCAATTGCAGGGACTGACTCGATGTTTGTAAACGATCTTGACGCCTATTGGATGCCGTTTACCGCCAACCGTGCTTTCAAGAAGAGCCCGCGGCTTCTCGCCTATGCCAAAAACATGCATTATTTCAGCGCAGAGGGCCGCGCCATCATCGACGGCAGCGCCGGTCTTTGGTGCGCCAACGCCGGACATTGCCGCGCTTCTATCGTCGAGGCCATAGGAGCGCAAGCAGGCGAACTCCTTTTTCCGCCGCCGTTTCAGTTCGGGCATCCGAAAGCGTTTGCCCTGGCGAGCCGGATCGCGGCGCTGGCGCCAGGCGATTTGGACCACGTGTTCTTTACCAATTCCGGGTCGGAAGCGGTGGATACCGCGCTAAAAATCGCCATCGCTTATCACAACCTCCGTGGCGAAGGCACCCGCCAGAGGCTGGTCGGGCGCGAGCGCGGCTTTCATGGCTCGGGCTTCGGCGGCACGGCGGTCGGCGGCATCGGCGCGAACCGCAAACTCTTCGGTTGTCTTCTCGCCGGCGTCGATCATCTTCCTTCGACCTATGATCGCGCCAAGCAGGCCTTCACGAAGGGCGAGCCGGAATGGGGAGCGCATCGCGCCGACGAACTTGAAAGAATCGTCGGCGTACACGATGCCTCGACGATTGCCGCGGTCATCGTCGAGCCCATGGCCGGCTCGACTGGCGTTCTGCCGCCCCCCGACGGCTATCTGAAACGGCTAAGATCGATCTGCGACAAATATGACATTCTGCTGATTTTCGACGAAGTCACCTGCGGCTTCGGGCGTCTCGGCCATGCCTTCGCGGCCGAGCGCTATGGCGTACTTCCGGACATGATCACCTTCGCCAAGGGAGTAACTTCGGGCACGGTGCCACTAGGCGGCGTAATCGTCCGCCAGCCGATTTACGAAACCTTCATGGACGGCCCGGAGCACGCGGTCGAACTTTTGCATGGCTATACCTGTTCTGGCCACCCTTTGGCTTGTGCCGCCGGTCTCGCCGCGCTCGACCTCTACGAAGAAGAAGATCTTTTCGCGCGGGCGCTGCAACTCGAACCCTTTTTCGCCGATGCCGTGCATGGCTTGAAGGGGCTACCCAATGTCCTCGATATCCGCAACGCCGGGCTGAGCGCTGCAATTGATCTCCGGGCCAAGCCAGGCGCCCCTGGGAAGCGAGGGTACGACGCGATGGATCGCGCTTTCCACAATTTCGATCTTCTCCTGCGCAGCTCCGGCGACACGCTTATTTTGACGCCGCCGCTGATCGTCAGCGAGGCGCAGATCGACGAGATCGTTGAAAAAACCGCGCGGGCGATCACGGCGGTGGCCTGAAGCATGGCCGCGGGCCCGCGGGCAGGCAAGGCTATCGTGGCCGCCGCGCGACATCAAGCGGTCGCGCGAACATCGGCGGATCGGGAATGTAGAAAACCGCGACCGTGATCTCGCGATTGGCTTAAGGAAAGCACGCCGTCGCGCTCAAGGGTACAGTCCATTTTGCCATGCCCGCGTTGAGCGCGAGACTGAGCGTTCCAATGACTTGATGCCCGCAAGATGGCGTGGAAGCCGTGAACGTTGGACTGCTCACGCCGGAATAGAGACTTTGGGCATAGCTCTGCGCCGCCGCGGCGCTGCTGGCATTTACCGAATAGGAACGCGCCGCCCCTTCCACCGCATAATGCATGCTCGCCGCCGAAAAGACCACGATGCTGGCGTACATGATACCGACCAGAAGCATAAGGAAGGGCGGCCCCACCAAGGCAAATTCCACCGCCGTCTCCCCGTTAACGCATGAAACTAACCCCGGTCTCCGCATGGCAATCATGGCTCAACCCATCCGCATCCAGGTTTTCTTGGTGATCGAGGTTATGCCCGAGGCGGTCATCACGCTGACGGAACTTGTGAACAAAGGTGTATATGCGTAGGTCACTTGCACTTGGATATAGTCGCCGGGTGATGCGCCGGAGGAGCAAGCCATGGGCGTGCTGGACACGCTGCCCTGGTATTGCAAGGCATTCGTGGAGTCGACGCAGTAGTAGCCTTCGGTCGGGTAACCGGACGCCAGGGTGACAGCGGTTCCAAGTGACGTGCTTTGGATCGCCGCCGTGATCGTGGCATTCAGGGTCGGACAATTCGGCAAGCCGGTGGAAGCATTCACTTGGGTTGCGGGCAGCATGGTAGTTTGTAGATCGTTACAGTTTTTCCACGCCGCCTGGGCGCCCATTTCCGCGGCATTCTCCACTTCCATCCGTTCGTACGCGTAATAACCGACATCGACCGCGTTCAAGAGCCCAATGGCAAGCAACGGGCCCATAATCGCGAATTCGACCCCCGCGACGCCCCGCGCGGCGACGCCGAACTTGCGAAGCCTTTTGGAAACGGTTGCAATAATTCTCATATGTACCATCGGTCTTGCTCGCATTGGCAGTATACCAAGTCTCATTGTTCGTGACTCTCGTCGTCATGCCCGTCCCCGGGTCAAGTCCGGGGATTAAGCCGGGCATCCAGCACGGAAACCGCAGGACTGGATGGCCGAGTCAATCCCCGCATCAAGTCCGGAGACGGCATGACGGCAGGGGCCGGCGGGTAATTCTCTTCGAGACTTGGCATTAGTTGACCAAATATCCGCGACCAATCGTGCTCGTTGGGAGGGTAACTCCGGCGGCGGCGCATTGCGTGTTGGATAAAATGTCGGCGGTGCCGTTGATCGTAATGTCGCCCACGGTCAGGCCAAAACAAGATAATCCGTTGCTTGCCTTGTTGACCGCGCCGCTGAAAGTGACGTTGGAATGCGGCAGATACACCATGCCCGTGAGGTCCCAGGTCGGCGTGTTGCCGGCCGCGGTGACATCGAGATTGCCCGGGGGGCCCCCCAGCGTCGGTGAGATTTGGATCCTGGTAGAGCACCATGCCTTTCCATGTGCCGGTGGTTGGCGCGGCGATGTCCAAGGTGCCGCTGCCGCTCGGGTTGCCGCTGCCGCTCGGGTAGTGCTGATAGGTCGTATTGGTGGGGTCTCCGGTGAATACGATTGTCAGGCCGGAGTTGGGCCCGGACTGAAACGTAAATCCATTGGTATCGAGCCGGCCGTTTTCGATCACCAGAACCGCGTTGCTTGTGGCGCTGATCGTCGTATTGGCGGTCATTTGCTGGTCGCCGCAGACGACTTTGTAGCCGCTAAGAGTATAGGAGCCACTCCATTGATTCGAGACCGGAAGCGCCGAGTCATTATGCTTGATGGGCTCCTGCGGATACACCCCACCGCACGTGTCCGCGGGAATGTTGGAGGCGAGGTACGCATAGGGATCGGCGACTGCCGGCACGTTGGAGTGTTGGTTGATGCCGCAGCCGTTGTTGGTTCCGTGCGCATCGCCGTTAGTGGCGCCGAGATTATGGCCGTTGCAGGTGGCGTTGCTGTCCGACATGATATTGCAGCCGGTCAGATTAGCCTTCGGCCCGCCGTTCGAGAGAATGTCTGTAGTGACATTGCCGGAAAGTGCCAGGATGCAATAGGGGTAGCTGGGCCATTGTGCGCCACAGAGGTCGCGGCGAGAGTAGTTGTGCCTTTGCCGTTTCCGGCATAGCCAACCACCTGCGACAGGAACAACGCGACCTTGTCCGAAACAGTTACCACATAGCAGCTGGAGGTGCAGCCGGTGGCGGTACTAGGATTAGTCGCCGTGACCGTGATGTTGCCCGAGCCATTCGTAAATCCAAATCGCGCGGCTACCGCCTGAGCCTCGGCCGCATAGCCGGAGCTGGTGCCATTTGTGGCAGCCGCGATCGCCGCAGCGTCCGCCGCATTCTGCATGCCGCGCTGATGCACGTACCAATACGAAGCCTCGGCGGCGAGGCCCATCGATCCGACGAGGACCGGCATGGCCAGCGCAACAATCACCGCCACTACGCCGCTCCGCTCATTGAAAAATCCCCGCAGCCCAGATAGTAAATGATGGTAACTTTTATAAATGAACGAGCACATAATCGCTTTTATCCCTTACGTCGTATGCGAGCCGCGCTAGCACAATACGTTGGATACACATGCTGTTTTAAATACTCATTTAGATAATACTTACAATTTGGTTACAATATGAGTGAGTGCTTCGGTATTTCCCTTCCACGTTGGGGATGGCGCGCACTCCCATCGGCGGTTCGGGGAGGGGGAAGCCGGGCAAGCGGAGCTTTTGGCCAATCCCCTATCCACCGGGCGATTCGTCGCAGTCCTGGCAAAAAAGAGCAAAAGCTTTACTATGTTTTGCTGGATTTCGATTCGCGCCGCCTTGTTGGCGCAACCGTCGTTTCCCTAGGGGTTCAGGAGCTTGTCATGGCCGACATCAACGCAACCGTTTCCAACTTCCTCGAAAAAATCTCCAAGATGCTCGAAAAACCATACAACGCGCTGGCGCTGGGCGCCGGTCTGACGTTCCTGCTTCTCCTTCTTTTTCACTTCACGAGCCTCGGGGACGGCTATTTCGGGGCGTTCTTCACGTTCCTCCATGTCGTCTCGGGCATCACATGGATCGGGCTTCTCTATTATTTCAACCTGGTGCAAATCCCCACCATGCCGAAGATTCCGGCGGAGCTGAAACCCGCAATTGGCCAATATATCGCGCCCGAGGCCCTATTTTGGTTCCGATGGTCGGCCCTCGCCACTGTGGTGACCGGCCTCATCGTGTTTTTCACCAGCAGCGCGGTCCACAACCTAACCATTATCACCGGGGGCATCCTCGGCCTCGTCATGGCCTTCAATGTCTGGTTCGTCATCTGGCCGAACCAGCAGAAAGTGCTCGGCCTCGTCCCCGCCGACGACGAAGCCAAGGCGCAGGCCGCGCGGCTCGCGATGCTGACTTCGCGTGCCAATTTCGTCCTGTCGCTGCCGATGCTTTATTGCATGGTGACAGCACGCCTTGTCGGGTGAGTTTCGATTGGGTCCGCAATCGCGGTTGCGTGGCGCTTGTCCCTGGCAAGCGCGACGCGGCCTATTCCACCGTGACACTTTTTGCAAGATTGCGCGGCTGGTCGGCGTCCTTGCCCATGACGACGGCGGTATGATAGGCGATCAATTGGACCGGCACCGCATAGACCATCGCCGAAAACTCCGGCGCGACATCCCCCATGATGATGGTGGCGGCGGCCTCGTTGGCAAAATCGCGGGCGAGACGGGCATCGCCAATCAGGATCAGCCTTCCGCCGCGAGCGGCGACTTCCTGCATGTTCGAAATCGTTTTCTCGAGCACGGGGTCGTTAGGAGCGATGACGATCACTGGCATGTCCTGGTCGACAAGCGCGATCGGCCCATGTTTCAGCTCTCCCGCCGCATAGCCTTCGGCATGAATATAGGAAATTTCCTTGAGTTTCAGCGCTCCTTCGAGCGCCAACGGATAGGACGTGCCGCGGCCGAGATAAAGCACGTCGCGGACCTTGGCGATTTCCCGCGCCAGGATCTCGATGGCGCTGGCGCATTTGAGCGCTTGCGCGATCAACCCCGGAATCGCCACGAGTTCGGAAACGAGCCGCGCCTCCGCCTTCTCGTCGATGGTGTTGCGGAGCCTGCCAAAAGCCAGCGCGAGGCAGGCGAGCACCGCGAGCTGGCAGGTGAAGGCTTTCGTTGACGCAACGCCGATTTCGGGGCCGGCAAGGGTCGGCGCAACAATTTCGCTCGCGCGCGCCATCGTCGAGGTCGCTTCATTGACCACCGCAACGATCTTCTGTCCCTCCGCTTTGGCGGCGCGAAGACACGCCAAGGTATCGGCCGTCTCCCCCGATTGCGAGACAAGGATGGTCAACCCTCCTGGCTGGAGCGGCGGGTCGCGATAGCGAAACTCGGAGGCAATTTCGACATCGACGGGAAGCCGCGCAAATCGCTCGAACCAATATTTGGCGGTGAGCGCCGCGAAATAGGCCGTGCCGCAACCGCAAATCGTCAGGCGCTGGAGCGCAGCGATATCGACGGGCGGCGCGAAGGGAAGCGCCACGCGGCCGGCCGGCAAGTCGAGATAATGCCCAAGCGTGCGGACGGCGACCTCCGGTTGTTCGTGGATTTCCTTGGCCATAAAATGGCGATAATTTCCCTTTTCGATCAGCGATGCCGAGGCTGCCGACTTGACCTTTCGCCTCTCGGCCGCCTTGCCTTCGGCATCGTAAAACCGCGCGGACGTATGCGTCAGGACGACTGAGTCGCCATCCTCCAGATAGGCGATCGTGCCCGCGAAAGGGGCAAGGGCAAGCGCATCGGAGCCAAGAAACATTTTGCCCGCATGTTCGCCTTCGCCAAATCCTACCGCCAGCGGCGCGCCGCTGCTGGCGCCGATCAAAAGATCCTCCTCGGCCTCGAAGATCAGGACGACTGCGAAAGCACCCTTGAGACGCGGCAGGCTCGAAGCCACGGCCTCGACCGGCGCCAAGCCGCCGCGCATGGTTTCGCTTACGAGATGGGCGATGACCTCGGAATCGGTCTCGGTCGAAAATTCATGGCCCTTGGCTTGCAATTCGCTGCGCAACTCCTTGAAATTCTCGATAATGCCATTATGCACGACCCCGACATTCGCGCTGACATGCGGATGCGCGTTATTTTCACTCGGCCTTCCATGCGTCGCCCAGCGGGTGTGGCCGATGCCGATTGGCCCGTTCAGCGGTTCGGCGGCAAGACGAAGCTCCAGATTTTTGAGCTTGCCGCTCGCCCGCCTCCGGGTCAGCCGGCCCGCCTCCAAAGTCGCGATCCCGGCGGAATCATAGCCGCGATATTCGAGGCGCTTCAGCGCATCGAGAAGGGAGCCGGCGACCGGACCCCGGCCTAGCATCGCTACGATTCCGCACATTAAAAATCATCCTTCGTCTTGCGGTTGGATTGAGCGTTCGCCGTCATTGGCTCTTCCATGACAGGACCGAGCTCATTTCCGGTTCCTTTCCCGGAACGCCCGTGCCCATCCGGGTTTTTCCATCTGGCCCGCGCGGGCCAGAGCCAGCGCATCTTGTGCGACGTCTTGCGTAATCACGGACCCCGATCCGACATAGGCGCCATCGCCGATCTTGACTGGCGCCACCAAGGCGCTATTCGAGCCGATGAACGCATGCGCGCCAACCTCCGTGCGATACTTAGAAAAGCCGTCGTAATTGCAGGTAATCGTTCCCGCGCCGACATTCGTCCTGGCGCCGATGCTCGCGTCTCCAATGTAGCTCAAATGGTTGATCTTGGCGCCGGCGCCAACATCCGAGGCCTTCACCTCGACGAAATTGCCGATATGTACATCCTGCGCGAGCCTGGTGCCGGGGCGCAACCTAGCGAAGGGGCCAACCGACACATTCTGGCCGATCGTCGCGCCCTCCAAATAGGAAAACGAGCGGATGCGGCTGCCATTGCCGACGCTCACGCCTGGACCGAAGACCACATGCGGCTCGACGACAACGTCGAGGCCAAGCCGCGTGTCGAAGGCTAGAGTCACACTCGAAGGATCGATCAAGGTCGCGCCTTCCCGCATCGCTGTCGCGCGCAGCCGCGCTTGTAAAATCGATTCGGCGGCGGCGAGCTGGGCCCTGTCGTTGACGCCCAGCACCTCGTCCTCGGCGGCGATCGCGGCAGAAACCGCTAAGCCGCGTGACCTCGCCACGGCGACGGCGTCGGTAAGGTAATATTCCTTCTGGCTGTTGGCATTGCCGATGGCATCGAGAAGGGCCAAGGCGTGGCGCCCGTCGAGCGCCATCAGACCGGCGTTGCAAAGTTTGATTTCCCGCTCCGCCGCGCTCGCGTCGCGGTCCTCGCGAATGGCTTTGAGGGCGCCGTCCGCCAGAATGAACCTGCCATAGCCCGTCGGCTCGCTTGCCTCGAATCCCAAGGCGGCGATTGCGTTTTGGCCGCCCGCAAGCGCCTTGCGCATGGCGGCGAAAGTCTCCGGGCGCACTAGAGGCGTATCCGCGAAGACGACGAGAAGATCGTCATAGCCCCTGGCGATTGCCTCGCGCGCGGCAAGCACCGCATGGGCGGTTCCATGCCTCTCCTTCTGGATCGCGATTCCCGCGTCATGCACGATCGTCTTGGCTTCCGCCATGACCGCGTCGTGGTTTGGACCCGCCACGACGACGGTCCGCGCGGCGCCGGCTTCGACGAGCGAGCTTAAAACATGGGCGAGCATGGAGCGGCCGGCCAGCTCATGCAGCACCTTGGGCCGCGCCGAGCGCATCCGCGAGCTCTCGCCAGCGGCGAGAACGATTGCCAGACATGTGCGGCAAGCGCCATCAGGGCTTTGAGGAGGGGCAGTATCCATGACAATAGCTTCTCCGCGGCGAGCGGCCCGCGCCGTGGACCGACCACATGTCTTGTACCTAAAAATGCGAAATTTGGTTGGCAAATCGCGGCCCGCAAAAGCAAGCTCTGAAACCGTAAGGACCTGCCCGGTCCTCACGGTGGGATCCAGCACACCGGCGCAAACGCCGCTGCGATCTGTCACGCAACTCGACGATCGCCGCAGGCGAAACGGATCGCTAGGCCAGAAACGGAACCCAAGCCCTCAGTGCTGTGGACCGGGACCGCCTGTTCCGTTTCCGGGATTGCCTGGCGAGGAGCCTGCTGGCCCAAAGCGCTCACGCTGCGTCGGACCCGCACGCTGGTCCAATGGCGGTTTGGTGTTCGCGCTCGGAAGTGGCATTGGCTTGGCATGTGCGTAATCTATAGTTTCATTCGTCTGATTAGGCGAACTTGTTGTCTCGCCGCCGGTTTGGCTGGCTGCCGGCTGGAGCATTGCTTGCGTAGTTGCAACTAATCCCAGCAGCCTCAACATGATTGGTACAGTTTTATGCATAAGTATACTCCATGCTGAGAGGTTGACTCCGAGAAATTCCAAATTGAACCGTAGGCAAATATCATTTTTTGCATAATTTCTGATCGTCGGACATGTGCCTGGATCGTCCGTGGAGTGGCACGTGAAACGATACCACACAGACGGTTTTCCGTCTGTGTGGCTTTTCCTTGTTAGACTAGCAGTCGCCAACGGAAGGTTAGCACGCGCCAGCGGGAGCGACAGCGCATTCGTCACTCACAAGCTTGGTTATATTGCCCGTCGTGAATGGAGAAGCACCCTGCTCCTTTACGCTGGCGTCGTTATATCCCCAGCTCGTGACGCCAACAATGATGTTATGATCCGCTGCAGTACCGAAATTGATGTTAGTAAGGACAGGTGGCTGGCCGAGGTTGACCACCCAGGGACCCCCGCTCGATCCATTAGATTGCAGAGACCCGATGAGGGTATTGTTTGACAGGCCGGACACGGTCTGGCCTTGTGAATCGGTCCGCTCCTGCAAATTCCCACCATCGAGGGCATACTCCACGCCATCCACGAAGTTCTCCGTGTATCCCAACTGGGTGATCAATGCCTGACTCTGCGAGTTGAAACTATATCCGTTCCACCCGTATCCAAACCATCCTACCACGTTCCCGGGATACTGATTATTGACTTTGTTGAGAAGTATCACCGCGACGTCGTCTTGACAAACAACGCCGCTCTGTTCGCAGGGATCCGTTCCGTTATAGTACGAAGTCTTTACGCGCGCTTGTATCGCAGTGTATGTTCCATACGGAGCGTTGCCATTTTTATAATCGGGTACGAACGTCCAGCCAGAATAGAATTGTTGCTTGCCAAAATTGGCAACGCAATGAGCCGCCGTCACAATCAGGCCAGGTTTGACCAACCCCGCGGTACACCAAGCTGATTCCCCAGGAATATTAAAGAATAACCTGCCCGCAGCGCGGAACGGATAGTAGAACTGGGTATTGTCCCCAACCGCTTTTACCTGGGAGGTCGTGTAGGGTATACCGCCGGTCCCGCCTTCTTCATTGATTACAGCCGGTGGCGTCGCGGCCTCGCCAATGAACGCTGGTTTGCTGAGTTGAACGGGGCTTTGTATTCCGCTACCTTGACCGCCTGGCGAGACACCAGGAGGGCCGAACGCCACAGCTGGTGGTTTAGCAAGTTGCGCTAGGTTCGCAGTCGTGGAAGACCTCGGCAGTGGCATCGGTTTTGCGTTCGCGAAATCCACTGGCGCAAGGCCGCTTTGCACTCGCGACGCAGTTGTTGTGCCACCGGCGAAGACGCTTTCGGTGGTGGCACCTATGGCAGCGACGCTAGCCAACAGAAGGAGCGCTCTATGCTTCGAGTTTTTCATGGAAACCTCATTTGAACCAGTTTAGTGATGAGTGTGGTTTATAATCAGTCGCGAAAATATTTACTCAGCCGCTTTGCCAGCCAAATGGCTGGTAAAATCAATGTTACCCATTTAAAAAGGCAACGCCCGGATTGATTGGCACGAAACCGCTTCCCCCGCACCCCCTCTTCGAGGGTTGACAATTTTGCAAATCGTTCACCGCGCGCGGCGGCGCGGGAGGGGGTTCCGATGCGATGGGGGCGGTCGAACATTTAATCTAGCCAAAAAAGGCGAGTGATTAAGCAAGGTCGGCCGTCGCCAGGGCAATCGGGTGAAGGACCTCATCCCTCGCGCTCATGCTGAGCGGAAGGAAGCCTGAGGTTCCGTTGCGAGCGAAGCGGTTCGCAAAGCGAACGCAATGGAAGCGGTACGTAGGGCTCCAGGCGCAAAAACACCTAAAAGGGAGCTTACGTTCGCCCGGTTAACGTCTATAAAGATAAAACTAAAGCGTTTTCTAAAAGTACGGCGCGATCAGGCGCCGGCCAAGCCGGATTCATGATCGAGCGCCGGGAGGTCTTAAAGTTCGTCCTTGGCGGGATGGCAGGCGGGATCGCCGCCCGCGCCGGCATCGCCTCGCCGGCCAATGTCGCGACCCCCCCCGCCGCGCAGGAGGCTCCCTGGGGCTTCGCCTTCGGCGAACCATCGCCGTTCGATCCGAAAATGGTCACCGACGCCGCCAGAGCCCTGTCGAAACAGCCATTCAAACCGCTTTCCGCCGATATCCCGGAAGTGTTTCGCGACCTTGGCTACGAACAATATGCGGCCATTCGGCAGCGCCCAGGGACCGCGATCTGGGCCCCGGACAATACCGGCTTCGCGATCGAGCCATTACATCGCGGGTTCATCTTCTCGACCCCGATGGAAATCAATCTTGTCGCGGAAGGCAAAGCCCGTCGCGTCATTTATGATCCGGCGTTGTTTGATTTTGGCAAGCTCGCCGTCGGAAAAAACCTTGGCGACATAGGCTTTTCCGGTTTTCGCGTACTGGCGCAAGGCCAGGACGGCTTTTCCGAGCTCGCCATTTTCCAAGGTGCAAGTTTTTTTCGCGGCGTGGCGCCCGGCCAAACCCTGGGCACCATGGCAAGGGCCATGTCGATCAAGACCGCCGATCCGCGCGGCGAGGAGTTTCCGGCATTCCGCACGGTTTGGATCGAACGTCCGACGCTCGCCGCCGGCGCGCTCGTCATGCACGCACTGATCGGTTCGGAAAGCGTGACCGGCGCTTACCGGTTTACCATTCGGCCCGGCGAAGCCACGATCATCGACACGGAATGTGCTCTCTTCGCCAGGGCGGCGGTCGATAATTTGGGCCTCGCCACGATGAGCGCGACCCATTTCACCGGACCGATCGACGAGCGCCGCAGTGACGATCTGCGTCCGAGCGTGAGCGAGGTAAGCGGTCTCCAGATGTTGACCGGCAAGGGGGAGTGGCTGTGGCGGCCGGTCGCGAATCGCGACACGTTGCAAATTTCGACCTTCGTCGATGAAAATCCGCGCGGGTTCGGCTTTCTTCAACGTGACCGCAATTTCGATCATTACCAGGACGACGATCGGCACTTCGAGACCCGCCCCTCGCTCTGGATCGAACCGATCGGCGACTGGTCCGCGGGCGGCGTTCAACTCGTCGAAATTCCCTCCGAGTCCGAAACCAACGACAATATTATCGGCTATTGGAACCCGAAGCAGCCGCTTGCCGCTGGAAGCGAAACGTTTTTCGCTTATCGGCAGTTCTGGTGCTGGAACACGCCGGAGCCGCCGCCGCTGGCAATCGCCACGCAGTCGCGTGCGGGGCGGGGCTCGTCGCCGAAGCGCCGCCGCTTTATGGTTGAATTCGCCGGTGAAATTTTGGGCCTCCCGCAAAACGCCGAAGCGATGAAGCCGAATTTGAACGCGTCACCGGGATCGCCAACCGCGGTTCGAACATTTACCTCGGCGGACAAAAAATCCCGCCGGATCTTGTTCGAGCTCGATCCTGGGAACGAAGCCTTTTCGGAACTGCGCCTTGTGCTGGAGGCCGCCGGCAAACCCATAAGCGAGACTTGGCTTTATCGATGGACGCGCTAAGCAATTCGCAGCCAACTGGGCCGGTGGTGACGCCGCGGCGCGACGGCGCGCCCACGCCCGATGCCTTCGCGTGCGTGCCGCCCGAAGCGCCGCTCGCGATGCCGACGCAAAGCCTTACCCAGTTCAACCGCTCCGAGCGCCACAAGAATTTTATCCGCCACCCGGTTTTCGGTGGCTGGCTGGCGCGGCTTTTTGTGTTCGGCGGCGGCCTGGGCTTGACCGTCTACGGCGCCGGTGAAATGTATAAGGTAGTAGAGGTTGGCGGAGTCACGCCCCTCAAATGGGCGCTTCTATTTCTTTTCGTCGCCAATTTTTCCTGGATCGCGCTCGCCTGCACCAGCGCCCTTGCGGGTTTTATCTGGCTCTTGTTTTTCGCGGAAAAGCCATCCTTACCGCCGGTTGGGTTGCGTAACCGCACGGCGATCGTCATGCCAGTCTACAATGAGACGCCGGCGCGCGTCTTTGGCGCGGTCGCGGCGATGTTCGAGGAGGTCGAGGCGAGCGGTCTCGGCCGCGCGTTCGAATGGTTTTTTCTCTCCGACACGACTGATCCAGAAATTTTTGTCGCCGAAGAGCAAACCTTCCTTGCGGAGCGGGAAAAGCTTGGCCCTGGCTGCCGCCTGTTCTACCGGCACCGGCCGAGGAACCTCAATCGAAAGTCCGGTAATATCGAGGATTTCGTCACACGCTGGGGTGGCCACTACGAGCATATGGTGGTGCTCGACGCCGACAGTTTGGTGGCCGGCCATACCATTATCGCGCTCGCCGCAGCCATGGAAGCAGACCCCGACGCGGGCATTATCCAAACGCTCCCGCTGATCGTCAATCGCAACACTTTATTCGCTCGCCTCCAGCAATTCGCGGCGCGCATCTATGGGCCGGTGATCGCCGCCGGCATCTCGCTCTGCATGGGGCGCGACGGCAATTACTGGGGCCATAACGCGATCATTCGCACCAAGGCGTTCGCCGCGCATTGCGGCTTGCCGGTTTTGCGCGGGCGTCCTCCGTTCGGCGGCCATATCCTCAGCCATGATTTTGTCGAGGCGGCATTGATCCGGCGCGCCGGTTATGCCGTCTATATGCTGCCAAACATTGGCGGCAGCTACGAAGAGTGTCCACCCTCGCTCATCGATCTTTCGATGCGCGACCGGCGTTGGTGTCAGGGCAATCTCCAGCATGTGCGGATACTGCCCGCGAAAGGCTTGCATCCGATGTCGCGGCAGCATTTCGTGACCGGCATCATGGCCTACGTCGCGTCGCCGCTGTGGATGGCGCAGCTCGTCGTCGGTATCGTGCTCGTCCTCCAGGCAAGCTACATCAGGCCAGAATATTTCACGAGCGCCTTCACCTTGTTCCCAACTTGGCCGAGGTTCGATCCGCAGAGATCGCTCGAACTTTTTGCGCTTACCATGACGGTTCTCCTGTTGCCAAAGATATTCGGTGTGGCGCTTGCCTTGATCCAAGCAACAACCCGGCGCGGCTCCGGCGGCGCGATCAGGCTCGTTTTGTCGGCGGCCTTCGAAATCATTATGTCGGCTCTGCTCGCTCCAATCATGATGCTGATCCAGTCAAGTCACGTCATGCGTTTCGCATTCGGCTTCGATACCGGCTGGGACCCGCAACGGCGCGACGACGGCTCGATTCCATTCGCCGCCATCGTCGCGCGCCACCGCTCGCAGGTCGCGATGGGCGTTTTGTCCCTCGTTGCCGGCGTTTCGATCTCGCCTTCGCTCGTCGCCTGGATGTCGCCGACGATCCTCGGCCTCCTCCTGGCGATTTTTTTGTCTTGGGGCACCGGCCTTCTCAGCGTCGGCGTCGCCCTGCGCCGCGCCGGTCTCTTGATCACTCCGGAAGAGCAGATAACGCCGCCCGTCGTCGCGCGTGCCAATTTCTTGGCAAACGAGCCTGTCTGGTTCGATGGCGAAGCCTTGAGCGGGCTTCACGCGCTTTATGCCGATCCGCGGTTCCGCGCGTTCCATGTGGCCTGCCTGCCACGCCGTCAAAATCGCCGGAACGGCGATATTTCGCCGGAATGGGCGCTCGCCGATGCGAAGCTCTCGGAGGCCGCAACCATCGATGAGGCGATTTCCTGGCTCCGGCCGGAGGAACGCATGGCGATTTTGCAGGATCGAGCGCTCATCGCCCGTTTGGCACTATTGCCCAAAGAGCCGCCGGACGCGGAAGCGATCGCCGCGGCCGGGTGATTTCCGCCGTCTGCCGGTTTCGCGCACCGCGCCTTCAGACAACGCGCGTAGAGTCGAGGGATCGATTGGATCGAGGTCAGCGCGGTCGGGAGCAAGGAGCGCGGATCAATCACCACTGTTGAGCCGACGCCACGACGCTTGTCAATCATTGTTCGTTTCTTTAAGGAATCGGCGCCCAAATTGAAGGTGGAGACCTTTGGCCGACGTCAACGTCTTGATCGCTTTTTATTCCCGCACCGGCGTGACCGAAGCGCTCGCCAAGGCCATTGCCGAGGGGGCGGAGCGGCAAGGCGCCGAGGTTCGCCTGCGCCGCGCGCGGGAATTCGTGGCCCCAGAGATAATGGCGAAGGCCACAGGATGGGCGGAAGCCGCCGACGCGATGAATGAGCGCCACCCCGCGCCGAGTACCATGGACGCCGAGTGGGCCGACGCGATCGTGTTAGGAACGCCAACGCGCTTCGGCACGGTCTCGTCCGAACTCAAGGCCTATATCGACAGTCTCGGCGGTCTTTGGGTTCAGGGCAAATTGAACGGCAAGGCAGGCGCGGTGTTTTGCTCCACGTCGACGGCGCACGGCGGCAATGAATCGACCTTGCTCTCGATGTATAATCCTTTGGCGCATCTCGGCTTTATCATCGTGCCGACAGGCTATGCGGATGCTTCCCTATACAAAGCCGGGACGCCTTACGGCGCGAGCTCCGTTTCCAACAATCAGGCAACGCCGCCAAGCGCCGATGACCTCGAAGTCGCACGTTTCCAAGGCCGCCGGGTGACCGAAGTCGCCAAGGCCTTGAAACATTCCGGGGTAAAGTGAAAGCAAGCTTTGCGCCGCGATCGGCGCCCCGATCGGCGGGCCCGAAGGCTCGCCGAGCATTTTCTATTTGACCGCACGCCAAACAGGAAAGCTCGCGCGACTCATTCCGAACCCTTGATTTATCGCATTTTGACGCGAACAGGTATTCCCTTCGCTGAAATGCTCTGGGACACGATTGTTTCGCGTGAAACAAGCCGCGCTTTCGGTTTTTTGCCTGCGGCATGACATTTCTCAGAAAATCTGCGACGTTTCGTCGGTCATGCTCCAAAACGCGAGCGCCTTCGGCAAAAGGCGGGGACGATACTGCGGAAAGGACGGGTCATGTTCGACAGCGTCACAGTGACGGCCGCGGCCCGCCTTCACCTCGGATTTCTCGATATGAACGGCGGACTTGGCCGCCGCTTCGGGGGCCTCGGGCTTGCGATCGACCGCCCCGCGACCCGCCTAACGCTCCGCCGCGCGCCGACGCTGGCGGTCGAAGGGCTAGGGGCGGAGCGTGCGGCGCGCCATCTCGCTGTTCTCGCGCGCCATCTCGGCCTGACAGAGGCCTATAGCTTGACTATTCACGAAGCCATTCCCGCGCATGCGGGCCTGGGTTCCGGGACCCAACTCGCGCTTGGCATCGCCGCCGCCTTGCGGCGCCTCGAAGGCCTCCCGGCGGATGAGCCGAGCGATGCGCTTTTGCTGCGGCGCGGCGCGCGTTCCGGGATTGGCTTAGGTCTTTTCCAGCGCGGCGGTTTCATTGTCGATGGCGGGCGCGGCGCGCGGACCGCGGCGCCGCCCGTCGTCGCCCGCATGGATTTCCCGCCACAATGGCGGGTGGTTGTCGTCCTCGACCCGCGAACCGAAGGCATGCACGGCCGCGACGAACAAGCCGCCTTTGCGCGACTCGCGGATTTCGACGCCGCCTCGGCTGCGGAAATCTGCCGCCTCGTTCTCATCAAAGCATTGCCGGCACTGGCCGAACACGATATCGTTTCGTTCGGCGACGCGATCGCGCGTCTCCAGGAGATCGCCGGCGACTATTTCGCTGCCGCCCAAGGCGGCGCGCCCTACGCGAGCGCGGCCGTGGCGCGGGTGATGGAGGACCTTCGACGGCACGGCGCGAGAGGCACCGGCCAGTCGTCCTGGGGGCCGACTGGCTTTGCATTCGCCGCAGATGCGATTGAGGCGCGGCGCTTGTGCGATCTCAGCCAGGAAAAAGCCGCCGCGTGGGGGATAGACATGGCCATATGTAAAGGAGTTAATCACGGCGTGCTCGTCGAGGGAAAAACCCTCGTTGCCATCAAGTAGCGCAAAAAGACCGGGGAGGACACGTGGCCACGAAGAACATTTTGCACATGCTCACTCCGCTCCGGCACATGAGCCCTTTCGACGTGAATATGGCGCTCGACGGAGGATTTGATTCCGTCACTCCTTATACCGGCGTCACTCTCGACGACATCGCGCCGTTGGTGCAGGACGCCATGTTTTCGCGGTCGCCGAGGGACGCCGTCCATACCGGAGTTTTCATCGGCGGCAAGGATGCCGTGCTCGCGCTAGACATGCTCGAACAATTGCGCAGGGCACTTTTGAAGCCGTTCGAGATTTCCGCCTTTGCCGACCCCGCCGGGTCATTTACCACCGCTGCGGCGATGGTTGCGTGCGTGGAGAGAATCCTCAAACAAAAGAATGCTAAGGCGCTGGGCCAGACGAAAATCCTAGTCTTCGGAGCGACCGGCCCGGTCGGCTACACGTCCGGCGTTATCGCGGCAATGGAGGGTGCCGACGTGACGCTCGCCGGACGCGAGTTGAGCCGTGTGAACGCCAAGGCGGACGAGATCAAGCAGAGATTTGGCCTTGATGTCCACGCCGTCCAAGCAAAAACGCCGGAGGAGATTTCCGCGGCGCTGGCCGGAAAGGAAGTTGCACTTTGCGCGACGGCGGCGGGAGTGCAACTTCTCTCCGCAACGACGCTTGCGGCGGCGAAATCCCTGCTCGTCGTAGCCGACGTCAACGCCGTCCCGCCGCCGGGCGTCGAAGGCCTCGATCCCATGGCGAACGGTGTCGAACTGGCCGGCGGCGTTCTCGGGATTGGGTCGCTTGCCATCGGCAATGTGAAATATAAAACGGAATCTGAATTGTTCCAGCGTATGGCGACTTCGACCAGAGCGATCAGCCTCGATTTTCGCGATGCCTTCGCTCGCGCGCGTGAGATCGCCTGAACCTGGGGCCGCGATTCTGATCGCGGCGCCGTCGGGGCGGGCGTTGGCGGCGGCCGCGCGACGGGCTGGATACAGGCCGCTTCTCGCCGATTTTTTCGACGATTCCGATACGCGCGGCTTCTGCGCCGCCAACCGGCTTATCGAGGGCGGTCTCGCCTCTGGATTTGAGGGCGGGAGCCTGATTGCCACGCTCGAAGCGGTCGCCCAAGGGGAGGCGCCTTGCGGTCTCGTCTACGGTGCGGGATTCGAGGATCGCGCCGGGCTCCTGGAGGCGCTCGCGCGGCGCTGGACGCTCTTCGGCAACCCGCCCGAGGTGGTACGAAGCGTGAAGGATCCGGTTCGATTGGCGGAGCTTTGCGCCGTTCTGAACATTCCGCATCCTAGGATCAGCGCGCGCATGCCGAGAGACCGTCAGCATTGGCTTGTCAAAAGCGCGGGCGGATCGGGCGGAAGCCATGTCGCGCCGGCCGGAACACTCCAGGCGGAAGGCGAGAAAATCTACTTCCAGCGCATCGCGGCGGGCGAGCCGGTTTCGATACTGTTTCTGGGCGATGGAGCCAAAGCGCGGGTCGTGGGACTGAGCTGTCAATGGGCGGCGCCGGCACCGGGTCAACCCTTTCGTTTCGGCGGCAGCGTTCGCCCGGCTGGTCTGCCGCCCCGGCTGGAAACCCGGCTACGGCGCGCGGCGGAAGCGATAACGGCGGCGAGCGGGCTCCGTGGTCTCAACAGCATCGATTTTCTTGTCGAAGACAGCGAATACACGCTTATCGAAGTCAATCCACGGCCGGGTGCGACCCTCGACATTTTCGAAGATCGCCGCGGCTCGCTTTTCCGGGCCCATATTGATGCCTGCCTCGGCCGCCTGCCGCGACGCCCGCTCGAATTTGCTGGCGCCGCGGCGGCGGGAATAGCCTATGCCAGGCGCGAAATCTCCTTCATGCCGGAATTCGACTGGCCAAATTGGACGTCGGACCGGCAGAAAGCGCGAAGCGGGTTGCAGCCGTACGACCCTTTGTGCACGATAAAGGCCCGCGCGGCAAAGCCCGCGCGCGCTCGGTCGCTTGTCGATGCGCGGACCGAATTGATTCTCGGCAGCCTTGAACATACCCAAACTAAAAACGCCAAACGTGGGAAGGGAATCGCACCTTGAATATGAACGGTCTGAGCATCAACACGCTGGCCGGACAAGCGGTGGACCGGATGATCGCTAGCGCGGCCCGATTGCGGGTCGCGGTTTCCAAAGGCGAAGCGGGCGAGACGATTATCGACGCAGGCCAAAATGCGCGGGGCGGAATTGAAGCAGGCCTAGCGATCGCCGAAATTTGCCTTGGCGGAATGGGAACCGTCGAGATCGCGCCGACCGGCGCCAATCCGAAATGGCCGTTCGAACTTTGCGTTCGGTCAACCGATCCTGTGATCGCCTGTCTTGCCAGCCAATATGCGGGCTGGGCGCTTTCGCATGGCGAGGGGAAATCGGCATTTTTCGCGCTCGGCTCCGGTCCCGGCCGGGCGCTCGCGCGCAAGGAGCCCTTGTTTGCGGAGCTGGAGTATCGCGACAGCGCGTCCCGCGCGACTCTCGTTCTTGAGTCCAGCCGGGCGCCGCCCCGCGAAATCGCCGAAAAAGTCGCGCATGATTGCGGCGTCCCACGCGAAAATATCACCTTCATTTTTGCGCCCACGCAAAGTCTCGCGGGCGCCGTTCAGGTCGTCGCGCGCGTGCTCGAAGTCGCGCTGCATAAGGCGCATGAACTCAAATTTCCGCTGTCGCGCATCATCGACGGCTTGGCTTCGGCGCCGCTTTGCCCGCCGCATCCCGACTTCGTTCAAGCCATGGGACGCACCAACGACGCAATCATCTATGGTGGAAAGGCGCATCTTTTCGTGACCGGACCCGCCGCGGAGGCAATGGCGCTTGCCGAGAAGCTCCCAAGCACGACGTCGCGCGATCATGGCCGCCCCTTCGCCGAGGTGTTCAAGGTCTACAAAGGCGATTTTTATTCGATCGACCCGATGCTGTTCAGTCCCGCGCGCGCTATCGTGACCGCCGTTGAAACCGGCGAAACTTTTCACGCGGGCGAGATCAATCAAGCATTGCTCGATGTCTCCTTTGGATAGTCTGCTCGCTGCGCGCAAAGCCACCGGCGGAGCCAAAATCGCCCTGGCTATCGATATATACGATTGGCATGCGCGGGATTTGACGGCGGCTTTCGCGCGCGCCGGCGTGGTCGCCGTTCCGGTCCGGCTGTCGCAATGCGGGTTCGACACAAGGCGGCCTAGTGGCCTCATCATTCCGGGCTTTGGCGCGGATTTGCCGGACGCGATGTTTGTGCGCGCGATCGGATCGGGCACGTTCGAAAGCGTGACCCTGCGCCTTGACGTGTTGCATGTCCTTGGCGACCTCGGCGTGCCGGTTTTAAATTCGGCGCGAACCGTGGAAATATGCGTCGACAAGGGGGCGACGAGTATCGCACTCGCCCGCAATTCGATTCCGACGCCGACGACCTGGACGGTCCAATCCGAGCTGGCCGCGCGCCAGATCGTGCGGCGCGAGGCGGGGCGCGGCCCGCTTGTTTTAAAGCCCCTGTTTGGCGCGCAAGGATACGGCTTGAAACTGATCCGACGCGAAGACGAACTGCCGCCGGTCGAGGCCGCGGATGGCGTCTACTATCTGCAACGATTCGTCGCGGTCGTAGGAGACGGCTTTCGCGACCTCCGGCTGTTCGTGTCGGAGGGCAAGGTCGTCGCCGCGATGACGCGCCATGCGGCCCAGTGGATTACCAATGTCAAACTCGGAGCGCGGCCGGAATGGTTCGAGCCGGATGCCGCAACGGTTGCTCTTGCGTTGCGCGCGGCGGCGGCGGTTGGCGCCGATTTTGCCGGAGTGGACATGATTCGCGAT
This sequence comes from Candidatus Methylaffinis lahnbergensis, assembly GCA_002890675.1. Taxonomy (GTDB): domain Bacteria; phylum Pseudomonadota; class Alphaproteobacteria; order Rhizobiales; family Beijerinckiaceae; genus Methylocapsa; species Methylocapsa lahnbergensis. The sequence goes on from PEFW01000006.1 coordinate 52,200, forward strand.
GCGGCGGATACTCTTCAGGTTCTCGAAGTCAACAGCATGCCAGGCTGGCGCGGCTTGCAGAAAGTCGCGCCATTTTCCATCGCCGACCGCCTGGCTGGCGGCCTCTTGACGCGAATTGGATCGCCCAGGGCGGAGGCCGCCTTGTGAACGAAATCGCCGGGGCTTTCATCGCCGCGTGCCGCGACGAGATCGAGGCCCCGAAGCCCGGCAATGTCCATGTTTTCGCCGATGGCCACGGCATGACGGCTGATGATTTCTTGCGCAGCGCCGAAGCGGCCGCGCCCGCCTTGAGCAATTCCGCGTTGGCGGTTGGCGCACGCGTTCTGGCAGCCGTGGAGGCCACCTTCGCGGCGGTGGGGATGAACACTAATCTCGGCATCGTTCTCCTCTGCGCGCCACTCGCCGCCGCCGCGCAGAGGGGCGGGGACCTTCGCAAAGGAGTGAAACAGACGGTTGCCGGATTGACCCGCCTGGACGCCGAAGCCGTGTTCAAAGCCATTCTTCGCGCCGCGCCCGCGGGGCTCGGCACGGCGTTCCGCCATGATGTCCGTGGCCCGGCCGATGGCACGCTTTTGGAGGCCATGCGCGAAGCCGCCGGAAGAGACCGGGTCGCTTTCCAATATGCCTCTGATTTCACGGACATATTCGAAACCGGGATGGGCACGCTCGCGAGGGCGCGGGTCAGCGGCTGGCCGGCGCCCTGGCCGGTGGCCGCCGTCTATCTGGCGTTTCTCGCGGGCTTTCCCGACAGCCACATCGCGCGCAAAAAAGGTCCGGACGCGGCGGCACGCGTTCAAACTGACGCACTGGAAGCGCGAAAACAATTCATGAACGCCGCAAATCCGGCGGAAACGCTTCAAGATCTCCTGAGTTTCGACCGGCGTCTTAAGGCCGGCGGGATAAATCCAGGAACAAGCGCGGATCTCACCGTCGCGAGTGTTTTCGCGGACAGGCTAACTCGCACCTTGATCAACCGGCGCAATAATGGTTGAGTGCTCGGCGGTGGAAATCTCCACCGCCATCCCGCCCGACCAAATGTCCGGCGCTGACAGCAACGTTATTCGCCGGCATGTGTCGAACTCTTTCGACGGCAATTCGGAGCAGGTACCTCCAGGGAGGATTCAACTATGGGGCTCTTAAGCATGGCAAAGATAAACAAGCTCTGCGTCGGCGAATCGCTCGTCGGTGACGGCAACGAAATCGCTCACATCGACCTCATCATGGGACCGCGCGGCAGCGCCGCCGAAACGGCGTTTGCCAATGCGCTTACCAACAACAAGGATGGTTTCACCGCACTGCTCGCTCTTGTGGCGCCGAACCTGATGTGCAAGCCCGCGACCATCCTCTATAATAAAGTGACGATCAAGAATGCGACGCAGGCCGTGCAAATGTTCGGCCCGGCCCAGCGTGCCGTCGGCAAGGCTGTCGCCGACAGTGTCGCGGCGGGCGTTATCCCCGTGGCCGAAGCGGACAATCTGTTCATTTGCGTCGGCGTGTTCATCCATTGGGACGCCAAGGATGACCAGAAAATTCAGGACTTCAACTATCAGGCCACGAAAGAGGCAATCGCGCGTGCCGTTGCTGGCGAACCAACACCTGCCCATGTCGTCGCTCAGCGCAATGTCGCGAAGCATCCTTTCGCGCCAAACTGAGCAGCCGCGAGAACCAACTACATAAAGGGGCCTTGGCCCCTTTTTATTTTGCGTCTCCGGCGCCCTTCGATGCGGCCGCGGCTATATCGGCGCCGGCCAAACGGCCATCGTGCAGCGCGGAAGCAACGAGGACTCCCCTTATGCCCGCTTGTTGCAGCCGCATGAGATCGGAGGCGCCGCGAAGGCCACCCGCGGCATAAAGCAAGACATCCGGCGCGCGGCCTTTAATCTCCGCGAGACGATCCATGTCTGGTCCCGCGTCGCCGCCGACGCGCGCCAGCGTCATGACAATCACCCGCGCGGGCCACAGATGCGGCGCATCGCAAAGCCCTTTTGGACCGAGAAAACTGTCGCCGCGATAGTCGAGCGATAAAACGATACGGCCGACCGTGGCGAGTTCTTCGAGCACCATGTGGCCATCAAGGGATTCGCTTCCAAGAACGAGATGCGCGCGCTTGTGGCGAGCGAGCCACGAACGTGCCGCCCCGCCGTCGCTCACGCCGGCATCGACCCAAAAGGCGACGTCCGGAAAAGCCGTGCTTAGCGTGTCGAGACTTTGGTCATGGCTGCCGCGCATTTCGATTCGATCGAGATCGGCCACATAGATTGTGCGAAAAGGGTGAACCGCCAAAAACCCGGCGACAACGTCAAGCGGCGCGCTCGTTCGCGCGAGCGGAGTTACGATCGGCGCATAGGAATGGCGCGAACCATGACGGGCGTGGACGACCACGCCACCCTTCAAGTCGATTACAGGAATGACTTCGATTGCGCGCTCGGGCATCATTTAGCATAACCAAGTCCCGCCCGGATGATTATATATGCCCCGGCTCATTGAATATCCGGGAGAAATTTCTTGCCTTTTCCGGTTGGACGGATTCTGTTGCGCGCATGATCCAGTTAGGCTTCCTCACCAAAGAAGGTCGCGACAAGCTGATCGCCGTGGCGTGGGACGGCTCGGCGGCGCATCGGCTGGCGCGACGGGCGGCTGCGCTCGTTCTTTTGAACGAAGGGGGGAGCTGTGAACAAGCCGCCCATGCGCTGCTTCTAGACGGCGACACGATCCGCGGCGGGCGAAGGCTTTTCGAACAACGCGGGATCGCAGGCCTGACAAGCTTCGATGAGGGCGGGAGCGCCAGCTATCTGACCGCCAAGCAAGAAGACAATTTGACGGCGTGGGTTGGCGCGACGCTGCCAAGCTCGACGCGTCAGATTTGCGCCATTATCAAGAAGGAATTCAGCCACGTCTATGAAAGCCGTTCGGGGCTGATCGCGCTCTCGCATCGTCTGGGTCTCGAATACCACAAGCCGGACGTGATCCCGCGCAAGCTCCACAAGGCAATTATTGACGAGACCGCGACGCTGCTCGCCGATCCGCGCTCGTGAAGGGTGAGAAATATCTGCATGTCAAACGCCACCAGCCTGCTTGACAACTACCGCGAGCCCAACCCCGCGCCACGCCACCCGGAAAAGGCGCAGCGGCCCGATCAGCCGGTGGCGCGCAAGCCCGCCTGGATCAGGGTCAAGGCGCCGGGCTCGCCGCAATGGGAAGCGACACACAAAATTGTCAAGGAACATCGACTCGTGACCGTCTGCGAGGAGGCGGGCTGCCCCAATATCGGCGAATGCTGGGAGAAAAAACACGCGACCTTCATGATCATGGGCGACACTTGCACGCGCGCCTGCGCCTTCTGCAATGTCAGGACCGGGCTCCCCCGCGCACTCGATCCCGCCGAGCCCACCCGCGTCGCCGAGGCGATCAAAAAGCTGGGGCTTGCCCATGCCGTCATAACGTCCGTCGATCGCGACGATCTTAACGACGGCGGAGCAGAGCATTTCGCGAAAGTGGTCGCGGCGATCCAAGCAGTGAGCCCAACCACCTCGGTCGAGGTCTTGACCCCGGATTTTCTGCGTAAACAAGGGGCGCTCGAGAGGGTCGTTGCGGCCAAGCCCGATGTGTTCAATCATAATCTCGAGACGGTCGCGTCCAAATATCTCGAGGTTCGGCCTGGCGCGCGTTATTTCCACTCGATCAGGCTTCTCCAGCGCGTCAAGGAAATCGATCCCGGAATCTTCACCAAATCCGGCATGATGCTGGGGCTCGGCGAGAAGCGGCATGAAGTGCTGCAGCTGATGGACGATCTGCGCACCGCGGACGTCGATTTCCTGACGATTGGCCAGTATCTGCAGCCGACAAGAAAGCATCATGAGGTCGTGCGCTTTGTGCCCCCGGACGAATTTGCCTCTTACGCCGAAGTCGCGCTCGCCAAGGGTTTTCTCTTGGTCTCCGCATCGCCCTTGACCCGATCATCGCATCACGCCGGCGACGATTTCGCCAGGCTGAAAGCGCGGCGGCTGGCCTTGCGGGAGCGGCTTTGAGCGGTTAGATCGGAAGCAGCTTTCAACCACGCGACGCCACTTTTTTCCAAATCCCATCCTGTGAGCGCGCATGCCTTCGTTCCATACTACCCACCACGTTCGTCATAGCGCCTCCGAAATGTTCGAGCTGGTCGCCGACATCGAATCCTATCCGCGATTCGTGCCGCTTTGCCGCGCTTTGCGGGTCCGCCGGCGTGACGAAAACGATGGGAGACTAATGCTCATTGCAGATATGGAGGTCGGCTACAAGGCAATCCGCGAGACCTTCACGAGCCGCGTGACCTGCGAGCGCTCAGCGTCCAAAATTCTCGTCGAATATATCGACGGACCGTTCAAGTATCTCGAAAACCACTGGATCTTTCACGATCGCGACGAAGGCAGAGCCTGCCTCGTCGATTTCCGCATCGCCTATGAATTCAAGAGCCGTGCACTGGGTCTCATCATGGGCGGAATGTTCGACGCGGCTTTTCGAAAATTCGCCGCAGCTTTCGAAGATCGCGCCGATATTGTCTATGGCAAGGGGGCATCATGACGCGAGCCCGAGCGATCGAAAATTCTCCTCCTGCGCGCGCCTCAACCGGCCGCTTCGAGGAGCAGCTCGATCGCCATGGCGATCGCGGCGAAACGCACGCCGTGGCGGCCAAGGTCTCCGAAACGTTTTTCGACGGCGACGATGGCGCCGCCTCTCCGTGCGAGGCCAAAATGCACGAGGCCGACGGGTTTTCCAGGCGACTCTCCGCCGGGCCCCGCGATTCCGGTGATCGAAAGCGTCATGTCGGCCACGGAATGCGCGAGGGCACCTGCCGCCATGGCCCGCGCGGCCTCCTCGCTGACCGCGCCGAAGTCTTCCAAAATCCGCGGCGAAACCCCGAGACATTCGATTTTCGCCGCATTGGAATAGGTGACGAAGCCGCGCTCGAAAACGTCGGATGACCCAGGTATGGCGGTAATCAAGGCCGCCACGAGGCCCCCCGTACATGACTCGGCGGTTGCCACGGTAAGGCCCCTGGTGCGGCAGGATGCAATGAGGTCCGCCGCGCGGCTCAAGAATACGTCAGGGAACATGGGCCGGTTTCCGGCGCGAGGGGTTACGCCCGAAACCACGGACGAGCACGCAAGTTCCCGGACTGGAAACTTCGTCTTGGCGAAGATTCCATCCTTGGGCCGTGCTTTAACTATAACATATAATGCCAGCGGCGTTAGGGGATATTCGCTCAAGTCAAGGGGCGAGCAAATCCCCGCCAGTATACGGGGCGGGATAGAGTTCTTCTCGCCGCATGCGCGATCGGGAGCGCCGCCCGGGCGGGCCAACATCTCCGCGCGGCGGAGGTCGAATGCGTCGGCGAAGACAAGGCGTGCAAGGCCCTACGGCCTTGAACGCCCGAAATCCGGCGAAGAGCCGAAATATTTCCTATCGCTTGGGCAATCAAGGGCTCATAACACCGGCAATACCGTCCCCCCGGCGCCAATTTGCCCCCTTGAGCCTTCCTTCCCGGTTATATATATTTATCCTGCGGCTCTTCTGCCCAGCTTGTTGAGAGGTTGCGATGAGTTCACCAACGAAACGGTCAGACAGTGGGATACCCGTCGGCCGGCTACTCATCATCCTCAGTGTCTTCGCCATCCCTGGCCTCATCTACCTAGGGGTCTTTCGTATCGCCGGTAGGGTCAAAATAGTCGACATCCCGATCGTCGGGGAGTGGCAAGCCCCCGACAAGACCTGGCGCATTGTGTTTCGTCCGGACAAGACACTTGTGAGCTCCACGAGTCCTTCGCAACCGAGTGCTTCGCAAGCATGGACTTCGGGAGCGGGCACGTACTCGGTGGATTATTTCGGCACGTTGTGGGTAAAGCTGAACAATGGCAAGATCTACTCGGCGGCCTTGACAGAGGAGAATCCCAACCGGTTCGACCTCATTGAATTCGATACTCTAGTACCGACCGTGTTCGAGAAGGTGCCGCCGTCAGAGTCAAAGCCGCCGGATTCGCCGAAGGAATCCCCGGGCTAAGGCGGGTCCCTAAATCTCGCGGTCCGCATGGGTAACGCCACGTGATTGGACGATCTGATTAAGCCGGAAATTCACGTCGAGCACGAAGCCTCGTAAAGGCGGATTATCGCGCCGGATATCGGCGATAATGGACATGGCGATAATGCTAAGGCCCCAGCTCGACGCAATTGCCGGCCCGGTCGTGTAGCCGACGACCCCGCCCGCGACCAAACCAACCGGACCGCCGACCAAGGCCCCCGCCAGCGCGCCCATCGCGCCGTCACCGAGCCGCTCCTGCGCATTTACGACGGAAGGCAGGAAAGTTAGTCCCGCGATCGCGGTCAAAATCAAAAGCCTTTTCGTCATGCCAATGCTCCAGCGCACGCTACCGCGATCCCCATGGCTTACCGTCGCGTCCGGAAAACTCCTTGCCGTGATATCGTGAAGAAAGTGAGAACAGGCCGTGCTCTTTTCCGGGCGTTCGCGGCCGCCGAATCTACTAGCGATGGGCCGCGGATCGCCGGTGCGTGCATATGCCGTCCTCCTCTGGGATCAGCTTATGCGGTCGTCTCGAAAATACTTTAGCCGTGGCCGGCAAGCCGCTCGATCATCGCGCCGCAGGCGCCGAGCTTTTCCTCGATATGTTCGAAGCCGCGGTCGAGATGATAAACGCGATTGACCATTGTTTCGCCTTCGGCGGCGAGCGCCGCGATGACGAGCGACATGGACGCGCGAAGATCCGTCGCCATCACCGGCGCGCCTTGGAGTTCCTCTACCCCTTCGATCACGGCGGCATCGCCGTCGAGCCTTATGTGGGCGCCGAGCCGGACCAATTCCTGAACATGCATGAACCGGTTTTCAAAAATTGTCTCTGTGATCCTCGACGAGCCCTTGGCCTTGGTCATCAAGGCCATGAATTGGGCCTGCAAATCGGTTGGAAAGCCGGGGAACGGAGCGGTGGAGATGTCGACCGGCGCGAGGCCCGCCCCGTTGCGCCGCACACGGAGCCCTTCGTTGGTCGCCGAAATTTCCACGCCGGTGCGTTCGATTGCTTCGATCGCGCTCTCCAAAAGGTTTGGGCTCGCGCCTTCCAGCATCACATCGCCGCCGGCCATGGCGACGGCCATTGCATAGGTGCCTGCTTCGATGCGGTCGGGCAACACGATGTGGCGTGCCCCCGAGAGGCTGCCGGCGCCCTCGATCTCGACCACGGATTGCCCGGCTCCCTTGATCCTCGCGCCCATTTTGTTGAGGCAATCGGCAACATCGACAATCTCTGGCTCGCGCGCCGCATTGACCAGAAGCGTATGGCCGTTGGCGAGCGAGGCGGCCATCAGCGCGGTATGGGTGCCGCCGACGGTCGCCTTGGGAAAATGGATCTCGGCGCCGGTTAGTCCCTTGCGCGTCTTGGCATGGACATAGCCCGCTTCGATCTCCACATGCGCGCCGAGCTTTTCGAGAACCATGATGAGAAGATCGACCGGCCGAGTGCCAATTGCGCAGCCGCCAGGCAGGGAGACCTTGGCCTCGCCCATCCGTGCGAGAAGCGGCGCGATGACCCAGAAACTCGCCCGCATTTTGGAGACGAACTCGTAGGGCGCCATCGTATCGACGATCTGGCGCGCGCTAAGGTGGATCGCCCGGCTCGCGTGCGCGGGCGTGCCCGGCCGCCTTCCGTCGACCGAATGATCGACGCCATGATGACCGAGAATGCGCAAGAGCATGCCAACGTCGGCGAGATTCGGGACGTTTTCAAGGGTCAGGGTTTCGCTCGTGAGCAGCGAGGCGATCATCAATGGAAGCGCCGCGTTCTTGGCGCCGGAAATCCTGATGACGCCGTTCAACGTCTGGCCGCCGACGATCCGGATACGATCCAAGGAACACCCCGTTTTCAAAAAAGTCCGAATTAGTCTTGTTCTGCGCTGGCCCCGTTTTGAACGCCTTCGCCTTGAGCCGTTTCAATCTCGGCCGCGTTCCCCGTCTGCTTCCTCCGGTCGATCTTTTGCGCCTTGCGGCGGCCAAGGTTCGCCCGCAATGCTTGGGCGAGGCGAAGACGCTCGGCGGCCTTGCGCGAACAGGCGGCGTCGGACACAACCGGCTTCCTGCCATCCGGCGGCCGGTCAATGGAGCCGGACAAGCGCATGACTTTCAGAGTCTTTCAAAGAGCTTCGCCAGACAGGACGCGCCGCCGGCGAAAATATGGTGTCCAAAGCAGCGTGATGGCGCGCAAGGAGACTTGTAGAGCGCCACGGCGGCCAAGGCAAGGCCTGCCGGATTGCCTGCCTTGTTGGAGGGAGCCGTCCGGCGCCAATGGAACAACGCCAAATGTAGTCAAGGATTTGCCGAGGAGCAGCGAGGAGCCAGCAAGGGCAGCGCAGGGTCATTCCACGCGCCCGGCTCCCGCCAATATGACGAGGACTTGAGCCGCAAGAAAACCCACATTATATCAAAAGCTTACACTGGACCTGCCAACCCGGTGCGAATAATAGAGGCGAGGTTTTCGCGTGCGGTCTTGCTCCCGTCGCGATCTCACCGCATAACCTTTCGCGGATTTTAACGAGCCGCCCGGGGCCATGCAGAATACGGCCTCCGCCCGCCGAAAAACACAGGGACCGAGCTTTGGATCAACGATATGTGCGTCATGATATGGAGCAAGAGTCCGCGAGCGGCTTGAGTGGACTTGCGCACGAGGCCAAGCCGGCCGCGCAGACCCCCACGCAGGATGGCGCGCAAATCCACGAAAGCCATGCAGCGCGAGTGCGCCGCGGCTCGATCTGGCAATTGCTCGCTATAGCTTTGAGCCTCGCGATCGCGGCTTTTTCGATCTACGTTCTTGGCCGCGTGGTTTCGGCGATTAGTCTGAGTGCTTTGCGCCAGGCAATCGCGGCGACCAGCGCCGAGCAGATTGCGACGGCGGCGCTTTTGACCGTCGTGTCCTTCCTTGCCCTGACTGGCTATGACGGGCTCGCGCTGCGCCAGCTCAACGCCCACGTTCGCTATAAGACGACGGCGCTGGCCTCGTTCACGAGCTATGCGATTTCCTTCACGCTGGGGTTCCCTTTGATTACCGCGGGCACGGTTCGCTATTGGATCTATTCGCAAGCGGGCTTGACGGCGAGTAAAGTCGCGAGCCTCACCGCGATCGCTGGCGTGACGTTCTGGTTCGGCATGGTTATTGTGATTGGCGCGGGGCTTGCGTTTCACGCCAGCGCGATCAGCGCGATCAATCATCTCTATCCTTTGATCAACGCGCTGATCGGGGTTTCCGTGCTGGGCGCGGTCCTCGCCTATCTGGTCTGGGTGACGATTCGCCACCGGATTGTCACCATCAAAGGTTTCCAGCTGGAATTGCCGGGACTTGGCTTGTCGCTCGGCCAAATCGCCCTCGGCGTCATCGATCAATGCGCGGCAGCAGGTGCTCTATATGTTTTGCTTCCGAGCCACGCTGAAATGGATTTTTTCACCTTCGCCGCGACCTACGTCTTCGCCTGCATTCTCGGGGTTTTGAGCAATGCGCCGGGCGGGATTGGTGTTTTCGAGGCGACGATGCTGAAAGCGGTTCCGGTAGCCTCGGAAGAAGCGCTGCTCGCTTCGCTGGTGCTGTTCCGGGTCATCTATTACCTCGTGCCTTTCCTGTTCGCGCTCGCTTTCCTCGGCGCCCACGAGGGTTTTCACCGCTGGAACGGGTTGCGCGAGGCCATGCGCGGCAGCGAGGAAGAAATGGTCTTGGAGGATGAGATCAACCCTCTTCGCCGTTGGTACCGGGACACCTGGCGGTTGCGACGATGAGTCTGGCTTTAGGCTTTCCGATGGCCTCCCGGTCCCTCCGGCGTAGACGGTGACGCCGAAGCCAACAAGACGAGGAAATATTCTCGCGGCCGTTCGCTAAATGGAGCACGGTGCGATCCGAACGGACTCCATTTGATTTACCGAAGCGGCCCGAAGCGCGACAAGCAAGCCGGACAATACGGCAATGGAAGAGCGTCGCTTGGCGCTTGCCCGCCCGGCGGCGCGGAATCGATTTGAAACTTGATATCAGCGCGTACTCGTGTAAGGCGTCCCCGCGGCGCCCTATTTTACGGGGGCTTCATGGAAAAGGACCGGAAGGCGCGAGACCGCCTGATCATGGGCCGTCTCATCGACGCGTTGCCCGAGGCGGTGATCGTCATTGGCGCGGCGGAGCGCGTGGTCGCGGTCAACGCGCCGGCACGGATCTTGTTTCCGGCGTTGCGGCCGGACGATCTGCTGGCGCGCGGTCTGCGGGCGCCGGATGTCCTTGACGCGGTGAAAAGGGTCCGCGCCTCTGGCGCTCCGGAAAGGGTGACGTGGCTCGAACGGGTGCCGGTCGAAAGATTTTTCGAACTGAATGCCGCTCCGATGGAGGGGCCGGAATTCGAGCCTGCGATGATCTTGACATTGCGCGATTTGAGCGAGGCGCGCCGCGTCGAACGCATGCGTGTCGACTTTGTCGCCAACGCCAGCCACGAATTGCGGACGCCACTCGCCTCCCTGCTCGGATTTGTGGAGACGCTCCAGGGGCCCGCGCGCGAGGACAAGGAAGCGAGGATACGGTTTCTTTCGATCATGCGCGAACAGGCGCGAAGGATGGCGCGGCTCGTCGACGATCTTTTATCGTTGTCGCGGATCGAACAGAATTTGCATCTGCGGCCGCGGGCGCCGGTGGATATTGTGGCGATCGTCCGCCATATCGCCGATACGCTGGCGCCCATGGCCGACGATAACGGTGTCGTCCTGAAGCTCGACGTTCCGGCAACGACGCTCGTCACGGGTGACCGCGACGAACTCTTGCGGTTGGCCGAAAACCTCGTCGAAAACGCCATTAAATATGGTGCCTCGGACTCGCGAAGCGTCAACCGGCAGGTCGAGATTACCCTTGCGGCCGAGACGCACCAATGTGTTTTGATCGTCCGCGACCATGGCCCTGGGATCGCGGCGGAACATTTGCCGCGGTTGACCGAACGGTTTTACCGGGTCGATGCCGGCGAGAGCCGGGCCAAGGGCGGCACGGGGCTTGGTCTTGCCATCGTGAAACATATCGTCGCGCGCCATTGCGGCCGGCTCGGTATCGAATCGAAGCTAGGTGAGGGGGCGACGTTCCGCGTGGTTCTTCCCTTGCACGGAAGCTGAACCGGAATCCCGCCCTGTCATCAAGATGTCAAACAGGTTTCATATTGGCCTCACGGGCGCCCTTTAGTTTGCGCGCGGAGGCAGGGGGCAAACCGGCCCCTTCCTTCTGACGCCGCATCGGACCGATGCGCTTTCGAACCGTCGTTCGGCCGCCGCCATCCAATAATTGGCTGCCGATACAAACGCCAGGCAATGAGAGGCAACAAAATGATCGTTACCTTCCTGCGAACGTCCCTTGCCGCCGCCATAAGCTTGGCGGCTTTTGTTCCGGCCGACGCCGTCGATATTTCGGGCGCCGGGGCCACCTTTCCCTATCCGATCTATGCGAAATGGGCGGATACGTACAAAAAGGAAACCGGCAACGGCCTCAATTACCAATCGATCGGCTCCGGCGGCGGCATCAAACAGATCAAGGCCAAAACCGTGACCTTCGGCGCCTCCGACATGCCGCTCAAGCCCGAAGACCTTAAGGAGGCGGGTCTGATTCAGTTTCCGACGGTGACCGGCGGCGACGTGCCGGTCGTCAATCTCGAAGGAATTGCGCCCGGCGAATTGGTGCTCGACGGCCCGGCGCTCGCCAAGATTTTTCTCGGCGAAATTAAAACGTGGGACGATCCCGCCATCAAGAAATTGAACCCGAAAGCCAAATTGCCGTCGCAGGCGATCGTGGTTGTTCACCGTTCCGATGGCTCCGGGACGACGTTTATCTGGACCGATTACCTTTCCAAGGTGAGCCCCGATTGGAAGTCCAAGGTCGGCGCCAATACCGCCGTTGAATGGCCGGCTGGCATCGGCGCCAAGGGCAACGAAGGCGTCGCCAATAACGTCCTTCAGACGAAAGGCGCGATCGGTTACGTCGAATATGCCTATGCCAAGCAGAACAAGATGACATTTGCCGATGTGATCAACAAGGACGGCAAACGCGTGGCCCCCGACGCGGCAAGCTTCCAAGCGGCGGCGGCCAATGCCGATTGGGCAAATGCGCCAGGCTTTTATCAAATCCTCACCGACCAGCCCGGCGCTAAGTCGTGGCCGATCGCGGGCGCCACTTTCATCCTGATGCACGCAACGCCGGAGGACCCCGCCGCCGCGTCCGAAGCCTTGAAATTTTTCAGCTGGGCCTATGAAAAGGGCGGTAAGCAGGCCGAGGAACTCGATTATGTGCCGCTGCCGGGCGCGGTCGTGGCTTTGATCAAGAAGACCTGGGCCGCCCAAATGAAGGGCGCGGATGGCAAGCCGCTTTTGCACTGAATCTTGGATAAGGGAGGGGCTGCCGTCCTTCTTTCCACTCCCGGCCGTTCGTATCTGCGAATGGCCGGACCACTGGCTGCGCGGGGCCCAGCTGGCGGGTCTGGCTGATGCACCATGCAAAACGACAGAGAAAAACGCCGTGGCCAACAATTTGGCGATTGATAACGCCGGACGGGAATCGGCCGAGGCCCGGCTGGCCAACGCTCTCGTTGGTTTCAAGCTTCGCGACAATGCGTTTCGCCTTCTGACCCAGACCGCGGCTTGGACGGTTCTGATCCTCCTTGGGGGGGTCATCGCCTCGCTGATCGTCGGCTCCATGCCGGCCATCAGGGCGTTCGGCCTAAACTTTCTTTCGACTGAGGCGTGGAATCCCGTCACCGAGAAGTTCGGCGCGATGGCGCCGGTCTATGGCACGATCGTTACCTCGCTCATCGCCATGGCGATCGCGGTGCCGGTCGGGCTCGGCATCGCGATTTTCCTGACCGAACTTTGCCCCTATGCGCTGCGCCGGCCGATCGGAATCGCGATCGAGCTTCTGGCCGGGATTCCCTCGATCATTTACGGAATCTGGGGCCTTTTCGTGCTCGCGCCCTTCCTGCAGGAGCATGTCCAGCCGGGCCTCATCTCCGCTTTCGCCAATGTGCCGGTTCTCTCGGGGCTTTTCGCGGGGCCGCCCTATGGCATTGGAGTGCTGACCGCTGGGGTCATCCTCGCGATCATGGTGCTTCCTATCGTCAGCGCGATCTCCCGCGATGTCTTCGAAACCGTTCCCGCCGTCCTGAAGGAATCTGCCTATGCCGTCGGCTGCACGACCTGGGAAGTGGTTCGGTCGGTCGTGATCCCCTACACGAGCGTGGGCATTATCGGCGGCGTCATGCTGGGCCTCGGCCGGGCGCTCGGCGAGACCATGGCGGTGACTTTTGTTATTGGCAACGCGCACAGAATTGCGCCTTCGCTGCTGGCACCGGGCACGACCATCTCAGCAACGATCGCCAATGAATTCACCGAAGCGGTCGGCGATCTTTACACCTCCGCGCTGATCGCACTCGGCCTGATCCTTTTCGTCATCACCTTTTTTATTCTCGCGATCTCGCGATATTTGCTGATGCGGCTGCACCAGCGGGAGGGATTATAGGCCATGGCCATCTATGACACACGCCGCCGCCGAAGCAAGTTCTATATCGGTCTTTGTTACGCCTGCGTGGCCACTGGCCTCGGCTGGCTGGCGCTCATCCTCGGCACGCTCTTGTTCGAAGGTTTTCGCGGTCTTTCACCCGCTGTCTTCACCCAAATGACGCCGCCGCCGGGCTCCGAGGGCGGATTGAAGAACGCCATCGTCGGCAGCCTGATCATGACTTTTCTCGGCGTGGCCATCGGCACCCCGCTAGGAATGCTGGCTGGCACTTACATGGCCGAATACGGCCGCCATTCCAAGCTCACGTTAGTCGTGCGGTTCATCAACGATATTTTGCTCAGCGCGCCTTCGATCGTGATCGGTCTGTTTATCTACGAGGTCATGGTCGTGAAAATGGGCCATTTCTCCGCCCTCGCCGGGTCCGTGGCGCTTGCCGTCATCGTCGTCCCGGTTGTCGTGCGCACGACCGAGGACATGCTGCTTCTGGTGCCCGATACCTTGCGTGAAGCGGCGAGGGCGCTCGGCCTGCCCCGTTCGATTGTCATCGGCAAGGTCGCCTATCGCGCCGCTCGTGCCGGGCTTATCACAGGAGTCCTTCTCGCCATCGCCCGCATCAGCGGCGAAACCGCGCCCCTGCTCTTTACCTCGCTCAACAATCAGTTCTTCAGCACGAATTTGAACGCGCCCATGGCGAGCCTGCCCGCCGTCATTTTCCAGTTCGCGCTTAGTCCCTACAAGGAATGGCAGCAGCTTGCTTGGACTGGAGCCCTCCTTATAACCTTGGCCGTTCTTGTGCTTTCCGTTGCCGCGCGCATGCTCCAAGTGGGGAGGCCCGGGAAATGACCACAACGAGCAACCAGCAGGACGATGCAAATGGGCACGCTGCGGAGAATCCCGCAACAGCAGTGCAGGCCACGGATCATGTGCAAAGCCAATCCGCGGAGAAACCTATACTGCAGGCCGTGATCCAGCCTGCGCCTCTCAAGCAGAAAGTCGCCGTTCGAGACCTCAATTTTTACTATGGCGATTCGCTCGCTTTGAAGAGCATCAGCCTTTCCCTTTACGCGCATAAGGCGACGGCCTTTATTGGGCCGTCCGGCTGCGGAAAATCGACGCTTCTGCGGGTGTTGAACCGGATGTACGATCTCTATCCCAATCAGAGGGCCGAAGGAGAAGTGATTCTCGACGGCGTGAATATCCTGCGGCCAGAGCAGGACCTCAATCTTTTGCGCGCCCGGGTCGGCATGGTGTTTCAAAAACCGACTCCTTTTCCGATGTCGATCCACGACAATGTCGCGTTTGGCATCAAACTCTACCAAAAGCTCCCCAAGGCCGAGCTTCGCGATCGCGTCGAGGCCGCGTTGATTCAAGCCGCTCTTTGGGGCGAGGTGAAGGACAAATTGAATGCTTCGGGCCTGTCGCTTTCGGGCGGCCAGCAGCAGCGCCTTTGCATTGCCCGCACCGTTGCCCTCCAGCCGGAGGTTATTCTTTTGGACGAACCTTGCTCTGCGCTCGACCCTATTTCGACCGCGA
The DNA here is from genome assembly GCA_002890675.1 of Candidatus Methylaffinis lahnbergensis. Classification (GTDB taxonomy): domain Bacteria; phylum Pseudomonadota; class Alphaproteobacteria; order Rhizobiales; family Beijerinckiaceae; genus Methylocapsa; species Methylocapsa lahnbergensis. Next base: position 67,283 of record PEFW01000006.1, read on the forward strand.
AGATCGAGGAAACGATTGACGAACTGAAGGAAAATTACACCATTGCGATTGTAACTCACAATATGCAGCAGGCGGCGCGCGTCTCGGAATATGCCGTGTTTATGTATCTTGGCGAACTCATCGAGTTTGGCGTCACCGCGCAAATCTTCACTTCGCCGGAGAAGAAGCAAACACAAAATTATATTACCGGCCGTTTCGGCTGATCGTAGCGACAACGAGGAACAGGTTAATGTCCGATCACATCGTCAAGGCATACGACCAGGAACTCGAAATCCTCGGCCGGAAAATCGCGGAAATGGGCGGCATAGCCGAAAAAATGCTGTCCGATGCCATGGATGCGCTGGTCGGTTTCGACACCAGGCTCGCCCAGATGACCGTTGAGAGCGACCCGCGCCTCGACCTGTTGCAGCGCGACATCGAGGAACAGGCGGTACTGACCATCGCGCGCCGCCAGCCGATGGCGGTGGATCTCCGCGAGATCATCGCCACGATCCGCATTTCCGGCGATCTCGAACGGGTTGGGGACCTCGCCAAGAACATCGCCAAGCGCGCGATCAAGATCCACTCGGAGATGAACATACCGCGCGCCACCATCGGCTTGAGGTCGATGCATGAATCGGCGGCGATTCTTTTAAAGGACGTGCTCGATGCCTATGCCCAGCGCGATGCCGAGCGCGCGCGCGGTGTCTGGACCCATGATGCCGATCTCGACGCGCTCGAAGACTCGGTTTTCCGCGACCTCCTCACCTTTATGATGGAAGATCCTCGCAACATCTCGTTTTGCACGCATCTCCTATTCGTTTCGAAAAACATCGAGAGGATCGGCGACCACGCAACGAATATCGCCGAGACCGTGGTTTATGTGGTTACCGGTGAAACCCTGCCGATGGACCGGCCGAAGGGCCGGACCACCTTAACTGAGGCACCAACGACGGTGTTTTGATCATGGCGAAAGACATCCAAGAAGTGAATGAAAGCCGCGCCAACCCGACGCGCGCGGCGGCGGCGCGCATTCTGGTTATCGAGGACGAAGCGGCGCTGAGCATGCTTCTTGCCTATAATCTCGAGGCGGAAGGCTTCACCGTGGACCGGGTCGAGCGCGGCGATGAAGCCGAAATCAGGCTCAGTGAAACGATCCCAGACCTCGTCATCCTCGATTGGATGCTGCCCGGCGTCTCCGGACTTGAAATCTGCCGCCGGATGCGCGCGCGGGAGACGACAAGAAACCTGCCGTTGATCATGCTGACCGCGCGCGGCGAGGAAAGCGAGCGGGTGCGCGGGCTTGCCCTCGGGGCCGACGATTACGTGGTCAAACCGTTTTCGGTTCCCGAGCTCATGGCGCGCGTCCACGCGCTTTTGCGCCGCGCGCGGCCCGGCCGGTCAAGCGGCGTGCTTTCGGCGGGCGATCTCGATCTCGACCGGCAAAACTGGCGCGTCCGCCGCGCCGGCCGCGAGGTGCATATGGGGCCGACCGAGTTCCGCCTGCTCGACCATCTGATGGGAAAACCAGGCCGCGTATTTTCGCGCGCCCAACTTCTCGACAGTGTTTGGGGGATTTCGGCGGAAATCGACGAGCGCACAGTCGACGTTCATATCGGCCGTTTGCGCAAGGCATTGTCGAAGGGGGCGGAAAAGGATCCGATCCGCACGGTGCGCGGCGCGGGCTATGCGTTCGACGAAACTTTTGACCTGATTAGTTGAGAACTTAGTGCTTTGAGCTGAGCTCCGACATTTGGGCGCGGTGAGCACTTTGGGAACCATTCGCTTGCACCTTAACTGGCCTCGCTTTTTCTGAATAGCCATCGCCGCTTCAAGTTGAATTGTTCATCATCTCCTCCTACGTATTTTGTCGCCGCTGCCCGGACGCCGGCGGCGGACGACGACGGACTCGAGTTTTGCCTTCCTATCTCATTACCGCGCTGACCGTCGCTTGCGCCCTGTTCATGGAAAATCTCGACTCGACGGTCATCGCGACGTCATTGCCCGCGATCGCCAAGGATTTGCACGAAGACCCGATCTCCCTAAAACTCGCTCTCACCTCCTACCTCGTTTCGCTCGCGATCTTTATTCCGGCAAGCGGCTGGGCCGCCGACCGTTTTGGCGCGCGAACGATTTTCCGGGCCGCCATCCTTGTCTTCACCTTGGGCTCCATCTCATGCGGCATCGCGGGGACCTTGCTGGGACTTGTCTGCTCTCGGGTGATCCAAGGCCTCGGCGGCGCGATGATGGTGCCGGTCGGGCGGCTTTTGCTGTTGCGTTCCGTCGAACGCTCGGAACTCGTGAGCGCGCTCTCTTTTCTGACGGTCCCGGCGCTCCTCGGGCCGATGACTGGACCACTGCTCGGCGGCTTCATCACCACCTATTTCCACTGGCGCTGGATTTTCTGGATCAACGTGCCGGTCGGCGCCATCGGCATCATCATTGCCACCTTGTTCCTCGATGATATCAAGGGCGAAGCCCTGCCTTTCGATGTGAGCGGCTTTCTTCTCTGTGGCCTCGGGCTTGCTTTTCTCTTGTTCGGGCTTGGCGGCGTGGGGCGCGGCCTCATACCCTGGCACGCCGCGATTGTTCTGGCGGCCTTCGGCATCCTTGCCTTGGCGGCCTATGTCCTGCACGCCCGTGGCGCTGTTTTTCCGCTGCTCGACCTCAAGCTTCTTTCCATCAAAACGTTTCGTGCAAGCGTGGTGGGAGGCTCGCTGTTCCGGATCGGGATCGGATCGATTCCTTTTCTGCTTCCGCTGATGTTGCAAACCGGTTTTGGCTTGAGCGCCTTTCAGTCTGGGTCGATCACTTTCATTGCCTCGGTGGGGGCGATGGCGATGAAGGCAACGGCGCCGCGCATTCTACGCCTTTTCGGCTTTCGCCGAGTGCTCGTTTTCAATGCCATGCTGAGCGCCGCTTTCCTCGGCTGCTATGGCTTCTTTACCCCCTCGACGCCGGTTGCGGTCATGATGAGTTTGCTTCTTGCCGGCGGCTTCGTGCGATCGCTCGAATTCACCAGCCTCAACGCCATTGCCTATGCCGAAATCGATTCAGCCAAAATGAGCGCGGCCGTCAGTTTTGCATCGGTCGCCCAGCAATTGTCCTTGAGCCTTGGCGTCGCGGCCGGAGCAGGCGCCCTGCAAGGGTTCGCTCTGTTCAGCCCCGGGTTGGCCGTTCTCGCGCTCGAAAATTTCAAATGGGCGTTTGTCGTGATGGCGGCGGTCTCGTTGAGCGCGGCTTTCGCATTCTTTCGGCTGCCCGCGGACGCCGGGTCCGAACTCACGCGCCGCTCGGGGAAAGCCGTTGAAGAAATCTCGCCCGCGGGACAATAAGCGAGCCTTCGCTCACTGCTTGCTTGCGCCCCTAAACCCCGTCGCAAGCACGTAAAGCTCGGCCGAATCGGCCCGGCTTGCGCGCGGCTTCACGTGGCGCACGGCCGCGAATTCGCTTTTGAGCCGCGCGAGTAGCGCTTGCTCGGTTCCGCCTTGATAAACCTTGGCGAGGAAGGCGCCCCCATCGGTCAAAATTTCGCAGGCGAAATCGGCCGCGAGCTCGACGAGGCCGGTGATCCGCAAATGATCGGTTTTCCTATGGCCGGTCGCATTCGCCGCCATGTCGGAGAGGACCACATCGGCCCTGCCGCCGAGCCAATTCTTGAGCAGCAGCGGCGCGTCGCAGGCCATGAAATCCAGGACCTTGAATTCGGCGCCGGGCAGCGGCGCGATGGCGAGGAGATCGATGCCGATGACACTTCCCCGGCCTTGCTCGGCGTCAACCTTCCGCACGGCCACCTGCGACCACCCCCCCGGCGCGGCGCCGAGATCGACGATTCTTTGGCCGGGTTTCAGGAAACGATAGCGCTCGTCAATCTCAAGCAGCTTATAGGCCGCGCGGGAACGAAATCCCTCTCGCTTGGCCCTTGCCACATAGGGATCGTTGAGCTGGCGCTCGAGCCACAAGGTCGAGGAAAGCGACCGCTTTCGCGCCGTTTTGACGCGGTTTTTAAGCGAGCGCCCGCCTTCGCGCCCGGAGGAAGATTTTGTTTCCGTCACGCCGAGACCCAAACCGAGGCGCGAAACGTCAGCCTTATAGCGCCGCCCGCCGCAAGTCCCGCAAAGTTTTGGTGGAGGGACAATTTAAAATTTCCAGTCGGACCTGTATTGCGCGGCCCCTTTTTTTGAAGCGGAGCCACCAGTGGATTGTGGGGCGCAGATTCGCATATGGAACTTGTCGCTTTCGCCAGAGGCTCATGGCGCCGAATCATTCCGATAGTGTCCATCGTTGTCGTAATTCGGCGAGCCTACTGAACCTGCGGCGTTCCAGATTGTATCAATCAATGGCCGCACCTCGTTCTGAACAATGCCCCTAAACGACTCAACAACAAGCTCAGGAATAACCAAGGGATCGCGATCAAAGACAGTTCGCGAACCAGACCATCGGGTCGCAATATTCCACCCTTTCATTCCAAGCAAAGTGATCATGACGACTATTGGCGGTGACACACCGACATGTTCGAAAAGCTGTTTGCCTTTGTAAACGTGCTCAATTATTGCCGTCTCGAACGCCGGACACGGCAAGCTGGTCCTGGTATTCGCCTCGCCAGACCACCCCGCGACCACTTCAACACAACCATTCCGGAATACCTGCGCGTACCGTGGCGCGGGTCTATTCGGCACGGCCAGAAGCACTCCATCAATATTCAGCGTCGGTGTCCCGCCGCCACGCAAGACACCAACCAGGCTAGAGTGATTACCCCAAAGTTGTTTTACATCAATTAGCTGGCGATTAGTGAACGCGGACAGTGGTAGCAAATGAACGACCATCTTGCTCCCTGCTTCCAATGAAACAGGTGTATCCCCACTAATAATTTTTGCAATTCTGTCGATCCTGAAAAGCTTCATATTCTCGGCAGGGGAAGCTGATAAGAGAAATATCGACCTTAGTTCGTCGACGTCGAGTTGATATCTCCCGCTGCTATGGCGTGCATAAAATCGGAATGCTTTTTGATAGGTGACTTGGTGCGGAGGCGTCCAGCTTCGCGGTATGTGCATGACAAGGGCGACATTGCCACTCGCAAATTGGACGAACGCCATCTCAATGCCTGAGATAGTAGGCCTGATTCCGTCCCTGAGCATCTCCTCAAGCCGCAGCTTCTCCTTGTCGGGGTTGATGCCAGCTATGCCGACAAGGTTGGTCGGCAGTCCTGCGGCTTCCTCCATCCCGAACACAAGATAGCCGCCCTGTGTGTTCGCAAACGACGACACGTCATAAAGGAACTCTTTTCTGTCGGTGACGGTGTCGCTCTGCCCGACACAATTACTCTTATAGTCGATAGTCTTCCCTTCCGGCTCGGCGCCTATAAGGCCGATCAAATCGGCTTCCGTTGATTCATTCGGATGTTTCTCTGAGAGTGGCATTAGCTTAACCTCGAAATCGTGTTGTGCGAAACGTTGTAGCTGCGGGCGATCTCGCGCAACTTCTCCTCGCCTTCCTCACGGCGCGCCAGCGCCTCGCGCTTCTGGTGCGGGGTGAGCTTCGGCGTTCGCCCCATGTGAACGCCGCGCGCCTTGGCGCGTTCGCGGCCTTCGCCAGTGCGGGAGCGGATCAATCTGCGCTCGAATTCGGCAAGTCCGCCTAGGACGGTCAGCATGAAGCGGTCGTGCGCGATCATCGTGCCTGGCCATCGGCCTGGACTCGAGCAAAGTTGTCAAGTCACACAATGCCCAAGAAAAGCGCGAGAGCCCGATTGACCCGCACGAGCAAAGCATCGCTGGCTTCCCCGATCACGTCGCCGATTTTGGCGACAGGAACGACCGTGATTTTGTCGATGGCGATCTGCGAGACCTCGCGCAGTCCGTTTCGCTTCGAGGGATCGACATCGAGCCGGAACTGATCCGCGTCATCGCGAAGCGTCGCCGTCAAAGGGCAAATCACCACGGACGGCAGCTCGGCGAAAAGATCGCTTTGCACGACGAGCGCGGGGCTCGGCTTGCCGTAATCTCCCGACGTCGCAACGACCACGAATTGTCCGCGCCGCACTACGGCTCCGGCCATTCATAGACGCCGGCGACGAAGCGCATGAGTTCGTCGCCCGCCGGATCGCTGACGGCGACGGCGCGCGCCTGACGGGCACTTTTCGGCAAAGTCGGGCGAGCGGGTATCCGGCACCCAGATTTGCACCGGCCGCAAGCCAGCCGCGCGCATCCTCTGGCGATAATTCGCCACGCGCTTTGCCGGCGGCGCAGGTGTCCTGGATTGACGTGGCATTCGGCCTCTTGGTGCGAGCGTGCTGCGATCAGTGCACACAACTCAAATTCGATCCGCGCGTATGAGTTGGATCAGCATGCCCTCGCGCAAGCCGCGATCGGCGATACGGACACGATCGGCCGGGAAGGCGCGGCGGATCGCCTCGAGAATGGCGCAGCCGGCGAGAACGAGATCGGCGCGGTCATGCCCAATACAACCATTGGCGGCGCGCTCTTCGTAAGTCATCTCGCGCAAGCACGCCACCGCATGATCGACTTGCCGGCTCGACATCCACAAACCGTCGACGCGGCGGCGATCGTACCGGGCCAGTCCAAGAAAGACCCCGGCGATCGTTGTCACCGTTCCGGAGGTGCCAAGCAAATGAAAATGCCGGCCGCGCCGCTCGCCGTCCGCCATCGCGACAAAGCTTTCGAGTTCCCGCGCGGCATGAGCGATCATTGCCTCGAACATCGCGCCGGAAACCTCGATGCCGCCGAATTCTTCCGCCAAGGTGACGACGCCGATCTTCAGGGAAACCCAAAAACGGATGCGCTCGCCGAGCACCATATCGATCGGTTGCGCGCATGGAGGCGCGGCCCTGGCAAGCCAGACAAGCTCTGAAGACCCGCCGCCGATATCGAACAAAATGACACCTTCGGCGGCGGAATCGACGAGCGAGGCGGAGCCGGCGGCAGCTAGCCGCGCTTCGGTTTCACGATCCACGATCTCGAGCTCGAGCCCGGTCGCCGCGCGCACTTTGGCCACGAATTCGGCGCCGTTGCTAGCCGACCGGCAGGCCTCCGTCGCAATCAATCGCCTGCGGGTTACGCCGCGCGCCCGCATTTTGTCGCGGCATATTTCGAGCGCGCTAAGGGTGCGTTCGATCGCCGCCGCGCCAATTTCGCTGGTTCGCGACAGACCTTCGCCCAGCCTGACAATCCGGGAAAACGAGTCGATGACGCGAAAGCCATCTTGGCTCCCGCCCGAGGGCGCCGCACGGGCGACCAAGAGCCGGCAATTGTTGGTGCCGAGATCCAGCGCGGCATAGGTGTGTTGTTGCCTTTGCCGGTCCGCGAGGGCCCGAACCGAGGCACCGGCGATGGCTTTCGCCGCGCCGCGTCCAATTAAGTCCGCGTCTCGAACTTCTCCCGCTCTGACGGACGGACTCCCCTCTCGCGCGCAAATCGCGGGTCCTCCGATTTCGGCGCCATCTACTGGTCCCACGTTACACCCAAAAGCCTCCGGCAAGCGTTCCCCTTCAGACGCGGGCAAGTGTATCAAGTCGAACCCTAAACACCAAACGCCGGGCGCGCCAAGCCGTCCGAGCGGCAAGGGTGACCCGGAAGGCCCCTTTCCAGGTAGGGTGACGCCGTTGACCTCTTAACCGGCCGGTCGCAAAGCATCAGGCGAGTCAAAAAATCGCGCGCGCGACTTCGGCCCGCAACGCCGGCAAAACCTCCTGCTCGAACCAAGGATTGCGTTTGATCCAGCCGCTGTTGCGCCAGGAGGGGTGCGGCAGGGCGATGATTTTCGGCCTCTCGCCCGCGAATTCGCGCCAACGGCGAACGATGTCGTCAACCTTCAGGACTTTCGGCAGTGGCCTTCCGGCCCTCGTGAAATGATAGTCCTGCGCGAAGCGCCCGATCGCGAGAATGCATTCGATCTGAGGCAATATCGAAAACAATTCATCATGCCAAGTCGCGCGGCATTCGCGGCGCGGCGGCAGATCGCCCTTGTTGGCATCGTGGCCCGGAAAACAAAAACCCATCGGTACGATCGCGATCTTCGCCTCATCGTAGAACGCTTCGCGCGAAACGCTCATCCATTGCCGCAGGCGATCGCCGGAGGCATCGTTGAAAGGCAGCCCGCTGACATGCACTTTTACGCCGGGTGCCTGGCTGGCGATGAGCAGCCGCGCGGCCGAAGACAGCCGCAAGACGGGACGCGGCTCGTGTGGGAGCGGCGTGCCACGCGGCGTCTCAACGCAGATACGGCAGGCGCGGATTCGCCCGGCCAGCGCCGCGAGCCTGGAAATCGAATCTCTGTCTGTCATAGGAATCGCTACCGGTTCCATTCCAAGGTGCCGCGCGAGGCCGGTTCGCTCATGTGAGCGGCGATGGTCCGCTTCGCGAGAAAGCCGGCGATTCAAGCCTGATCCATTGCTTTTCGCAAGCGCCCATGGACCGTCTCGCGCGGTTCTGGGTCAACTTCGAGCTGCTTGCCGCGCCGGTACGTCCGTTAACGCACATTGAGTTCTATCCCGGCGGATTCGTGCACGCCGCCCCTGTGCAAGGCGCCGCGGTTCCGACCGTCAGGCCCAGACCAGCCTTTGTTGCGTACAAATCGAATGGTCGCTTGAGCGGCTCATTAATCTTTTTCCGGCATCGTCGCCGCAATCTTTCGCGCGAAGCGAGAATTGAGTGGGTCTTTTAAAGGATGACCGACGTCGCCGCGGAAATTATTGCGCTAAGATGCGCTGTCGATCTGGCCGCTGCAACCCGGCGCGGACGCCTGGCCGCGGAGATACGCGAAGCGCGCGAGAAGCTGACGCCGTCCGCATCGAGCCAACCTAGCTTCGACGTCGAACTGCTTCGTCTTTTCGCAAAAGGACGCAGATCGTCGGGCCCCGCCATGGCCGTGCTAGGCGGCGTGGCCTCCGCTGCCGCCGCCACATGGGTCGCCATTGACGCCGTCCTGATTTGGCTCGCCCTCGATTTCGCGGCACTCGGTGTCGCTTATCGGATTGCCGGCAAGTTCCTGGACGCCGAAGAAACCATGCTCGACGCCAGCCGCTGGCGCCGTAAATTCGTCTTCGCAGAAACGCTCCAGGGAATCGCGTGGGCGGCGATCGTCTGGCTCGTTAGCCAGTCCGGTGACCCCGCCGCGCGCAGCTATGCCCTCGTCTTGCTTTTGCCCGTTGCGGCAATGAACGCGACAATCTCCGCCGCGGTTCCGGCCGCGGTGGCCGGCGCCATGACGCCGATGACCGTCGCAACTCTAAGTTTCCTGCGTCCAGCGAGCCTTTCCGATGGAACCTTGCCGCTGATTGCATTGGCATGCGGTACGCAGCTTTATTTCATGTTCCTTGCCAGGAAGCTGCATAGGGCTTCGCTCGAAGCGCTGTCGTTTCAAACCGAAAAGGACGAGCTGATCGCCGAGCTCGAACAAGCCAAGGCAAGCAGCGATCTGGCCCGCCGCCGCGCCGAGGCGGCAAATCTCGCCAAATCCCGTTTCCTCGCCACGATGAGCCATGAATTGCGCACGCCGCTCAACGCCATTCTTGGGTTCTCCGAAGTCATGAAAGGCGAATTGTTCGGATCTCACGTCGTCGCATCCTACAAGGAATATTCAAACGACATCCATGCGAGCGGGCAGCACCTTTTGATGCTGATCAACGAAATCCTCGATCTCTCCAGGATAGAGGCTGGACGATTCGACCTCAAGGAAGTAGCGATCACGCTCCCTCATCTTGTCGAGGATTGCCGGCATCTTCTAGGGCTGCGGGCGAAAAAACGGCGGATCGCCATCGAAAAGGCCGTCGAGCCGGATTTGCCGCGGATTTGGGCCGACGAACGGGCTATTCGCCAAGTCATCTTGAACCTTCTGTCCAACGCGATCAAGTTCACTCCGCAAGGCGGAACAATCAAGATCAGGATCGGCTGGACCGCGAGCGGCGGTCGATATGTTGCCGTGCGCGACAGCGGTCCCGGAATTCCGGAAGACGAGATCCCTATTGTCATGTCCTCGTTCGGCCGTGGCGCGCTCGCGCAAAAAAACGCCGAGGAAGGCTCCGGCCTCGGTTTGCCGATCGTCAAGGGCCTCGTCGAACTCCATGGCGGATCCTTCACCCTGAAATCCAAGCTTCGCGAAGGCACCGAAGTCATTGTGATCTTCCCGCCCGAACGGGTAATGGACTTTTTGCCCGCGGTGGTGGAGGAAAACGCCGGGTCCAGGAACGGAAGCTGGCTCCGGCGCGAATCAGCGCAATGAGCGGAGAAAAACGAGCTATCCTTTCTCCACCGTTTCGATTTCTTCAAGGCTGAGGCTATACAGCGCGTGGACGAGCGCATTCATCTTTCTTTCTTGCCGCGCGATTTCGGCGTCCAGCGAGGCCAGTTCACGTTCGAGGGCGATGATCCGCGAGACAAAGGGGGGCGGTCGTCCGTGGCCAATTTCCGGAGCGCGTCGCAGAGTTTTTTGCCGGCCGTCCGTTCCGAGATTGAAAAGGTCGTCGCCGGCACCTTCGATTGGGCGAGAATGAAAGTAATCCCCGACTCATTGAAGGTAATCCCCGACTCAGTGAAGAGCCGGGAAAAGTTTCTTGCATTTTCGGCCTGGCCGGATTCTATTGTGTGTCATCTTACTGGACGCGGTTGGATAAGGCATTGAGATAATTCATAAAGGCTTTATCTTTTCCGCGAGAGAAGGATCGCCGGCATGCAACCATTATTCTCGAACGCCCGATCCAAGGCCGCGGAAAATCACATCTGTCGGATACAAGGCGTGCGACGCTGGCCTGGCTGGCGCTCTTGATCATGCGAAACCGGCACGATCTGCTTGTGGCCGCACGCGCCGAGTTCCGGCAATTCCGCGATCAAGTTTCGCGCGATCGCCGGCCCGACGCTCCGAACCGAGGCGAGCAAATCTTCCTTTTCGCGGCCTCGCCGGCGAACCGCGCACGACGAGGATCGCGGCCGGAGCAAAACGGGCGTCTCTCCTCTCAACCTTGCCGTCGTCCGCTCCAGCGCGACGGCGCCAAAATGTCGCTCAAGCGCGACCGCGGGAAGGCCGCTGTCAATTCCGCATTCCGAGCCACGGCTCGCATGCTAACGATTCAGCCTTTTGCCGTGGATCGGCTCCTTGAAGAACTTCAGGCAGAAATTCCATTGCGACAAATTTGGAAGTTTGTTCCAGAGGAAGACATCGCCGCGCAATGATTGGCAAGCCTGTCGTGCCGCATGCTATGAGGCGCGGGTTGGGCTGGTTTGGACGGGCGAGCACAAGCGGCGGCGGCAAACGGGCGGCAGTTGAATTCGCGCGGCACCATAAGGCTTGGCCTCAAACGCGGCATGAAGAGCGAGATGGCGCTTGTCCCCGAAACCTCGATCGCCGGGCGCGCGCTTATAACGGTCGTCGCCATCATGACTTTTCTTGCCTCGCTCACCGCCGGCGCGGCAATTCTGATAAGCGACGCATCGCGCGGCTGGCAGGACGAGGTCGCCCGCGAAATGACAATTCAAATCCGCCCAACGGCTGGCCGCGACCTCGACGCCGATTCGGCAAAAGCCGTCGAACTTGCCCGGGCGATGCCGGGGGTTACCTCGGTCCGCGCCTACACCAAGGCGCAATCCGAGGAGCTCTTGCAGCCTTGGCTCGGTTCCGGTCTCGATCTTTCCGAGCTTCCGGTGCCGCGCCTCATCGTCGTCACACTTGACAAACAGGAACGCTTGGATATCGCCGTTCTGCGCAAAAGGCTCTCCGGCGCCATTCCGGGCACCACTATCGACGACCATCGCGTCTGGCTGGAGCGTCTCGCGATCATGGCGAAGAGCGTTGTCTTCGCCGCCGCGGTGATCTTCGCCCTTGTGCTCGCCGCGATGATTTTGGCGGTGGCTTTCGCGACCCAAGGCGCCATGGCGGGCAATCGCGAGATCATCGAGGTTTTGCATTTCGTCGGCGCTGCCGACAGCTACATTTCGCGCCAATTCCAGCGGCATTTTTTTCAGCTCGGCCTGCGCGGCGGCGCGATCGGCGGCGGGCTCGCGATTCTCGCCTTCTTCGCGTCGGGAACCGTGGCAGCCTGGCTGCGGGCGACGCCCGGCGGCGATCAGTTGGAAGCCATGTTCGGCGATTTTTCGCTCGGGGAAAATATCTATGCCGCCATCGCGCTCATCGCTGCGGGCATCGCGATCGTCACCGGCTTTGTCTCGCGGGTGATCGTATTCCGCCATCTGCGCGACTTGAGTTGAGCGTGCATTTGAATGACATTACGCAATTCGCGCGGCCGCTTCCTACAAAGCCACAAGCGCGACTCGCATTAGAGCGCAGGGACCGTGGAGCGCCAGCCAATGAAAGGAAAGATCCGGGTTGGCATAGGCGGCTGGGCCTACGAGCCTTGGCGCGGAACTTTTTATCCAAAAGGTCTCGCGCAAAAGGGGGAGCTCGAATATGCGAGCCGGCGGCTGACCTCCATCGAGATCAACGGAACTTATTACGGCACGCAGAAGGCGGAGAGCTTCGCGCGATGGCGCGAGGAGACGCCCGAGGGCTTCGTGTTCGCGCTCAAGGGCCCGAGGTTCGCCACGAACCGGCGCATCCTCGCCGAGGCAGGGAGCTCGATCGAGCGCTTTTTCGCGAGCGGTGTCATGCATCTCAAAGAGAAGCTCGGCCCGGTAAATTGGCAGTTCCTGCCGACGAAACAGCATGATCCCGCCGATTTTGAAGCCTTCCTCAAGCTGCTGCCGAAGAGCATCGAAGGCCGCCGTGTCCGGCACGCCGTCGAGGTTCGGCACGACAGTTTTCGCACCGGTGAGTTTGTCGACCTTCTGCGCGCCTACGGAATTGGCATAGTCCTCACAGACAAGGACGGGTTTCCGCACATTCCCGACGTCACGTCTTCATTCGTCTATGCCCGCCTCCAGCGCTCGTCAGAGGATGAGGAGAACGGTTATCCAGTGGATGCTTTCGACGTATGGGCCAAGCGGGCATTCGCCTGGTCGCGGGGGAGCGTCCCAAACGACATCGAATCGCTCACCGCTCCCGAGAAGAAACCGCCAAATTCACGAGACGTTTTCATCTACTTCATCAACGGCTTTAAGCCGAAAGCGCCGGCGGCAGCCATGGCTTTGATCGAAAGCTTTTCCAACCCGGCGGTTTCCGGCGCGGGGTGACATTGTGCGGCGGATCTTCTAGAGCGTGATTACTTTATCATGACGCGTATCCTGCATTCCTGAAATAGTTTGCGCATTCTTGCGGCGAGAAGTGGTCGAGTGAGGTTCCGAGGCGGTTCCATGTCGCGTCGATGGTTCTCTCGCCGGCTTTTCGCATGAGATGTTTCAGCTTGGCGAAGACCTGCTCAATCGGGTTCAGATCGGGCGATTAGGCCG
>PEFW01000060.1 GCA_002890675.1 Candidatus Methylaffinis lahnbergensis
ATCTCGGTAGCCACAAGGGCAAGGCGGTGTGCCGCGCCATCCGGGCTAGCGGAGCCAGGCTTCTGTTCTTGTCGCCCTATTCCCCCGACCTCAACCCCATCGAACAGGTCTTCGCCAAACTGAAACACCTCATGCGAAAGGCCAAGAAGCGAACCGTCGACGCTACCTGGAAACGCACCGGCTCATTGCTCGAAACCTTCAAATCTAGCGAATGCAAAAACTACTTCGTCAATGCAGGCTACGCTTCATCCTAAAATGATCATGCTCTAGCCGAAGCCCGGCAACTGATCGTCGATTGACGAAAATGTCCGTGAGCCGATTTTCAGCCCATCCGTGCCCCTGGCGATCCACCGTAATTCGACCCAACGGCCTTTAGTGGGCCGGAGGGGGACGTATACTCCCGCGGCCCTGAATGCCTTACCCTCATCGCCGTCGGTGAACCGGTCGAGCATGCCGGTGTCTGTCGGCCCCGGCGCGACGGCGTTGACGCGGATGCCCGAGGCGGCGACTTCGATCGCCACCAACTTGGTCAGCTCCTACACGGCATGCTTGCTTGCTGGCGGCGTAAATGGCGGCTCCGGCAGCCCCCTCGTGGCCGTAGATGTTGACGATGCTGCCGCTGCCCTGAGCCTGCTTGCCGCCGGACAACAAGATCACATGCGAAACACCGGCCGGCGCGCGCAGCGTAACCAACTCGCCATCGACCCCGGTTCCGCCACCGCGCATTTTCTCGACCTCGCGCCGGTAATACTCTATGATCCCATCCGTCCCGCACTGAACCTGCAAGTCGGAAAGCGCGTAAACAAGCGCAAGGTCGGGGACAAGATGCGTGACATACACGTGTTTCACATGCGGAGCGGCTTCTATTACTATTGTTGTTATACATCAAACATTCCTCTCCACTTATTCCGGCTTTAGTCCTGACCGCCGGTTTCGGCCTCATTATACTTTCGTTCCGCTTTCCGAACAAGGCGAAGCCGGTGCTTTGCCCTAGCGCAAGGGTTCCGGGAATTAGCGCAGGCGTCAATGAGCTGGCGGGTTGCTTCCCGGCGAGGTTTTGCTTGCCGCCCGCGCGGGCGCCGGAATTACATGAGGGGCGCTCGATTGCTCTCCTCGCCTGTCATGACAGGAAATTGATGTGAGATTATTTGTAAAGGTGCATTGCGCGATCACCAGATGCTCAAGCAAATCATGGCGATGGGCGTTGCGGGCTCGATGATCCTTCAGACCGTCAAAACAGGAAATAAGACCTTCCATCGCCCAAGGGCTCCCAAACCGAATCGGGAGCCGCTAGAATCCAGAACTCTGGATATGGCAAGCGAAATCGATATGCGATTCCACTGTATGGGGATCGACACGGGTCGCGATACGTGATCTAAGAGACTACCTTTGAACGCTAGCGGAATGGGGCTTGGGTGGTCACGGTGGGATGTGATTGCGGGTTGTCTAGACCGAGTTGGATGAACCAGTCTGATGTGGACCGCAACCACCCCTAGGCAGCGTAGCCGCGACGGGCTCCGCTTCGCGAGCGGCCTGACCGGCTCCGAATGGGCGGTGATCGAGGCGTGGTTGCCGCGTGCGGCGGTCGGACGACCGCCCCGGCGGCCAATGAGGGAGATCGTCGGACGGAGCGTCTATCGCTGGTTTGCCGCTTGGCGCGATAGCGGCGTGCGGCGGTCCATCGTACACCACCTGGTGAAGCAGGATTACGAGCGCGCTGGGCGCGGCGCCTGCCTCCGTGCCACGGTGACCAAGACCCGGAGCGTCAAGACCACCGAGGGCGGTGGACCGCATGGCTATGATGCCGGCAAAAAGGTGCTTGGGCGCAAGCGTCACGCCATGGCCGACACCGATGGGCGGCCGCTCGCGCTAAACGTTCATCCTGCACCCATCCAGTTCCGCGACGAGGCGGCGCCGTTGCTCGCCGCTCCGTTCGTTGAAATGTGTTCCACTCCTGCGAGCATGAAATGCGACAGGCCGACTTCCGGGTCTCCGGCCCCGATCGGACCAACGGCTTCCGGCCCGAGACCGGGCCGCAAATGGACTGCCTTGGCGAGGTCCGGCAGACTACTCGTTTGCGGGGAAACCGACCTCGACCGTCCGCCGGCTAGACGCCTGTTCGCGTGCCGCCAATGACTACATTGCCGCCCGCGTCCAATCGACGGCGGACCCTGGGCGGGAACCGACTTCTTTCGCGCCAGTTCCTGTTCATTCTCTGCCTCGGAGGCGGCATCGGTACACTAGTCGCGCTTGTGTTATACGCGACGAAGGCGACTTACGTCGGAATTCTGCTGTTAGGTTTGGCGTTGGTGCTTTCGACGGTGTTTGCCAAAAATTATCGTCTGTATTGGTTTGCTATTTTTCTGTTGTCCTTGCAGTTCACGATCAGCAAGAACCTGAACGATGGTCTCGCGGTGATCGATGAGTTGAAGATTGACTACGCCATTTGGAGTTTTACGTTTGAAATTACCGCGACCGACTTGGCGCTTCTAGTTCTTCTCGCTTTCTGGGCCAACGACTGCCTGTTCCATGGCAAGAAGATGCGCTTTCCGCCTGTCACGTGGCTGGCCGTCGGATATCTTGGCATATGCCTGCTGTCCTTGGTGGGGGCAGAGTCTCCCTATCTCGGCTTCGTCGAGCTATCGCGGCAGATCAAGTTCTTCATTGTGTATCTGTACGCGGCCAACTGCTTGGATTCGAAGAGCGCCGTCCGGGTGCTTGCTGTCGTCGGGGTGATAATCCTGGTGACCCAGGCGGGAATGACCGTTGCGCGGTTCGAGACCGGGTACATGACTCCCCTCACATTCGGCGAAACCAATCAGGATTTGTCGGAGATCGAGAAGTACTTGGCCGTGGACCGCTCCGATGAGGGGTCCGCGATACGGGCCTACGGGACCTTGGGATCGCCAGGTGCGACCTTACACCTGTGCTTGCTGGTAATTCCGTTTGCGCTGTTTCTTTCTGTCCCTAACGCCATGTTAGGAATGCGGCTCGCGTTTGCGGCTCTGACAGCCTTCGGGCTACTGGGCCTGGTGCTCACGTTTACCAGGGTGTACTTCATCACGGCAGCGGTTCAGATCGTCCTCGCGTTTTTGATCATGATACGAGACCGCATGTTGAGGCGCGAAGAAGTGACGTTGATCGTGCTGCTTGGTCTGGCCGCGGTGGCGGCGGCGAGTCCCAAACTCTACGAGCAGTTCACGGTTCGCACGGACTCGGTGTCCACGCGTTTTCTTCAGTACGAGACGGCCACGAATATGATCCTCGACAATCCTTTTCTCGGGGTGGGATTGAACAACATGACCGGACAGATGCCAAAGTACGCCGACGTCACGTACAACCAATACGATCCGGACACCCAGTTCTATCTGGAGGGCACCCACAACATGTATCTCAGCCTGGCAGCCGACATCGGCGTCTTCGGTACGCTGTTATTCGTCGCATTCTTCGCCAGGGCGACGTTGCTAGCCTGGCGACAATCGCGTCGCTCGACCGACCCGGAGATCAGGTTGGTGGCAAACGCGCTCGTGGTGGCGTTTTGCGGCGTGGCGGTGAACGGCTTGATGGATCCCCTCCAAGAGTATCAGGTTCTCGGTTTGCTGTGGTTGTACGCCGGGATCAGCCTCAACCTGCCGGGGATGGCACCGGGCCAGGAGACTGTGGATCCGAGGCCGGACCAACCGGCCTTCCTCCTGATAAAGTGATCCTCCCTGAAGCATGGCTCTTGCGGCCAATGGAGGATTTGAAATGGCGGGAAAGAGACATAGCCGGGAGAGATTGTCGCGAAGCAGCGGCTGTTGGACATCCTGACGGCGCAAAGGCGAGCGGCGGCGGAACGCCAAGGGTTGCTGGTCGCGACCCTTTCGAATAAGTAGCGGTCACGCTTTGTGACGGCGAATATCACACTCGCCCGATGCGGGCGACACCCTCTTTGGCGATTTGGCTGTTCGGATCGAAGACGAGCGCGCGCTGATAGGATTCGATGGCCATGTCGCGATTGCCGGATTTTTCATAGGCGAGCCCGAGGCCGGCCCAGGCTTCGGCATTCTTGTTATCGACGTTGAGCGCTCTGTTGAAATCCTCGATGGCCTTGTCGCTCTTGCCGATGGCGATCAAACTCTGCCCGCGTGCCTGGTAGGGCGCTCCGGCGAAAGGATCGCGATCGATCGCATTGTCAAAATCGGTGATCGCCTGCTCATGCAGGCCTTCGCGCTGATAGATCAACCCCCGGGCATGAAAGGCCTGGGCATTTTCGGGGTTGAGCTTGATCGCCTGGTCGAGATCGGCCCGCGCCTCGTCGAGCCTGCCCTGAACGCGCAGAAGATTGGCGCGGCCGAGATAGGCCGGCGCGTGGTTGGGATCGGCCGTCACGGCGCCGTCGAAGTCGGCCAGCGCCGCGTCGTCGCGGTTGATCTGACGATAAGCGAGCGCCCGATTGGTCAGCGAGGCCGCATTGCCGGGAGCTAGCTTGATCGATTGGCTGAAATCGGCGATCGCCTCTTGAAACTTGCCGGTCCTTGCGTAAGCCACGCCGCGCGTGTTGTAGGCTTCGGCGCTCGCCGGGTTGCGCCGAATGACGTCGGTTAGGGATGCCAGGTTGGCCTCGGCCTCCTCCGGCGATTGGTGCGCCACTTCGGCGACACCGGTTCCCTGTTTGCCCATGATGTTGGTTGCCGTTTCGCAGCCGGCTAGTAGGGGCGGGGAAGCGGCCAGCAATAAGAAACAGGCAACGACGCGCCGTCGCGACTGCTTCGGATTTTTGACCAAGGCCGCGAAAACCATCATCCGGTCACCCTTGCCCGCCTTCCACGAAGACGGGCGCCGCTGCCCGGCACGAAATTACTATTTCGCTTCACCACATGCAACGCAACGAACAGCCCTTGGCTGAACCGGACGCCGGCCTAAGTGGCCGGGCGCTGGAGCATACTCGAATTGGGCAAGCGTTCAACGAGCCCCGACCAAGGGCTTGGGCTTCATCGGCAGAAGTCCTTCACGCTGCAGTTTCTTGCGGGCCAGCTTGCGGGCGCGGCGCACGGCCTCCGCCTTCTCGCGGGCGCGCTTTTCCGAGGGCTTTTCATAATGGCCGCGCAGTTTCATCTCGCGAAAAATGCCCTCCCGCTGCATCTTTTTCTTGAGTGCCTTGAGGGCTTGATCAACATTATTGTCGCGAACGAGAACTTGCACGCAGGAGTCCTTGGGTGAGGCGCCGACCATCGCAAGATGGGACGAACCTTGTTGGGAACGTAAAGACACAGCCTCCCCGGCGCTGCTAAGCACCCGAACGGCGAAGCTATGCCGATAACAGACCCGGTGCCATCTGTCCAGGGATATAGCCGCGCCGAAGGGCGGTTCGGGAGAACGGGAGAGCTGGCGGATAGCGCGGCTTTGTTGGCCAAATGTGCGATGGCTCTGGTTGGCGAGTCTGAAACCGGCTTCAGGGTTTTGCCGCGCGAAGCTGGTGAGTGAGAAATCATTGCGTGGCGCGGTGTCGCTGTTGTTCGTGGTGCCGTCCTCGCCGAGGATGACGTCCTTGTTCGCGGCGCGGCCGCATGTTAGCGAATGCGCGGCAAAATGGCAGGGGTCTCTTGGCGGGGCATAGCGCAGTCTGGTAGCGCGGAAGTTTTGGGTACTTCAGGTCGCAGGTTCGAATCCTGCTGCCCCGACCATTCTTGTTTTGCTCCCTTTGTTTTCCAAAGACTTTGCGCGTTTCTTTTGTCAAAGCTTGGATTTGGTTGACAGAAAAAGGCGTTTTTCGCCTCCTTTTGTTCACCTTCACTTTTCCTCGCCGCGATCTCGTGTGTCGTGCAGCCCGCTTCGGCCAGCCGGCGGGCCGCCGCCTTGCGCAGCCCATGAAGGGATAGACGGTCAGGAAGCCCGGCCCTACGGAGCCAATCGCGAAACTCGTTGCCAAGGCTCGCGGCTCCAAGCGGGCGCCCGCCGGCGGCGGCGATGAACGTCAGCCGATCGCGCGGGCAAAGGTCGAGCGCCGCGTGAAGCTCGGAGACAATTGGGACGGTGACGGTCACCGCTGTATTGTTCTGCTTGAGAACAATGGCGCCGTTGACCACTTGGCGCCAGCCGAGCCGGACGAGGTCGCCGCGCCGCTGGGCCGTTCCTAATGCCAGCTCGAGCACAAGGCATTCGCGCGTGCAGAGCGGATAATGGGCGCGATAGGCGGCAATGTCGACCGGATGGCGAAAATTGCTTGGTCTCCCGGGAAGCTTGCGCAAGTGCTTCCTTCACACCTGGCAGGGCTGCCAGAGCCTCTTTAATACCTCTCATCGCGTGCATCCGCGCGCATCGTGTTTGAGCACGCGGAAACAAGGCGATGCACTCGGTCCTCCCGGCTTCGCCCGCGAGGCGCGCAAATGGCGGAGCGCCTCGGTCGTATCAATATCGATTTCGATCGCCTCATCATAGACCGAGCATTCAAGCACATCTTTTCCGGCGGCCTCGAGGAGGGCGCGCGCGCCTCGGTCGCCTTCGAGGCGCTTTATGGCGTCGAACAAATCTCTGCCGATCAGCGCCGGATTGCCGCGCAAGCCTGCACGGACTGGCACAACCGCGAGGGGAGCCCGCGCCGATTCCTCGAAGGCTTGGATCAGGCGGTCGATGAGGCTCACCGAAACGCAAGGCATGTCGGCAAGCAGGATGAGGGCTCCTGCCGCTGTTTCAGGCAAAGCCGCGATCCCAGCCTTCAGAGAACTCGCGAGGCCGGTCCGGTAGTCCGGATTAGAGATGAAGGACAGGTCGCGGTTTTTGAGTACGGCCTCGACTTGCGCGGCGGCGTGGCCGGTGACGACAAGGATTGGGCGAGCGCGCGAGGCGAGCGCCGCTTCCGCGACATGACGGACCATAGGCTTGCCGCAAAGCGGGACGACGAGTTTCGTCTCCTCCGGACCGGCCTCGAAGCGCGACGAAAGGCCGGCCGCCAGGATGATCGCGGCGATCTCACTCAACGGAGGAATCAGGGGAGACGACGCCCGGCTGCTCATGGGTGGCGTACTCAACCAGAAGGCCGCCGACGCCCATCCGGCGGATATCCTCGCTGCGCATGGGCAATCCAGCGAGAATCCGGTCCAACACGAAATCGAACCCATTCTTCTTTGGCGAACGCGCGCAGCCTGGCGCCCCGATGACTGGCTTTCCCTCGCCTTCACCCGGCAGCGATCCAAGGAGAAGCAGATTGCCAGGTTCCACAGGCATGCCGAAATGCTCGATCCGGCCGCCAGCCTTCTCGATGGCACTCGGAACCACGTCGCGCCGATCAGTGATCGCGCGGGCGCCGAAAATCACGATAAGATCGCTGGCCCCTTCGATCCGCCGGAGCGCGGATGCGAGCGGTTCCGTAGCGTGCGGCGCGCATTCATCGATCGCGATCTTGCACCCCGTGGGCTTGAGCCTCTCATCGAGAGTGCGTAGCGCCTTCGCCACGACCGAAATCTTCGATTCCGGCAACAGGGTCGAGACGACGCCGACGCGCAATGGGCGAAACGGGGCGATGCGCAACGGCGCTTCGGCGGCGGTCACTCTCGCACGGTCAAGCGCCATAGAGCCGACGGCGAAAGGTATGATTTTCACCGTCGCTGTCATGTCCCCTTCAGCGACGCGGCGAAACGGCGCCAGGGTCGCAAGAGTGATAGCCTCATCGACCATATTGACGCGATCGATGACTGCGGCATCGAGGACGAGGACACCGGCGCAGCCCGAGATCAGATTACAGCGGCCGGTGACGGTTTCAGCGATATGGAGATTGGCGCCGGCGATGCTGCGGGCCAGACTCAGCGCCGCCGTGTTTTCGTCGACCTCGCCTGGCTCGATGCGGGCCGCAACGATTTCGGCGATGTGGGCCGCCTGCAGGGCGGCGATCTGGCCGGCGCCGATCCATTCGCCTTTTCTCAAGGTCAAACCAGGCCTTCTTATCGCCTGGGCAAGGAAAACGCCTTCACTTTCGGCAATGGGAAGCGGTCCGAATTTCACGCGGCCTTCTCCGTGTCCACACGCAAGGCTTTGCGGTGCAAGTCGGCTATGATTTCGCCCGCGATGGAGACGGCGATTTCGGCCGGACTGACTGCTCCAATGTCGAGCCCGATCGGAGCATGGATGCGCTTGAGTACGGCGTCACCGAAACCTTTGGCGCGCATCCGCTCGAGCCGGTTTGCATGGGTCTTTCGCGATCCCAGCGCGCCAATATAGAAGCAATCGGCACGCAAGGCCTCCGTCAGGCCCTGATCGTCGATGCGTGGGTCATGAGTTAGCAGCACCATGGCGGTATAGTGGTCGAGGTGCAGGGAGGCCAGCGCCACCTCCGGCCATTCGGCGATGAGCTGCACGCCGGGGAAACGTTCAGGCGTTGCGAAGGCGTTGCGCGGATCGATGATGATCATGTCGAAACCGGCGAGGCTAACGATCGGCGCGAGCATCTGCGAAACATGGACGGCTCCAATCACGACGAGTCGCACCGGCGGCGTCTCGACGCGAAGGAATAGCTCCTCACCGCCCCATTCCACGATGCCACTCTTGCCGAGCCGCAGCCGTTCCTTCAGAATATCGGCCATGGGCTCGGAGTCGACATCTGCGGCGCGGACGAGTCGCTGCTTGCCCGAAGCAATATTGGTCATGAGGATGCAAGGACGCCGCGTGGCGCGCTCGGCATTGAAAGCTGCGAGACGATCGGCGCGGTTCGCGTCTATGCTTTGAACAAAGACCCTGATCCGGCCTCCGCAAGAGAGGCCGGCGCGCCAGGCCGTCTCGTCGGCGACCCCGAATTCGAGGATATTCCGCCCCCCCATTGCGATCATGTCCAGCGCTTCGGTGATGACATCGCCTTCGACGCAGCCGCCGGAGACCGACCCGAGGAAATTCCCCTCCGAGTCGATGACGAGATGGCTCCCGACCGGGCGCGGCGCGGACCCCCAAGTTTCGACCACGGTCGCCAGGGCGACATCGCGCCCCGCCTCTTTCCATTCCTGCGCCTTGCGGAGAATGTCGCTGTCGGATGCAAGCATTGGAAGGATGTGCCTTGTGTTTTTGGACGGAGATCAAGCGTGGAAGTATGCCGCTTTTCCAGCGTCTTCCTTGTTAGTGACATAGTGATCAGGTGCAAAAAATGCCATGCAAATCGTCGGCTGGAACGTCGCGTTCGTCGCGAGGGCGTGGCCGTTAACACAGCAGGGGTCGCCAACGAGACCGAGGCACAGCACGGACGCGGCGCTTGACCCGAAGAGTTTGCCAAACCAGCGCTTCAGAAGCGCGGCGATCGCGCTGAGGATCTTTTCGAGCGAACCCGCTTCATGTGGCGTTTCGGCGGCCACTTCCACTGCTTGTGGCTTGCCGACGATGGCGCCGAATTTTTCGAAAAAGGCGCCAGCGAGCTTATTTGCGGTACTGTCTATGAGGCGGCCGCCAAGTTGAGCCAGCCTGCCGCCGACATCGGCCTTTGCCGTATATTCCAGGATTGTTGCATTGCCGTCGGGCGTTAGCCTGACGTTGGCGCCACCTTTGGCGAAACCAGCCCCGCCGGAGCCTTCGCCGGTGATTCGATAGCCATTCGGGGGATCGAGATCGGAAAGGGTGATCAAGCCTTTGAAGGACGCTTTCACCGGCCCGACCTTCAACGTCACAGTAGCTCGCGTCTGCGTATCGGAAAGTTTTTCAATGGTTTCACAACCCGGGATGCATTGCCTTAACACTTTAGTGTCGTTCAGCGCGGCATAGACTTCTTCGCGCGTTGCCTCGATCCTTTGAGTACCAGTCATCTCCATGGCGTTGCTCCTATTCCTTGACGGCAATCTGCCGTGGTTCAGATCGATGCCCACGCCGCCTCGCCTCAATCACTTCAGCCAGGATCGAAAGCGCGATTTCATCGGGCGTGATTGCCCCTATATCGAGACCGGCGGGAGCCTTGAAAGCGCCGAGCCGTCCGGGGTCGACGCCAGCTTCCACCAATTCCTTGCGCAAAGCCTCGGCCTTTTTGCGCGAGCCGACGAAAGAAACATAAGCCGATGGTGGTTTGAGCGCTGCTTTGAGCGCCGCACTATCCCCCTTGCCTTGGGTCGCGATGACGATGTAACCGTTGCCGCCATAGTCATTCGGCGGCTCGAAACCATCAGCGAGAAGATCGACCTCGCCAAACGCGGAATGGTCGCTCGCCGGCGCACAGACGATCACGAAGAAGCTAAACTGGCGCGCGAGCTCAGCCAGTGCGACGCCGACCGGCGAACTACCGAAGATGACGAGTTGCGACCGTGGCAGAACCGGTTCGACGAAAATGTCCATCGTGCCGCGGCTGGGACACATGTTCTTGGCGAATTGTATCCCCTCGCGCGCCTCGCCCGCCGTGACGCCAAGCTGGTCGAGGAGTTCCTCCGGTTGCACACTGATGAGTCGCGGCTCGCCGTCCTTGATGGCATCGCGGGCGGCGCGCAGGACGGCGCCGCGGGCACAACCGCCACCGATCCAGCCGGCCGAGATGGTGCCATCGGGACGGATGATTGCCTTGGCGCCCGCCTTTGCGGCGGTCGCCGCGACAGTGCGCACCACGGTTGCAAGGGCGAACGGTTCACCTTTCGCCTTCATATCGTTGACAACCTCCAGAACATCGGCCCTGCCCATGGTTACAACCTCGCGAGATAGGGTTCGAGTGCGACAAGACTCTCGAGGTTATGCGCGGGTGCGAAGAGATCGACGAAAGGCAACGCCGCTTTCATGCCGCGCGCTTCGGGCGCATAGTCCTGCCAGCCGAGCATCGGGTTCAGCCACGCGATGCGGCGGCAGCGCCGGCGCAGCTGACGCATTTCGGCGCCGAGCTGAGCCGGGTCTCCAGTGTCGTAGCCGTCCGAGACGATCACGACGGCGGTTCGCGAATGGATCACGCGGCGTGCGTGCCAGCGGTTGAAGGTGGCAAGGCTGTCGCCAATCCGCGTGCCGCCGCCGATACCGGTCGCTATAAGCGAGAGACGCTCGACCGCACGTATCACATCTCTCTCGCGCAACGCCGGCGATATATGGGTGAGGCGGGTGTGGAAGACGAAGGCCTCGGCCTCGAAAAACGTGTTCAGGACACCTTGCATGAAGCGCAGGAACACCGGCGCGTAGAGGCTCATGGAGCCGGAGGCATCAAGCAGAACGACAAGCCTCAGCGGCTTATCTTTGCGGTTCTTGTGGAGGAGTTCGATCGGTGTGCCGCCATAGGGGATGCTGTGGTGGATTGTGCGCCGGAAGTCGAGGCGCCCGTGTGAGCGATGGGCACAGCAACGCCGGGTCAAGCGGACCCGCATGGAACGCGCCAGCCGTTCGGCCAAGGCATAGGCCGCTTGGATCTCGGCAGGGTCGGTCATGTGGCGAAAATCGGTCTTGGCAAAGCTCTCCGCGGAGGAGGCGCCTTCGTGACGGCCGCGCCCGGCCGCCACAGCCGACTCGTCGCCCACACGCTCGACACGGTCCGGTTCGCGAACGGTTCCGAAAGGATCACTGGCTCCGGCGGATTGGCCCGGCGCCGCCCGACGATGACGAGCCGGACCGCTGGCGTGCAGCGCCGACTTGACGCCTCGGCCGAACCAAAAGGCGGTGAAGATTTCGTCGAACTTTTCCCAGTCGGAGCGGCGGCCGCAGAACAGGGCCTGGAAGGCCGGGCGCAAGCGCGTGTCGCGTTTCGCGATGGGATCGGCGAGAAGCGCAAGGGCGTCCCGGGTCTCTGCGAGCCCCATCGCGAAGCCATTGTCGCGCAGGACTCGGACGAAAGCGACGAGCCGTTGGCGTATCGCTTCGCCAGCATGTCTTCGGTCGCAAGTCAGGGACCCCAATGCGGCCATGGCTCAAGCCACCTTGCCTAAAAGCCGGTCACTGACCTCGCGCGACATTCTGGCTTTGTCCTCAGCAGTCTTCACGACGCACATGAGAGTCTCGTACACGGCTTCAGGATCCTCGGGCAGCCGCCGGACTCCCAAGCCGACAAGCGCCGCCGCCCAATCGAGCGTTTCGGCGACGCCCGGCGTCTTGCGCAAATCTTCCTTGCGAACCGACTTGACCATGGTAGCGATCTGCAGCGCCAGTGCCGCGTCGATATTGGGAATGTGCGCCAGAAGGATGCGCGCCTCACGGTCGACGTCGGGAAAGTCGACGTAGTGGTAAAGACAGCGCCGGCGTAAGGCATCAGACAGTTCGCGCGTGCCATTCGAAGTCAATACCACGCGCGGAACCGAGATAGCGGTCATCGTCCCGAGCTCGGGAATGGAGATCTGGAAGTCGGACAGGAGTTCAAACAGAAAGGCTTCGAATTCCTCATCAGCGCGATCGACTTCATCGATCAGCAAGACCGGCGGCCGCTGTTGCCTGATCGCCGCTAGCAGCGGTCGCTCGAGCAGATAGCGTTCGGAGAAGATGTGCTCCTCGATATTGTCAGGATCGTCCCCCTCGCGCGCCTTGATAGCCAGCAATTGGCGCTGGTAATTCCATTCGAAAAGAGCCGCATTCTGATCGAGGCCCTCGTAGCACTGAAGGCGAATGAGCTTCGTATGATGTGCGCTGGCCAGTGCCCGCGCGACCTCGGTCTTGCCGACTCCCGCTTCGCCTTCCAGCAAGAGCGGGCGGCGCAGCATATCCATCAGCCAGAGCGCGGTCGTAAGATCGCGATCGGCAATGTAACCGCTGGCAGCAAGCCGCTCGGCGATCCATTCTCGTGATGCTGCGTCGGTCATCGATCTTCACCCGAAGGATGGGGACGGCGACGCGGGCCGCCGAAGCTACAGGAAGAACTCAAATGAAACAGCGTCGGGACGACGGGCTTTCGGCCTTCCACAGCGGTTCCCGATCAATTGGTTCACTCGAAAGGCGCCGCTCGAAACAGAAAAGTTGGAGTAGGTACTTGTCGAATAAGTTGATCAGCTTTTTCTGGGCCTGCTCTAATATCCAAAACCTTGGCACCCAATCCTCAAAAGAAAGCGGCGCTCGATTCACCTCACGCGTGCAGCCCCAGCCGCTCCGCCACGGTCCAGAGCCGCCACCCGTCATGGGGCATTTGAATGTGCCCGGCATCAAGGAAAGCAAAAGCATCGTTGACCGCATTGGAGAAGCAGGGGACGCCGCCAACATTTGGGCTTTCCCCGACGCCCTTGGCGCCGATCGGATGGTGCGGCGACGGCGTGACGGTAAAGTCGGTTTCCCACTTCGGGGTTTCAACGGCGGTCGGAAGGAAGAAATCCATGAACGAGGCGCCCATGACATTTCCCTGCGCGTCGTAACTGATCTCCTGGCCCATCGCGATGGCGAAGGCTTCGGTGAGGCCACCGTGAACCTGCCCCTCGATGATCATGGGATTGATGCGCGTGCCGCAATCGTCAAGCGCGTAGAACCGCCGCGTCTTGGCCACGCCGGTATCTATGTCAATGTCCATGACACAGAAATAGGCGCCGAACGGATAGGTCATATTGGGCGGATCGTAATAATTGACCGCTTCGAGGCCCGGCTCCAAGCCAGGCGGCAGATTATTATGCGCCGCCCACGCAATCTCTTTCATGGTCTTGAATTTTTCCGGCAAGCCTTTAACCGTGAACCGATCGACGTCCCATTCGAGGTCATATTCCGACACTTCGAGCAAATGCGCCGCGATCATCTGCGCCTTCGCCCTTATCTTACGCGCCGCCATCGCCGTCGCCGCCCCGGCGACCGGCGTCGAGCGCGAACCATAGGTGCCAAGACCGTAGGGGGCGGTATCCGTATCGCCTTCTTCTATGGTGATGTCGTCAGCCGGAATGCCGAGCTCTGTGGCGATGATCTGAGCGTAAGTCGTCTCGTGGGCCTGCCCCTGGCTTTTGGTGCCCATTCGCGCCACGATCGAACCCGTCGGATGGACGCGGATTTCGGCTGAATCGAACATCCCTACGCCGAGGATATCGCAATGGCGGGAGGGGCCGGCGCCAACGATTTCGGTGAAGAAGCAAACGCCGATGCCCATTAATTCGCGCGTTTCGCCACGGCGGAAGGCCTCTCGTCTCGCCTTCTGTTCGGCCCGCAAGGCCGGGTAGCCCACGGCGTCCAGTGCCTTTTGCAGGGCGACGTGATAATTGCCGCTGTCATATTCCCAGCCAAGTGCCGAGCGATATGGAAATTGCTCGGCCTTGATGAGGTTTTTCATCCGCAAGTCGACAGAATCCATGCCAAGCTTTTTGGCTAAAACTTCGATGGCACGCTCGATCGCATAGATTCCCTCCGTAACCCGCAGCGAGCAGCGATAGGCGACGCCGCCCGTCGCTTTGTTAGTATAGACGCCGTCGACTTCGAGATGCGCTACCGGTATGTCGTAGGAGCCGGTGCAGATGTTCACGAACCCTGCCGGCAGTTTCGACGGGTTGGCGCACGCATCGAAGGCACCATGATCGGCCAACATGTGAACGCGCATTGCCAGTATCTTGCCCTCCTTGGTCGCCGCCAATTCGGTCGCCATATGATAGTCGCGCGCGAAGGATGTCGTCGACAGATTCTCCATCCGGTCTTCAACCCATTTCACGGGAACGCCGAGCACGATCGAGGCGACGATCGCGCAGACATAGCCAGGATAGACGCCGACCTTGTTGCCGAAGCCGCCGCCGATATCAGGGGCGATCACGTGCACCTTATGTTCGGCTATCCCGGACAAAATCGATACGACAGTGCGAACGACATGGGGAGCCTGGAACGTACCCCATACGGTCAATTCGCCTTTGACCTTGTCCATGGATGCGACGCATTGACAGGTCTCGAGCGGCGCGGGGTGCGTGCGTTGATAAACGAACAAATCTTTGGTGGTGACCTCGGCGGTCTTGAACACTTCATCGGTCGCTTGCTTGTCTCCAACCTGCCAATTGAAAATGTGGTTATAGTGTTTGCGTGGGCCATGCGCGCCGTTCATCTTGTCCTTGATGTCGTCGCGCAGGATCGGCGCATCCGGTGCCATCGCCTGAAACGGATCGACGACAACCGGAAGCGCCTCATATTCGACCTCCACGAGTTCGATCGCGTCGGCCGCGATGTAGCGGTCCTCCGCCACCACGAAAGCGATTTCCTGATTCTGGAAGAGGACCTTCTCATCGGCCAGCACCGCCGCGACATCGCCGGCGAGCGTTGGCATATAATGGAGTTTCAGCGGTTTGAGATCGGCCGCGGTCAAGACTGCCTTGACACCGGGGAGGGCCAAAGCTTTCGATGTATCGATGCTTTTGATGCGCGCATGCGCATGCGACGAACGAGCAAAATCGCCGAACAGCATGCCGGGAAGTTTGACATCGTCGACGTAATTGCCGCGGCCTTGGGTGAAGCGGATGTCTTCGACCCGTTTGCGCTTGCAGCCCAAGCCCTGAAGCTTCTCGGCGCGCTCGGCTTGAGTCGGGGCGATGTCATTCATTCGGCGGCCTCCTGGTAGGGCACGCCGTTGATCTTCGCGGCGGCATATTGAATGGACTTGACGATGTTCTGATAGCCGGTGCAGCGGCACAGATTGCCGGAAATGCCGGAGCGAATCTCATCTTCACTAGGGTTCGGATTTTCCTTCAGCAAGCGGTGCGCGCGCATGATCATGCCCGGCGTGCAATAGCCACATTGCAGACCATGCATTTGGCGAAAGCCTTCCTGCAGGGCGTGCAGGGTGCCGTCCGGCGCCGCCATGCCTTCGATCGTTAGGATTGTGGCGCCGTTCGCCTGAACCGCGAACAAGGCGCAGGATTTGACGGACATATCATTGAGATCGACGGTACAGGCGCCGCAATGGCTCGTGTCGCAGCCGATATGTGTGCCGGTAAGCCCGAGCTGTTCGCGGAGAAAGTGGACGAGCAGCGTGCGAGGCTCGACCAAGGCCTCGACCTCGCGCCCGTTGATCGTCATTTTGACCTGAACCTTCGGCATTTTTTTCTCCGCTCGGTGCTCTCTCAAACTTCCGCGCGCAATTTGGCGCGTTCGATCGCACGCCGGACCGTCACGCCGGTCATTTTCCTGCGATATTCGGCCGGGCCGTGTCCGTCCGAGGCTGGATTGGTGATGGCTTCGGCTGCGTTTGCAGCGTTCGCTATGGCCGTTCGGTCGATTCTCGTCCCAACGAGCGCCTGGGCTGCCGCCTCCGCCCAGAGGGGCGTGTCGGCGACGTTCGTCAGGCCGATAGAGGCCGCGCGGCATGTCCCGTTTGTGATCGTGAGCATCACGGCGGCGGCGGCGACGGCGTAATCGCCCACCTTGCGTTTCAGCTTCTCATAGGCATAGCCGTGGCCTTTGGCCGGAATGGGGATGCGGACCTCGGTCAGAATTTCGTCGTTCTGGCGCGCCGTGTCATACGCGCCGAAATAGAATGCCCGTGCACGGACCCTTCGCTCCCCATTGCGACCGGCGAGCTGGTACTCGGCATCAAGGCACATCATGAGCGCCGGCATGTCATTGCCCGGATCGCCATTGGCGACATTGCCGCCAATAGTGCCGACGTAACGGATTTGGGGGTCGCCAATCAGCAGGGATGTCTCACGGATGATCGGCAGAATTTCCGCCAGCAACGGCGAAGCAATCATTTCTGATTGGGTTGCCATTGCGCCGATTGCGATATGATCCTGCTCCCGCCGAATGCCTTTGAGACTGCTGATGCCGGCGAGATCAACAAGGTGCTCGGGGGCGGCAAGGCGGGTTTTCATGACCGGGATCAAGCTATGGCCGCCCGCTAGCGGATGCGCTTCTTCGCCCAATTGCGCCAGAAGTGCGACGGCGTCCTGCACCGAAGTGGGCCTGTGATACTCGAACTTGGCCGGGATCATGTGCCACTCCTTTTGCGTTCCTCGTTGCGACTATTTGCTGTCGCTGCATGGAGGATAACGATTCCTCGGGATGGCGGCAACTGTCGATGCACGAAACGCGAACAAATTTAACGAACTTCTGCGCCGGCGCGTTCCCGACATAGTGATCACATTATTGAGATTTCATGGACCTGTCCGGCGCCGACCTCGATAACGTTACACGGACGATCCTGGGCGAGGCGGGCGGGAATGCCCGCAAAACCAGCTAAAGCGAACCAGGGCGGGGATCGGTGGGGAAAAGTGGTAGCGGAGACCGCTACAGCTATTTCCCCCGCCGCAAATCGCTGAGTTTCCTCCTCGATTTCAAAGGATCAGGGCTGTTTGTTGGTGGAATTTTCTACCGCGTCTTGCACCCGTCATATATATCTGTAATGCTGGATATATGGATAATATGGACGTCATTGCCGCCCTCGCGGCGCTCGCGCAGCCAACGCGGCTCGACACCTTCCGGCTGCTCGTCAAGCAAGAACCCAAAGGTGTTCCCGCCGGGGAACTGGCCCGGCTCATTTCTGTGCCGCAAAACACCATGTCGGCGCATCTCGCTATTCTCGCCCGCGCGGGTCTGGTCATCGGGGAGCGCCAAAGCCGCTCGATCATCTACCGTGCGGATCTCTTGCGGTTTCGTGAAGTCGCTTTGTTCCTGCTTAAAGACTGCTGCGGTGGTCGCCCTGACATCTGCGCGCCGCTCGTCGCCGATCTCACTCCTTGCCGCTCGCGGAAGTTTCGCGTCCATGACTGATCCTGTCTTCAATGTTCTCTTTCTCTGCACCGGCAACAGCGCCCGCTCGATCATGGCGGAAAGCATCCTTCGAAGACTGGGAGCGGAGCGCTTCAATGCGTACTCAGCGGGCAGCCATCCGAAGGGTACGGTCAACCCGTTGGCGCTTAAAACCATCGCGGCCTTTGGTTGTCCAACTGAAGGTTTGCGCTCGAAAAACTGGGACGAGTTCGCAACACCCGAAGCACCGAAATTAGATTTTGCCTTTACACTCTGCGACGACGCCGCAGGTGAAACCTGTCCTGCATGGCCGGGACAGCCGATGACCGCACATTGGGGGATCGAAGACCCGGCAGCGGTCGAAGGCACGAATATCGAGAAGGAACGCGCTTTCGCCCAGACCTTCCGATATTTGCGCAACAGGATCACGGTTTTCATTGCTCTGCCAATCCGAAGTCTCGACCAGCTCTCACTGGCGAACCGCCTCAAGGAAATCGGCCACATGGAGGCGCGTCCCATGGCGAAAAGGTAGCGAGGCCTACGTCATGAGCGAAACGGCTGCCGTCGCGGACGATCGTAAAACAGCAAAAGCCCCGTCTTTGGGGAAATTTGAGCGATTCCTGACGCTCTGGGTCGCGCTCTGCATTATCGCCGGCATTGGCCTCGGGCATGCCGTGCCCGGCGTGTTCCATGCGCTCGGCGCTGCGACAGTGGCGCAAGTCAATCTGCCGGTCGCGGTGCTGGTCTGGCTGATGATCGTGCCGATGCTGCTGAAGATCGACCTTGCCGCGCTCGGACAGGTGGGAAATCACTGGCGTGGGATCGTGACGACGGTCGGAGTCAACTGGCTGGTCAAGCCGTTCTCTATGGCGCTGCTCGGCTGGCTCTTCATCGCCCATCTGTTCCGGCCGTTTCTGCCTGCCGATCAGATCGACGGCTATATCGCGGGGCTGATCCTGCTGGCGGCGGCTCCTTGCACGGCCATGGTGTTTGTCTGGTCGAACCTCGTGGACGGCGAGCCGCATTTCACGCTGTCACAGGTCGCGCTCAATGACACAATCATGGTGGTGGCCTTCGCTCCGCTTGTGGCGCTGCTGCTCGGCCTGTCCTCGATCACCGTGCCATGGAACACGCTCCTTCTGTCGGTCGTGCTCTACATCGTGGTGCCGGTGATCGTGGCGCAGTTCTGGCGGCGCATGCTGCTGATGCAAGGCGGGCAGGCGGCGCTTGCCCGAACGCTTCGCGCCTTGGCTCCTCTGTCCCTTTCGGCGCTGCTGCTGACGCTCGTGCTTCTGTTCGGCCTGCAAGGTGAACAGATCATGCGCCAGCCGATCGTCATTGCGCTCCTGGCGGTGCCGATTCTGATACAGGTCTACTTCAACGCCGGGCTGGCTTACTGGCTGAACCGCAGCCTCGGAGTCGAGTGGTGCGTGGCTGGGCCTTCGGCACTGATCGGGGCCAGCAATTTCTTCGAGCTCGCCGTGGCGACGGCAATCGCCCTTTTTGGCTTCCAGTCGGGCGCGGCTCTCGCAACGGTCGTCGGCATGCTGGTAGAAGTGCCGGTCATGCTGTCGGTCGTCCACCTCGTCCGCCGCTCGCGCGGTTGGTATGAGCGGGGCCGACAGGCCGTGCCTGCATCATGAGGTGGCCAGAGCTGAGCGTAGCGATCTTTTCCAACCGGAGAAATTCCATGAAGCTAAGACTCATCGCCACTGCGCTTGCCGCAAATCTGGCGGCGATAACCGCTGCAATCGCGCTGGATGCGAACCTTCCGGCCTATCAGGCCGTCAGCGGCGTTTCAGGACAGATCAAATCGGTTGGGTCCGATACGTTGAACAACGAAGTGGAGCTATGGGCCAAGGGGTTCGAGGCTCTGTATCCCGGCGTGAAAATCGAGATCGAGGGCAAAGGCTCGGCTACGGCACCGCCGGCGCTCCTCGAAGGCGCTTCGCAGTTCGGCCCGATGTCACGCCCGATGAATAAGGGCGAGGTCGATGCCTTTGAAAGGAAATATGGTTACAAGCCCGCCCACTTCCGCGTGGCGGCCGATGCGCTGGCCATTTATGTCAACAAGGAC
>PEFW01000061.1 GCA_002890675.1 Candidatus Methylaffinis lahnbergensis
ATTGGCAGAAATTCTAAGCGCTGGATCTACGCCCACCGCAAGATCTGCGTAGATGTGGCTCATCAATACGCCTTCATCTACGCCTATCTCAAGGTAGCGCTTTGTTTCCCTTTTCTTGCTCAACAAAGCCATGAACTCATGGTAGTGCGTACCGTTGTGCAAATCGGGGATATGGGGCGTTGCGCTTGCCGTTTGGCGTTCCATGGAGCCTCTTGGCGGAACTCGATAGTGTGTATTTAGTATTTCGTTTATGAAAACAAGGGCGTTTTCGGTGGTCATCAATAACTTGCAGTCCCAGTTGAATGCCTCCCTGCCCCTGTATTCTTGCTCGCAGCGCACCTCGCTGAATGATTGTCGTTTGAACTGTGACAACATCCAATAGAATATGTCAGGCATTTGGCTAGGGGCAAAAGACAAAATTTTAGTAGAGGAACTCGCAAATACCAAGTTAGTGAGGCCAGCTCCAAGCACTCCGGCAATGACTTCTGCGCCTTTGAACAATTCAATTTGATGTCGGAGTGGTGTGTCGCCGAGTCTGGCTATAATCCAACCCTGGCTTTCCAGTATTTCACAGAGTGCGGGTTCGTCTATGAGAGTGCGAGTTGCTTTTTCTCGGCTGACCCAAATCTTATGGCGTCCTCTCCCCGGCACCTTTGCGGCGATCGATTCGAAACACTCGATGGCACGTGGAGAGTAGAAAAATCCATGCCTGCTGAGGCCGTGCACGACAGCGAGCCTCTCGTATCGCTGAGGCATTCCTTGCGTCCCCCACCTAATTCGAGAAGGTTTTATGCCGATTAACTCGATCGAGTCCCTAACAACATTATTCATGGCGAGATTAGCGACGAGGGGGGCTCTCAGGAACCAGTCTGCCTCCAATCTGTCGCAGTACAAATAAACAATAGGAAGCATTTCCACGAGCCAGTGCCCATAATTCGCGATGCCAATTTTTTCGCAGAGGAGAGTTACGCCAGTCATCGCAAGCCTGTTGTCACTTTCCAAGTAAGAACGGACATTACTGTAGGCTTGATCAATATCATGAGCGCTAGATTGATGAATGGTCTGCTGATATAATCTTCCATTACTGTCAAACACTAGGCCTTGCCCGTCCACGACAACATCGGATAAAATACTGCAAACAATTTCTGTTTCTGGCCTGCATTGGTTCCAACGATTCGAATACATATGACGCAGATCTGCAGGCATTACTTGACCATTGAAAAGCTGCGGCGGCGAGGTCGAAAACGCAGGGCTGAAAAGAGACCCTTCACGCGAGGCAAAGGGTATGTCGATAATCTCGGGCTTGAGTAACCGAGTTCCAACCCGTCCGTCCCTAAATCCGCAAGCAATGTAATGGGAATATCCTGAAGAAAAATGATTCCTCGCTACCGCCAGGGCAACGTCGGGATAGCGCTCCAAATATGCCTGTTCATCAAAAGTTGAATACTGCACAACATCTCACTTTCTGCGGGACGTTCCATCGAGTAGCACTGGCGAAACCTTGCCCGTTCCGAGCCTGGGACATTTCGCATCGCCTGGGTGGCGTCAGGACTGGCGTGCTGTTGCCGGACGGCTGGAGCG
This sequence comes from Candidatus Methylaffinis lahnbergensis, assembly GCA_002890675.1. Classification (GTDB taxonomy): domain Bacteria; phylum Pseudomonadota; class Alphaproteobacteria; order Rhizobiales; family Beijerinckiaceae; genus Methylocapsa; species Methylocapsa lahnbergensis. The sequence continues at coordinate 1,582 of PEFW01000061.1, forward strand.
GAATGACCGTCGCCTATCACTTCGAACGCAGAGACAGACCGCACTTTATAATGAAGCAGCCAACTGTAAGCGCGAAGCTCCAAATCTCCAACGGTAACGGGTCTAACATCATTACCGCGTTCACGGCGCCGTGTCCACGGCTCCCTTACTGATGCTGCGGCGATCCACCTCGAAGAAACGCTCCGGCGTCTGCGGCCCGTGACAATGCTAAGCCGAGCGCCTGAAATGGATTCGCGCAGGGGGCCATCGTTTGAATCTTTTCACCGCATCACGTGAAATAAAACCTGTGGTGAGCAAACGGTTTCAATTTGATCGATTTGATCGTCAATGGTCTCCGGAAGATTGAGTTTTCAGATCGTCTCCAAGGCCGCTTTGGCGAAAGTTTGTTGACCAGTTGACCAAGGCTGTGCTTGGATGTTCCTTTAACCGCAGCGAGGTCACATGCAATATGTCACCGATTTGATCGCTAATATCGAGGAGTTCCCGACCCGGTGGCCGGCTAGTTTCCCAGAGCTGCGGCATGAGCAGGGCTTTTGGCAGCTATATGAAAAGGCGCGTCCATACTCCATGGTTCATGCAACCGGCTTCTACAACGCCTACCAAAGTATCAACTATCTAAAGGAGGCTAACATTGAGGGTGCAATTGTCGAATGCGGATGCTTTCTTGGAGGCATGACAGCTTTCATGGCCTTGGTTCGAAACGAACTCAGGCTTGCTCATCCAATCTACGCCTTCGACACGTTCGAGGGATTTCCCGAGGGCAGTACCGACTCTTTTCTCGGAACGCCGGTCGGTGGTCCCCAATATGCAATCTTTCGGGAGGCTGTTCAGGCGAACATTCTCAAAGTCGTGGGCTCAGTCGACCGCATTAATCTTGTCCAAGGTCCCGTGGAGCTGACGATCCCAGCCATGCCCTTGGAAAACATTGCGCTTCTCCGGTTAGACACTGACCACTACGACAGCACGATCGTTGAGCTTAAACACTACTATCCTCGTTTGGCCCTTGGTGGTGTTCTGATTGTCGACGACTACGGATTATATAATGGGTCACGTAAAGCGACGGACGAATTTCTAGCCACTCTGCAACGTCGGCCACTACTCAACCGGATTGATCATGGTATCTGGACGGGCGTAAAGCCAGGCTAGAAGCTTCGTAAAAATGTTTACAAAAATGAAAAGGCAAAAGACGTGACCGATGCGAATGTTTTAAAGAACGGATTCAGTAGAGAAATTCCCTCCTGCCAAAATGCTCTCGACATATTTTCTGGAAGCTGGTGGACGGCCATGCCGGCCAACTCCGGTCTAGTTGCCGGTCCTAATCCCGGATTCGAAGATACCCGGGTTCCCTGGGTTAACTCAATCGTCCCGCTCGCAGGAGCGCGAATCGTAGAGTTAGGGCCATTTGAGGCATATAATACATGGCAACTTGAGCAACATGCTCCTTCCGAGTTGATATCTGTGGAAGCAAATCGGTTCAATTTTTTAAAGTGCCTTATTATCAAAGAATTATTTAATATTAACGCCAAGTTTGTACATGGAGACGTTTGTAAATTTCTACAAAATAGAGATGAACAATACGATTTCGTGTGGGCATCTGGAATTTTGTATCATCAGATCGACCCCTTGCAACTACTGCAATTAGCAAGCCAACGCAGTGATCGCATTTTTATCTGGACGCACTATTTCGACGAGCAGTGCATATCTTCTGCCACTCAAGGACACTTGTTTAACGAGGAATTAAATAGTATTTCTACGTTGGATGGGGAGGATTTCACCTATCATTTCCGAAGTTATGGTATGAAAGACTTTGATAGCATGCCGAAGCATTGGAGCGCAGGCACCGGACTTTACGCCAACTGGCTGACAAGAGAAGATATTTTCAAAGCCCTGAATAAATTAGGTTATAAGGACATTAAGTTACAGGTCGATGGGGTTCGACTTGATGATTTGCCCGTCACGTCTTTTCTCGCATCACGCTAAAAACATGGACGTACGAGAAAGTCATGATTGATCCAAACCGATGACAAATTCCCAACCTTTAAAAACTCGCCGACATCGCGGCTATTTGACACGTTAAACCGAAGTTGTTCCGGTGGTAAAGGCGGACTGCCATCCATCATCGCCCTCGTTAGTTCGAGTTATAGACTTGGCAGCTATTTTGGTACCAGTCCGCCAGGACTCGCGATCGCGACACCCTTCGACGATTTTGGTGGATCGCGGGGAACGACAGGATCGAAAAAACCCTCTCCATATATATCGATCAAATATTTGCGCCGCATCCGATCCCGCTCGGCAGGACCATAGGGTTCTGGAATGGCCGGCTCAGGAATGGCAATGGAGAGAAGATGGTCATTGATCGACATGGCGCTGAGCCCGATCTCGAGGATGGATCCTGTCCCCGCGGCCGCGAGGCGTTCAGCCTGAGCGCCGAGATTGAAGACAACCGGATAGAGGCCGAATGCGAGGAGCTCGGAGAGCACAAAGGAAAATGTCTCAGGCCAAATTGAAGGTAGAAAGCCGATGCGGCATTTTGTGCGGGCCAAATGATCTCCCAGGTTCGCGCGCTCATATGTCCCCATCTTCCGGAGTTTCCCGCCAAATTGGTTTTCCTCAAGGTCGATCGACCCAAAGACAACAAATAGCAAAGGGAGAGAGCGAATATGCGAGTCGCGCGCACATGAATAAATATAGTCGCGGCCTTTGTGAGCGCCGAGATTGCCCAGCACCGCAATTTCGCGAATATCGGAATCGGAAGGCGCCACCGGCGCGAATGAGGCATGCCGCCTTTCCTCATAATGCGGTACGACCGAGATCGCCAAGTCTGGGAATACTTTGTTCACGGCCTCTTTTACAAAAAACGAAGGCGCCACTACCCGATCGGCTTTCTTCAGCGTGCCATGCCATTCTCGCCGCCACGCCGAAATACTTTCTGCGGGGACAGGAGGACGCCTTTCTCGCAAGCATATGTTGCATATCCTCGCCGGTGGCACGCCGCAATACGTGTTTCTCTGATCTAATAACCATAACTGAGGGCATATTGACACGTAGTCATGCAGTGTCAGTATGGTTGGAATATTGATATTTCTAAGAAAACTCGTCGCCTCTGGTGAAAACCCAATTATATTGTGCAAATGCATCCGGCATAAATCTATCTCCAGAAAGAGTTGTTTTACTATGCCGACATCGTCGGCGCAGTTGAAAACCAAATTTGGCATGTCGCGAGCTGAATAGGCAGAAATCACCAGCCGCCCAACATGATCCGGCCGCGCAAAGACGGACTCGAACCCAAGGTCCGAAAGCATTCGCGCAACGTCTCTGGCATACGCTTCCGTACCGCCGCCGAGCGAATGTAGCACATGTAAAACGGCTCCTTTATAACCGGAGAGATGATGTTTAAGCCTTTTTATGTCAACGTTGCGGCGCGGGTGAAAAAGCCTGTCTTCATTGCAGAAGCGCGCTACCAGAGGCCAATACTCAGGATGGCGGATCGCAAGCGCTTGCCCAGCAAGCGCCTGGCGTTTCAAGGTTTTCTCTGAAAATGAGACCGCTCCTTGATGGTATACATAGGTATCAGTCGCTACAACGTGTTTGTAGCCGCGATACGTCGCCCGCATGCACCAATCGCATTCCTCACCGTATCCTATTCCAAACAGCGCCTCGTCAAAGCCTCCGGTCGCTTGCAGTGCCTCTCGCTTGATAAGCATGCAGAAGCCAACGGTGACCGGAACTTCGACCGACTTTAGCGAACAAGTGTTTCCCGCAAAAAAACTATCTATTTGAGAATACGATAAAATATCGACAAGCCCGTTTTCTCGATTCGGATACGGATAGGACAAAATAGTAGCATTATTGGTCATGGGAGAGACAGACGCTATGGTCTCGTCCGAGTTTGCCACACCAACTAGCCTGTCAATCCAAAAATCCGAAACGATCGTGTCTGAGTTCAACAGAATTACGTCACCATCAGCGGCGAATAGGCCCCTATTAAATGAATATACAACACCTCTGTTCTCGTCGTTACGCCAGAGGGTAAAAAGCCCATATTCATTCGCAAGCTGCGACAATTGCTCAAAAACATGAGGATCTGGACTGCAGTCATCAACGACAATTAAACGCATATCCACGCGACTTCTTGCGGAAAGTACGCTATAGAGGCAATGAAGGGTTTGAAAAATCGCACCATATACGGGAACAACAACGGTAATTGCGTCAGCCGTTTTGCCATTTAATGGCTTCATCTTACCCCAATCGAAAACACCAGGATCCGGCAATTCCAGATATGGAGAGCGTCGGTCGTCTTCAATTATAGAATCGCACGATATACTTACCATTTCTCTCATTTCACTTCAGTTGAAGTTTCCTAAATACCACATAACTAGCTATTATAGACTTGAGCACTCTACCCATGACGATCTCTACCACATAAGCTCGGCGATAACGATCACGCCAACAAATACTTGCCGTTAAAATCTCCTTTATGTCGAAATTCTTACTTACTTTAATCAACTTTTGTACAGGTTTGCGCGCTTGTCCATTGCGTTGACGAGCAAATATGTGGAATGCGATAACTCTAAGTCTGCACGTCTCTAAGGCAGTCCAAAAGACAGCCTCGCTCAATTTGGCTCTATTCGCCATTGGATCCTTGATCTTCGCAAATGGCATAGATACGATCTTGCTTAGGCGCCTGAGTCCGCGACGCAACACGTCTCTGGCCCGCTCCGGAGGAGTCAACGCGCCAGTATGATTTCCCCCATGCTGAATGTACTGGACTAGCGGGGCAGATATATATCGCAATGAAGCGTAGCTTTCGGCAAGTAAGGCTACCCAATGGTCATGATACGTTAAGTTCGGAGTGGCAGGGAACGGCAGCGCCAATTCAACCAACGTCCGGTTGAATAGCATAGTCATCCCCGTGACCTCATTCGCGAGCAGAAGCCCTGAAAGACTTCCGAATGGTCGTTTACGATATACCCAAAACGATCCAGATAACATCGTTCCATCAGTAGAAACAATTTCCATGTCGGAATATACGCATTCAGCATTTTGCGAAGACAGTTCTATTAGTTGTTGAGATAGCTTGTTCGATTTCCAAATATCATCCTGATCGCAAAAGGTCACGTAGCGGCACCACGAAGGCAGACCTGCTAATGCTCGCTCAAAATTTCGGTAGAGGCCGAGCTTTAATTGATTTTTGCGAACTTCGAACCTTTTATCGCCCTCAACGGTGCGCAAAATGTAATTCAAATGGCTTACGTCAGATCCGTCATCAGAGATTAAACAAAACCACTTTGAATGTGATTGATTTTTGATCGATTCGATTTGCCTCGCGAACAAGTTTGGATTGGGATTGTAGGTCGTCATCGCAATCCCAATAATGTCTTCAGCTAAATCAAATGAAATATCTTTTTCGCTCTCAATACGCTCAACACGCGCTGAGCACAATGTCAATACCGTTTCTGTATTATTATTCCATGTTACGGTTGCCTCTACGTATGCGAGGCCAGTTTCAATATCAGTCATATTTTGAAATACAGACGAGACGTAGAATCCAGCGTCAAGACCATGAACGAAACCAGGCTCCAAGGTCTCTGCCCGATTCGGATCAAAAATTCCCGTTTGTAGAATCACTTTCTGGGCAGAGCTGGAAAACTCTTTTTGCTTTAGTTTTAACTTAATTGATGCCAGTCGGAGCGTTCTACTATGTACAAAACCGTAAAGGCCGAAAGCACCTCCGTAATCGGTCATTAGTATATGCGCGAGCGGAGTATCCACCTCGATGGGACACGCGTTCTTCACAAGAGTTGTCGCCCTCGTACGAGCGATTGGCAACTCGGCTTTCAAAGCCGCGGGCTTTGATAACGAGCCGGGCGAACGAGCACTCGGCCTGTCAGCTGCTTCGGCCGGAGCGGATCTTCGCCATCCAAACGGGGCCGCGGACCTCATTCTTCCTTGGCCTTTTGCGTGAAAACCTGGCGGCCGCGGTACATGCCGGTCTTGAGATCGACATGATGTGGACGCCGCAACTCGCCGGAATCCTTGTCTTCCACATAGGCCGGCGCCTTGAGCGCATCGGCGGAGCGCCGGAACCCGCGCTTCATCGGGGACGTTTTGCGTTTCGGAACGGCCATGTCGCTGTCTCAATATCGGCGCGCGCGGGCGAAACCGCATCGCGTGGCTGCGGATTTACGTGCCTCTTACAATGAAATCCTATGCTTGACCATCCTAAAATGCGAGGCAGTGGCCGCGATGCAGAACCACTTGTCAGACGGATCATCGAGCACTTCATTCAACGCATTCGACGAGCAAACCGGCCCTTTGCGCCTTCGCCATGACGCGCGCGGCTAGCCAGAGGTGGCGCCGGGACGGCCTCGCCGGATTGCGGTGCCGGGGATCGGGCAGAGCGGTTGCGAGCAATGCGGCCTCCCGGGCGTCGAGCCTATCCGCGCTCTTGTGGAAATAATGCCGTGCCGCCGCCTCGGCGCCAAAAATTCCTTCCCCCCATTCGGCCAGGTTGAGATAGACCTCCAAAATGCGCCGCTTTGACCATGCAAGATCGATCAGCAGCGCCAAGGGAATTTCGATTGCCTTGCGGACGTAGGATCGCGACGGCCAAAGAAACAAATTCTTCGCGGTCTGCATGGGGATCGTCGAAGCGCCCCGCGTGGGGCCGTTGGCTCCCGGCCGGTCGAGGACCTCGCGTAACGCGCCCCAATCCACGCCATGATGATGGCAGAAACGCGCGTCTTCCGAGACGATGACAGTGGCGCGGAGAAAGCCCGAAATGCGCTCAAGCGGCACATAGTGACGCTCGACCGTCTCGCCTTCGAGCCAACGCGCTAGCATGAGCGTAGAGACAGGTGGCTGGAACCGGTAGACGAGAATCAACGCGGCGATCCCGAGCGCCAGCGCCAGGCCGATGCAAAGGACGATGCGCGCAATCGTGCCGGTCAAACCAGCCCGGCGGGATCTGGGTACCATGGCCGAGCCTTGACCGGTCGCGCCCAATCGTGCAAGCAAAGCCTCGGCTTTATCGGCCAAAGGACGGCGAGACAATGACCGGCGGCACGCGGGCACACAAATTCGAGGCTAGACTGGTGGCAATCGCCGCTGCCACGGAGCAGATGCTCGATTCCCTGCTGAGCCCCTCCATCCTGCCGGGCGAGACGGTCCGGCCGGCGCGATTTCTCGAAGCCATGCGATACGCGAGTCTTGACGGCGGCAAGAGGTTCCGGCCTTTTCTGACGATCGAGACCGCGCGCCTTCTCGGCGCCGAAGGCGAGGGTGTCCTGCGCGCGGCGGCGGCCGTTGAAATGGTCCATTGCTACTCGCTCGTCCATGATGATCTGCCGGCCCTCGACAACGACGATCTGCGCCGCGGGCGGCCGGCCACGCACAAGGCTTTCGACGAAGCGACCGCGATCCTTGTCGGCGACGGCCTTCTCACCTATGCGTTTGATGTCACAGTGGACCCCGCGACCCATCCGGACCCTGGGGTTCGCGCGGAACTCGTTCTCGCTCTGGCGCGCGCGGCCGGCTTGGGAGGCATGATCGGCGGGCAGGTGCTCGATCTCGAAGCCGAGCACGCGCTGGAACGGCACACGGCCGAAGCGGTGATAAAACTGCAAGCGATGAAAACTGGCGCGTTGTTGCATTATGCGGTCGAAGCGGGCGCGATTCTTGGGCGAGCCGACCTTCCGGCGCGGGCCGCGCTTACTCGCTATGGCCGCGCGCTTGGCGCGGCGTTTCAGGTGGCCGACGATATTCTCGATGTCGAAGCCGACGCGTTGGCGCTCGGCAAGCGCGCGGGCAAGGACGCCTCCCGCAACAAGGCAACGCTCGTTGCCGCGCTCGGCATTGATGCGGCGCGGGAACGGCGCGACAGCCTCGTGGCGGCGGCGATCGCCGCGCTCGATTCGCTCCCACAAGGCAAGAAGGCGACGGTTTTGAAAGAGGCGGCCCGTTTCGTCGCCGCGCGGAACCATTGATGCCGCGCGGCGACTTAGGCTCGCCAGGGCGGCGGTGGATGTCCCGGTTTTGGCTTCCCCTTCGCGTCGTGCGAGGCCATCCGCGTCTCTTCGCGGGAATGGCTGTCAGCCTCCTCGCGGGCGTTCTTTTGCCCGATTCGGTTCGCCTGGCAACGAGGCTTTTGATCGCCTGGAACGCGGGAACCTGGTTCTATTTCATTGCCGCTGGCATCATGATTGCCCGGGCGTCCCCGCAATCGATCCGGCGACGGGCCAGGACGAGCGACGAGGGAAAATTCTTTATTCTCGTGCTCACCAGCCTTGCCGCAATCGCGGCGATCGCGGCGATTATCGCGCAACTTGCCATCGTCAAGGATTTATCTGGGACAATCAAGGGCCTGCATATAGCGCTCGCGGCGGCAACGATCATCAGCGCCTGGTTCTTCATCCATCTGACTTACGCCCTCCATTACGCGCATGAATATTTCGACGAATATTTCGCCGAACCCGGAAGGCCTACGGCCGAGCGTGGCGGCCTGGTTTTTCCGGGAACCAAGAACCCCGGTTATTTTGATTTTTTGTATTTTTCCTATGTGATTGGCGTCGCGTGTCAGACAGCCGATGTCATCATCACTTCGCAGGCGATGCGGCGGGTGGCGCTCGTTCACTGCGTTCTCGCTTTCTTTTTCAACAGCGCGGTGCTGGCGCTCACGATCAACATCGCCGCCGGGCTGATTTGAAGTGCGGGGCTGGTTAACCGTCGCTGGCCTTGCATTTTGCCGATCGCCGCGCGGAACCATTGATGCCGCGCGGCGGCTTAGGCTCGCCAGGGCGGCGGTGGATGTCCCGGTTTTGGCTTCCCCTTCGCATCGTGCGAGGCCATCCACGTCTCTTCGCGGGGATGGCTGTCAGCGCGATCAAGGCGGACTATCATACCAACCGCGCGGCCCGCGGTAGTCTGCGCTACGGCTACGTTCGACGGTCGGCGTGAGAGCGACACGTGAGCCGCGTCACAACTTCTTCCAGCTCGAATCGGGATTGAAGCTGGTCATGGCGCGGGCGCGCTGGGCGCTGTCGGGACCGAGATTCTTCTCATAGACCACGCCGTCCTGGTTGACGACGAAGGTCATAACGCCGGAGGCGCGGTAGCGCGCGGCAAACGCCACCAGCGCGAAGCCGCCGATCATGCGGCCGCGAGCGACGTAGTCGTGCGCGCCGCCGGGCGCGGCGGCGCCCTGGCGCGTCAGGATCTTGTAGTAGTAGCCCTGATAGGGCGTGCCCTTTCCCTTACCGCCATAGCCCTCGACGCGGGCGCGCGCGGCGAGCGGGCCGAACGGGCTCTCCTCCTCGCCGGGCTGAGCGGGCCAGTAGAGCCCGTCATGCTTGCCGGGACCGCTCACCAGGTGCTGCGCGTATTCGAGGAGGCCATCACCCTGACGATCCTTGCTGGCGTAGTCGCGCTGCGCATCCACATAGGCGCGGCAGACCTCGATGGCGCTGAGCTCGTTGCGGCCGATGCGCCGCGCCAGGATCTCGCGGGCGCCGGTCTTGGTGTCGAAATGCCAGAGCGTGCCCTGGCGCAGCAGCGGGATGGCGAAGGGCACGTGCCCCTCGCCGAAGATCAGCACCGCCTTCACCGGGCTCTCGCGGTCAATGCTGTGCTCCTTGTCATAAGCGGCAACGAAGCGCTTGCGGCCGCCGTCATCGGCCACGGGATCGCCGGAGAGCACCAGCGCCTTGCCGTCGGCGCCGAGGATCTTCAACATCGAGGCGGCGCTACCGGCGCGCGCCGCCTCGATCAGCGCCGCTACCGCCTCTTCCGGCGAGACGAAAGCCGCTGGACGCGCGGCCGCGGCTTCGGCGCGGAGGCTCAGGCAGATCAGCGCGGCGGCGACCGCCACGGCCAGGCAAGGACGCCCAAGCAATCCGGCGATGTCCTTGAAGCGCATAATCGTCATGGCGTCCTCACTGGCATGGGTCCGGGGGCCGGCAACGCGCTCATCGAACTCGGCCGCCGCCGCGCGGCGCCACGGCGGCGGGAGCGCGCATAGGCGCAGCCGAACGCAGGCTTTGCCAGCCGCGGATCGCTTCATTGCGGATGTTCTGGCCGTGGCCCACATACTCGAAGGCCTGCGGCGACGGACGGATGACGGCAGGCGGGCGAATGACCGTCGGAATCTGAGTGCGGGCTTGCGGCGGCGTGACCGGTTGCGTCCGCACGGCCGCAGGCGGCTCTTCCTGCGCTTCATAGCCGCGATAGACGCGCCGCTGCTCCGGCGAGCCCGGAGGCGACGGGGTCAAGCGCGCCCGCGCGGCGGGGTCGCGATAGGCGACGCCCTGGCGGTGATAGGGATCGTGCTGCCAGGTGTCGTTGGTCGCCGGCGGGCGATGGGTGCGCTGGTCGGCGGCGCGGTCGATGCGGTTATAGCGGTCGGTATCGATATGGATGCGGCGCCGCGCCCAGTCGAAGCGATCCTACCCCCAGAGCGACGGGACGATGGCGACGCCCAGGCCGAAGAACAGCGCCGGCCCGACCTCATAATCCTGCGGCGGCGGAAATTCGTAGGGCGGATAGCCGGGATCGGGCCAGTAGCCATAGGCCATCGTCGGATCATAATAGGGGGATAGAGGACGGCGGGATTGGCCGGCGCGACGACGATGGACTGGCCTTCGTCGCTGACGACCTGTTGCGGCGTCGAGACCAGCGTTCCGGCGTTCCGCGCCTCGCGCCGCAGGCGCTGGATGGTGTCCATGACATCGCCTTGATGCGCCAGGAACGCGTCGCCCAACTGCTGCATCCAATCGAGCCGGTCGTTCATCATCTGGAGAACGCCGGGAAACGGCACCAGCGCCTTGACGCTGGGATCCCAGTCCTGCGACGCCAGCGCCGCCGCCAGCGCGTCGCCGGCGAACGCGGCATTCTCCGGGCTCTGACGCCAGCGCCAGGCCTCGACCACCTCGAGCGGACAGGTGGAGGCGATGAGGATTTGCTGCAGCAGATCATCGGGATAAAGCGCCACGGGCGCCAGTAGCTGATCGAGCCGCGGCGCCGTGAAGAGCGGTACGGCCGGCGGTGTCGCCGGCTGCGCGGAGAGCGGCGCGGGCATAGCGAGGCTCAGCGCCACCAGCACGGCGATGATCCCAGTCATTCTCGCATGCATTCGCCGCCACCTATGGGCTCGTGCCCCGCGTCACCCTCCACGGAGGATCTCTAGGCCGACTCGTCCGGACGTTTCGGCGCGGCGCCGCGTGTTGTCGCGTCGCAGACTGCCGATGTCAACATCACTTCGCAGCCGATGCGGCGGGTGGCGCTCGTTCATTGCGTTCTCGCGTTCTTTTTCAACAGCGTGGTGCTGGCGCTCACGATCAACATCGCCGCCGAGCTGATTTGAAGCGAGGGCTGCTTAGTCTTCGCGGGCCGGCATGTTCGCGATTTCGACGCGCTCGCTCAAGCCCGGCGCGGTGAAGCCAAACACGCGGCCGTAAAAATCGAGTTCGAGTTCAAGCACGCGGCGCAGGGTCTCGGCCTTGCGAAACCCGTGGCCCTCGCCCGCGAAGGTATAATAGGCGACGGGCAAGCCCCGCGCGGCCATGGCCTCGACCATGGTTTGTGCTTGATTGGGCGGAACCGTCTTGTCGTCCTCACCTTGAAAAAAGATCACCGGACAGGCGAGCCTGTCGATATGGTTGACTGGCGAGCGTTCGTCATAGAGCGCGCGTGCTTGCGGCAAGGGTCCGATCAGCCGGTCGAGATAGCGGGACTCGAATTTGTGGGTGTCCTTGGCCAGCAGCATGAGATCGCCGACGCCGTAAAAACTCGCCCCCGCCTTGAATAGGTTCAAGGAGGTCAGCGCGGCAAGCGTGGTAAAACCTCCGGCGCTGCCGCCGCGAATGACGAGACGGGCGGCATCGGCGAGCCCGCGTTCGACAAGATGCATTGCGGCGGCGGCGCAGTCCGCGACATCGACGACGCCCCATTGGCCGTAGAGCCTCTCGCGATAGGCGCGGCCATAGCCGGTCGAACCGCCGTAATTGACATCGACGACGGCAAAGCCGCGGCTCGTCCACCATTGGACGCCTAATGAAAAACCGCTGGTCGTCATGCTGGTCGGCCCGCCATGCGACAAGACGACGAGCGGGGGCAATTCGCCGGAGGGGCCTTCGTAGTCGCGGTTTTTTGGCGGATACCAGAAGGCATGCGCGACGCCGCCGCGGCTCGCGAAATTGATCGGCTCGCCCTGCGAAATGGTTTCCTCCGGCATCACGGCGGGGGCCGCGCTGCGAATGACAATTGGCGCGCCGGCGTCCACTCTTGGCCTTATGCCGACCGAGGGCGGCGCGGCCGGAGGTGTCGCGATATAGGCCAAACCATCGCCGAGCGGGCGCGGACAGTCATGCACTTGGCCGATGCCAAGCGGCGCGATCTTGCCGTCCGCGATCAACACGGCGGTCCTGATCCCGTCGCAGACGATCGCGGCGACGATCCGCGCATCGGCAGTAAAATCGTAGTAACGCTGGCGGAAAACCCAGTGCGGACCGCCGATCTCGGCTTCGACCGGTGCCAAGGATTCGATCTTGCCAGCACGCAAAACGTAGAGGTTCCACCAGCCGGTCCGGTCGGAGCAAAAATGCAGCGTGCCTTCAGCCGACCACTCCGGCTGCACGATCGCTTCCGGCATTTCGCCTACCGCAACCCGCGCGGCATCGACCGCGCCTTCCCGCGTCACATCGGCCAGGAAAAGCTTTGTGCCGTCCCAAGGCATGCCGGGATGATCCCATGCGATCCAGCAAAGCCGTTCGCCACCAGAAGCAAGTCGCGGCGAGGTCAAGAAATCCGGACCTTCGACCAAGATTGTCTCGGCCCCGTCCCGGTCGAGCGGCAAGGCGACAATCGCGGCCCTGGGGTCGGTCGGCGGGCGCGAGCGAAGATCTTCTCGCACGGCGAGAACGCGGCGGCGTGGCAAGTCGTATTCGAAATCGGCGTAGCGGCAGCCTTCCGGTGTTTCGATCCGGCGCGGCTGGCAACCCGCCTCGATGAGCCAGACGCTCCCATCAGTGCGCTCGCTGAAAACTACAACGTCTGCCGCAACCGCATAGGCGCCGCCGCCATATTCGTGGACGCGGCTGCCCACGTTAAAGGGCGGCGGCGTGAGGTCCGCGATCTCGCCATCCGCCCGGCGGCGGCATAAAACCGTGCGGCCATTCTCGCTTGGCCGGGCTTCGAGCCAATAGAGGTCTTGGCCATTGACGCTCAAGCCGCTAAGACCAATCGCCGCCTCGGTCATGAGCTCGACGCTCACCGGCGAGACCCAGGCGCCATAAGGGGCAACGGCTCTGGTCATCGGCGAACCTGGCTGAGCGAGTCGGGGAGTCGCGTTGCTTTGAGGGGAGGGCGCGACGCTGTTTCACAGGTCCCATTATGGGCCGTAGACGTACGCCAACCAAGCCGAGCATCAAAATATTCTGGGCAGGATTTTCCGGATCCGCGGCAGGCGGTCAAGCGGACAAATATGCCGCCAGCCCGCCTTGCCAATTCGCGATGGATTAGGCGCCTGCCTTCAGCGATAATGCGAAATTCGTAAGGTCCGCAATTTTAGTATGGCGGCGGCTGCCACTGGAGATTTCCTCCGCATGGTCAAGGTTAATACCGGAACAAGCGTTCTCGGCCACGCGGTCGCCGCGCCGCGAACGCCCGACGAGGCAACGCTTGACCGGGTGCCAAATCCGCATCCGGGCGAAAACTATATCGCCCGCTTCACCGCGCCGGAATTTACTGCCCTCTGTCCAATCACCGGCCAGCCGGATTTCGCGCTGCTCGTGATCGACTATCTGCCAGGCAGCTGGCTCGTCGAATCGAAATCCCTAAAATTCTACCTCACCTCGTTTCGCAATCATGGCGCTTTCCACGAGGACTGCACCTTGCGGATCGGCAAGGATCTAGCTCTTTGCCTAGAGCCGCGCTGGCTGCGGATCGGCGGCTATTGGTATCCGCGCGGGGGAATCCCAATCGACGTGTTTTGGGCAACGGGGGAGCTGCCCACCGGCACCTTTGTGCCCGATCAAGGCGTGCCGCCCTATCGCGGAAGGGGTTGAGCGAAAGAAATTTTTCAAAAGGTGCCACGCGTTGCCGCAAATGAACTTTCAAGCTAATGTTTTCGGGGTTACTCGGTTTAAGTCTTGCGCGCGTCTTGCGCGATTGGTTCAAATCTCGAATTTTTGAATTTGAACCGCGCTCAAAAATCGAAATGGACCAACACCGGCACATGATCGGAAGGCCGCTCCCAACCCCGGCTCTCGCGTATGACGCGGGCGCCATCGAGGCGCGGCTTGAGGCTTTCGCTGACCCAAACATGGTCGAGCCGCCGCCCCCTATCCGACTTTTCCCAATCCCGCGCGCGATAGCTCCACCACGTGTAGAGACTTTTTTCGGGCGGCACAAAGTGGCGAAGCGCATCGACCCATGGCCCCGCCTCGCGCACGGAATCGAGCTTTTCGACCTCGACCGGCGTGTGACTGACGACACGAAGCAAGGCCTTGTGATTCCAGACATCGGTTTCGAGCGGCGCGATATTGAAATCGCCAGCGATGATCGCACCGGACGAGCCGATCCGCTCGGTGGTCATCCACTCCGCCATCTCATCCAGGAATGCGAGCTTGTGGGCGAATTTCGGATTGACGGCCGGGTCGGGCTCGTCGCCGCCGGAAGGCACATAGAAATTATGCAAGGCGATCGCATGGCCGCCTGCATCGCTGGCGGCCAGCGTCACGGCGATGTGACGGGCATCCCCTTTTTCGCAAAACGAGCGTCGGTCGATAACGGTCAATGGGAGTTTCGAGGCAATCGCAACTCCATGATAGCCTTTCTGGCCGTTGATCGCGGCATATGGATAGCCGAGCATATGGAAAGCAGCTAAGGGAAACTCACTGTCCCTGCACTTCGTCTCCTGCAGACAGAGAACGTGCGGCGCCTGCTCCCTCAAAAAGCGAGCCACGAGATCGATCCGCAAACGGATCGAATTGATGTTCCAGGTGGCAAGGGTGAGACGCACGCAAGACTCCGCGACGAACCGCGCGTCCGATTGATCACGCCTAAAAGGCCCGCCGCAAGCACCGCCGGCAATGAGCCCACAATTTTTTGAATGGCCGTGGGTCACGGCTGGAATAATTCGGCCTAGGGCATGTCCCGAAAAAGTTGCTCGACTTCTTCGATCAGGATATGCTCCAAATCTCTGAATTTGAGCGTTTCCTTTTCGATCACGTGATTCCACGTGATCGGGAAGCGCTCTAGGCGTGGCCTGGCGCGCGAAAAGGCGCTGGCCAGACCCCAAGGACAAATAAAAAAGGGGCGCCCAGCCGAAGACCAAGCGCCCCTAGGAGCGAGACATTTACCGGGAGGGGTCCGGCAAGTTTGACCCGGGCGGAACGGGGGGGTGCGCCCGATCAGTTGCGTCGCTCACATTCCCCTAAAATAACCCGGCGGCGCATTCTTTCAAGCAGTCCACTAGCTCCAATTGACTTTGTTCGGAGGCCAGTCGGGCCTTCCATGAATATTGGAACCTTTTGCTATCCCCTTGAAAAAACGCTAATTCCTGAAAACGAAGCGCGGGGCCAGCCGCCGCGCGGGGACCTTGTCAATTATTTGTGTTCAATAAATTTTCCTGCGTGATCTGGAACAGATTCGGGTCGGGCTTCTTCGACAAATCGATATTGAAAAGCGAAACAAGCGTCTCGTAGCCTTGCGGATCGGTAACCTGCCACTGTTTGAGCGTGAACTTCGCCAGATCGAACACCAGCTTGATTTGCGAGGTTCCGCCAAACGTCGCCTTGTCCTCGACGAGAATCGTGACCGCGCCGGGCTCGCTCTTCACGTCGATGATCTTGACGTCGCGGCTGAGATCGACCTGATCCTTGAGCAGAAATTTCAGCGGCGTTTGGCTGATGAAATAAATATCCTTGGTGGCTGTCTTGCGGTCGTGCACGGCCACCGAAAGACCGTCGGCGACGATCTCGAGCGTCGCGGGCGGGGCATATTCAAACCGCAATTTCCCGGGCCGCTGGACAAAGATCTTGCCTTCGGAACGTTTGCCGTCCGGGCCGATCTGGACGAAATCGCCGGTCATGTTGGTGGCGGCGTTAAAATAAGCATTGGCCTTTTGGATGGCGGCCAGGGGATCCATTGGAACGAAAGGTTTGGCTGGCGCGGGCTTTGCTGCCGTTGCCGCTGGCTTGGCCGGTTTGGAAAATGGTTCCGCCTGAAGCTGCGCCGCTGCCGCGAGGGCGAGAAACAATGCGATGGTGAGTGCCGTCGGCTTCATAAAGCCTGCCTTGATCGGTTGAGAATCTTCGCGATTAGAACGCCGATGCGGCGACCAATGAGCCGCCTTGTGTCCCTAAACCTCCGAGAATGCGGTTTTAGGTTTGCAAGAAACCTATTACTCCACAATTGCACGCTGGCTGTAGGCCACCAAGAGAGCATTTTCAAGCGAAGCGGGTGCCGGTTGACGAAAAAATGCGTTAAATCACCGCTGTCTTCGGCCCGGCCTTGCGCATTTCAGGCGGCGCAACAGCGCGCATCCGTGAGCCTGTGCAAAAAAAGCCATCTGGCATCGCGATGATTCGCGGCTAGAGGACGGTTCAAGCTTTTGCTACTAGGGGCGGAGTCCGGGCGACGGCCTGCGGCGGTGCGGGCATCGGCTGCCCAGACCGTGACGAGGGGGAACCATCCGGAACGCGCGCGTGGGTCAAGCTTTCAAAGATCTGAGATAAGCCTCCCAAAACCGCGACCATTCCGGCGAGCTGGATCTCGAATTTGGCCGAATAGGGCATGGTTTCCGCGCCGGTTTGAGCCAATTGCCAATCGTTCGACGAGGGTTCGTCCGCATCGGTTTTCGCGGTTTTCGGAAAGACGCGGAAAAGTTCGGCTGGATCGATCTTGTAGCCGTCCGGATTTTTTTCCCGATAAGACAACTTACCGGAAGACAAGGCTTTCGAGCTGGTGGATTTGGCGATGCCCGCCTCCTTCGCGGCCTTTCCGAGCGAGAGATACATGTAGTTTCCAATCGTTCGCGCAAATGTTTAGAAACTATTTCGCAAAACTTTTAGAGCGGGATGAGGTTTGAGTGAATCGCGAGGGATTCCCAAATCGGCTTTTTGCTGATTCAAGGTTGGGACTGGATTGGAGGCCAGCATGGATGACCAAGCCTTATTCCTT
>PEFW01000062.1 GCA_002890675.1 Candidatus Methylaffinis lahnbergensis
CAGGAAGGAAGGAACCGGCGTTGAAGCTTCAGATCACGATCGACGGACGAGCCTACGCGGTCGAGGTGGAGCTGATCGACGAGGAGGAAACCGCGCCTCCGGAGGTTCTCTACCCGCCCGTAACGCAGCCACTGCCATCCACCGGTACCAACGCCGATCCGAACTTCTGCCGCAGTCCCGTCAACGGACTCGTGTTCAAAGTGAATGTCGAGGCGGGGCAATCCGTTGCAGCCGGCGCGCTGGTCCTCGTTCTTGAAGCCATGAAGATGGAGACCAACATCGTGGCGCCCCGCGCCGCCAGGGTAAGGGCCATTCATGTGAAGCCGGGCGACCCGGTCAAGACGGACGAGATTCTGGTGGAGTTTGAATGATGACCACGCCAATTTGCCGACCTGCCGTGCCGCGAAGCGGCGCCAGTTAGGCGGCGATCGTCGCCGCGGGCCCGCTCGCCAATTTCCTCCTGGCGATCGTCATTTTCACCGGCATCTTTTATGCCAACGGGCGCGCCATCCTACTGCCCATGGTGGATGGCATTGCCGCCGGCAGCGCCGCCGAGGCGGCCGGGTTTCAGCTAGGCGATCGGATCGTTTCGATCGACGGGTTCGCGGTCGACAGCTTCGAGGACATGCAGCGCGTCGTGCAGACCGCCAGCGACACGCAACTGGTTTTCAGCGTCGATCGCGGCGGCAAATTGGTGGAACTCGTCGCGACGCCGCAACGGCGCGACGTGGTAACCCCGTTCGGCACCACGCGGGTCGGGGTCCTTGGCGTCCAATCCAAAAGCAAGCCGGAAAATTGGCATGTCCAGAACTATGATTTTGTCGGCTCGGTTAAGCTCGCCGGGTCGGAGACCTGGTATATCGTGGAGCGCACCGGCAGCTATCTCAAAGGCTTGGCGGACGGGCAGGAATCCACCGATCAACTTTCCGGACCGATCCGGATCGCCGAGATGTCCGGGGCGATGGCTAAGCTCGGTGCGTCGTACCTGCTCAACCTTGCCGCAGTTCTGTCGATTTCGGTCGGAATGCTGAACCTCTTTCCGATTCCCCTCCTCGATGGCGGTCATCTCCTCTATTATGCGGTGGAGGCGGTTCGCGGCAAGGCGATGACCGACAAGGTGCAACAGTTCGGCTTCAAGGTCGGCCTCATGCTGGTGACAAGCTTGATGGTCTTCGCCACCTACAACGACATTCTTCGCCTGACCCGTCAATGGATGCATTTGGGATGATCCACCGCACGCCGATAGGCCCGGCGGCGTTTGGTTCGAACACTGTCTTTATCCGAATAAAAGCAAAGAGTTAACCATGTTCCTTAAGGGATTGCTCACCGTGTTGCGTGTCTTGCCTGCCACGCTCCCGCGAAATCGCTACAACGCAACGAAACTTGATTTGCGGGGCATGCCAAACCTTGTAAAAGCCACGCTTGGCGGATACTGGAGGAGCCTTAGACCATTCCGGTAAAATAAGTCGTATCAACAAACTGGCGCCTGGTAATGAGTCAAGCGTTCGTGGATGTGTGGGCCGGTCTTACAATGCGGTTTATGCGTATATCTCAAGGCCGGTTCGCCGTTGCAACGATTGCGTTGGCTTGGCTCTGCGCCGGTAGTTTCGCCGCTTCAGCGGAAAACGTCTTGGTGCAAGGCAACAAACGTGTCGACAGCTTGACCATTGCCGCCTATTTCAGTGGCTCGGACCAGGCTTCCGTCAACAAGGGGGTCAAGGATCTCTACGCTACCGGATTGTTTTCCAGCATCAAGGTGAGCCGGGCCGGCGGCCAGGTCGTCATAAGTGTAACCGAGAACAACGTCATCAATCGTGTCGTCTTCGAGGGCAACAGCAAAGTCAAGACTGAAACTCTGTCGGCCGAGGTCCAGTCGAAATCGCGTGGTCCTTATAGTCAGGCGATGGTCGACGCGGATATTGAGCGGATCAAAGACGTTTATCGGCGTGCCGGCCGTGCGGCGGCCAAGGTGACCGCGCGGACTGTCGATCTGCCAAACGGCCGGCTCGATGTCGTCTTCACCATAGACGAAGGCGAAAAGACCGGCGTGAAGACGATCAATTTCGTCGGCAACCAAGCCTATTCCTCCGGCAAGCTGCGCGATCTCATGCAGACGACGGAGATGAACTACCTCTCGTTCTTCAAGTCCTCGGACGTCTACGATCCCGACCGGATCGCGTCCGACCTCGAACTTATCCGTCGGTTCTATCTCAAGAACGGGTATGCCGATTTTCGCGTCGTGGGCTCCGACGCTCAGTTCGACCCGGAGCAAGGCGGCTATATCATCACGATCACGGTCGAGGAGGGGGTGCAATATACCGTCGCCTCGGTCAGTGTGGAATCGCATTTGCCGGACCTCGACGGAGCTTCGATGCTCCCGCTCGTGCGTCTTTCGGCCGGAGAAGTCTATAATGGCGACCTGGTCGAAAAGACCGTCGATGCGCTGACCAAGGAGGTCGGCAAGCACGGCTACCCGTTCACGCGTGTGCATCCGCGCGGCGACCGCGATCCCGCGACGCATACGGTGACCATCGCCTTCGTCCTGGACGAGGGGCCGCGTGTTTATATCGAACGCATTGTCGTGCGCGGCAACACCAGAACGCGCGACTATGTGATCCGCCGCGAATTCGAAATCGGCGAAGGCGACGCCTATAATAAGGTGCTCATCGACCGGGCCGAACGGAGGCTCAACAATCTCGGCTATTTCAAGAAGGTGAAGATCACAAACGAACAGGGTTCGACGTCCGACCGGGTGATCGTGGTGGTCGATGTCGAGGATCAGCCGACCGGCTCGCTGTCGCTATCCGGTGGTTATTCGACCACGCAAGGTTTCATTGCCGAGGTCTCGGTGACTGAAACCAATTTCATGGGCCGCGGCCAATTTGTGCGTCTCGCGGTCTCCGAGGGGCAGTTCAGCCGGGGCGTCGAATTCAATTTCACCGAACCTTATTTTCTCGGCGACCGGATCGCGGCGGGCTTCGATGTTTACGCGAAGAAGAGCGACGCCTTCCAATTTTCTTTCTACAATAACTTCACGACCGGTGGGACGCTGCGTCTCGGCTTTCCCGTGACCGAAGAGATTACCTTCTCGCCGCGATACTCGATCTACGACACGGACATCTCCATTCCCAACAATTCCTCGCAACCCTTCAACGATTGTACCGACCCGATTTTTGGAATTACGCCGGGTTTTGGCACTGGCTTCCCCCCGGATTTCTTTAATAACTGCTTGACGAACGGCGAGGCTTCCTTGGCGCTCAAGGAAGCGCAGGGCCCGTTCTTAACCTCGATGTTCGGCTACACGCTTGGCTACAATGCGCTCGACAATAACAAAAATCCGACCAACGGCCTTTTCGTCGAGTTTCGCCAGGATATCGCGGGCGCCGGCGGCGATGAACACTACGTGCGCACCACCGGCGATCTCCGTTATTATCACGAGATATACGATCAGATCGTCGGGCTCGTGCATCTGCAAGGCGGCGATCTGGCGGCCTTTGGCGGGAACCAATTGCGCATTGTCGACAATTTCAACCTCGGGCCAACTTTGGTGCGCGGGTTTGCTCCTTTCGGCATCGGGCCGCGCGACATAGGGACCGGCGACCCCCAGGGCAACCCGCTCGGCGGCACCAAATATTACGGCGGCAGCCTTGAAGTACAGTTCCCGCTCTATGGTCTGCCGAGGGATCTCGGCCTGAAGGGAGCTTTCTTCGCCGACGCCGGCACATTGTACGGATTTACCGGACGCACCAATTTCAGTCCGAACGGCGTCTGCACCCCAAGCGACGTCTTCCCGACCTTCACGCAAGGCAATTGCATAACCGTTGGCGCCGACTCTCCGCTGATCCGGACGTCCGCGGGCGGTTCGATTATCTGGTCGTCGCCGCTCGGACCTATCCGCTTCGACTTCGCCAAGGCCATCACCAAGAGCCAATTCGATCAGACTCAGTTCTTCCGCTTCAGCGGCGGCACCACTTTCTGACCAAGCGTCCGACCGGGCCGATTTTCGCGGTGCTCGCCGCGGTTGGCGGCCGCGCCCGCCCGCCAAATCCTAGTGAAGGGCGCGGAGTAGCCGACGTGGCGAGGCTCGCATGAGCGAACCAGTTTTTTTTCCACCCGCGGCCAGGATATCGCTCGCCGATATCGTTGCCTGCACCGGCGCGGCGGTCGTTGAAGGTGCCGATCTATCGGCCATCGTCAGCGGAGTGGCGTTACTCGACGAGGCGGAGCCGGGCGAGCTCACCTTTCTCGATTCTCCGGAAAATGCCATGCTTCTGGAGACCAGCCGCGCCACCGCCTGCTTCGTTACCCCGGGCGACGCGCCGCGCGTGCCAAAGTCGACCTTGGCGCTGGTGATAAACGCGCCCTCTCGCGGCTTCGCGCTTGCCATGCGGCGGCTGTTTCCGCTGGCGATCCGGCCAAAGTCCTTGTTTGGTACGGCGGGGATCAATCCAGGCGCTTCGATTCATCCCGAGGCACGTCTCGAACAAGACGTGATCGTCGATCCGGGGGTGGTCATCGGGCCCCGCGCGGAAATCGGTTCCGGTTCGATCGTTGGCGCGAACAGCGTCATCGGTTCGGATGTCCGCATCGGCCGCGATTGCCTGATCGGGCCGCAGGCAACGATTACCCATGCGCTGATCGGCGACAGGGTTATCTTGCATCCGGGGGTGCGCATCGGTCAGCCAAGTGTCGATTTCGGCCATGCAGGCATTGCCCTGGCCCCGCACGGACCTCCCTGGACGCCGGGGATTGGCCGGGTCATAATTCAGGACGGCGTCGAGATCGGCGCCAATTCGACGATCGATCGCGGCGCCGTGGGCGACACGGTCATCGGGGATGAAACGAGAATCGGCAATCTCGTGCGCATCGCGGCAAACGCCAGGATTGGACGGCATTGCGTCATCCCCGCGTTCGCGGAGGCATCCGACGCGCGGCGAGCTTGAGGATACGTGCCCGCCGATCCGCGCCGGCAATCCGCGGACCGGCGCGGGGGCCGGCCTTGGGCTAGGCCCGTGTTCAACTGGATTTGAAATTCCGGCGCGGCGCGTTTGAGCGAAGTTCGGCGAGCGCCGTCTCGCCCGCGACCGCCTTGGTTCCCATCGTCACCAAGGGTCTCGCCGCGCCGGGCATATAGACATCGACGCGCGAGCCGAAGCGGATCAGGCCGAATCGGTCGCCAGCGCCGATAGCCTCGCCCTGGCGGACAAAACAGACAATCCGCCGCGCGACAAATCCAGCGATCTGGACGACCCCGAAACGGCCGCCGCCACCTTGGATGACAAGTCCATTGCGCTCGTTGTTCTCACTCGCTTTGTCGAGATCGGCATTGACGAAAAGGCCTGGCCTATAGGCGATCTTCGTCACCCGGCCGGCGACAGGCGCGCGATTCACATGGCAGTCGAACACCGACATGAAAATCGAAACCCGCTGCATCGGTTCGGCGCCGAGGCCAAGTTCCGGCGGCGGCGCGAAATATCCAACCGAGGCGACGACGCCGTCGGCGGGCGAGATCACCAGATTTTCATCGAGCGGGGTGAGGCGGACCGGGTCGCGGAAGAAATAGGCGCACCAGGCGGTCGCGATTCCGCCAATCCAGAAGAGCGAGCCAAAAAACGAGCCGAGGACAAGGGTGGCGAGGGCAAAGCCCGCGATAAAAATATAGCCTTCCGGATGGATGGGTGTGAGCTGCCTGCGAATCGAACCGATCATCGACATG
The DNA here is from genome assembly GCA_002890675.1 of Candidatus Methylaffinis lahnbergensis. Taxonomy (GTDB): domain Bacteria; phylum Pseudomonadota; class Alphaproteobacteria; order Rhizobiales; family Beijerinckiaceae; genus Methylocapsa; species Methylocapsa lahnbergensis. The sequence continues at coordinate 5,717 of PEFW01000062.1, forward strand.
GGGAATTCCTATCGCCGGGAGTTTTATCCCGGCCTCCGGCCATTTCAAAGCGGCTGCCGCGAAATTGTCCCGCAGCTCTTGGGGCGATGGGTTAGGTACGCGTTGATGCCAACAAAATCGGCGTTGTCCGGCGCGCTTGATCCGGATGAATGGATGGCGATGAAAATGCATGCGGCGCACTCGGAGACGATTCTGTCGCGCATCGCCGCTTTTAGGGGTCTTGCTCCCATTGCCGCGGCGCATCATGAGCGTCTTGACGGCAACGGCTATCCGTGCGGACCCGTCCGGCTCCTTCACGGGGAAAGGGTTTGGGCCGTTCTATTTCTCCGGTACGATCAATGGCGTCGCCTTGGATGTGGTGATCGCGCCCGAGGGGACCAAGCGGTACGCGATGCGCGCGGGGACGCGGAACGCCAATCTGACCGGGACCGTGAACCCGGTGCCGGTGACGCTTTCCATCGGCGGCGACAGCGGCGCAAGGGCCAGCAAGGATTGATCCCTGCCAGCCCCATTTCCTTGACGGCCATCGGCTCTCCAGCCTGTACCGTACGGGGATAGTAATCCCGAATCGGCGTGGCGTGAATCCCCAAAATCTTCTGATCATCACAGAGTCTGACCGGCCCGTGACAACGTTCCTTCTGCCCTCGGAATACTAGCTGCCTTACGCCCCCGCCAGTTTATCTAAGCGTCCGAGCAAACGTTCGAAATGTTCCGCCTCTGTTTCCGCCAGCTCGCGTGATTTTGGAACCGGCGCGACGGCGACCGGTTCGTCAGGTGGCAGTTTTTCGCCATCCGCCAGCCCATTGGGCGCGGCTTGTGGTTTTGATTCCTTGGGAAGCGGTTGGAGGTTGAACAAGGAACGATCCGGCGCTTTTGTCAGGCCGTGGTTGAGAAGATTGACAAAGGTGACGGCGAATGGGCTATCGGGATGCACCGCGATTTCGGCGAGGGCGGCGGCTCCGGCGAGGAGTTTGCGGCGTTCGTCCTTTTCGCGTTCTTTTCTTCTGGCCTCGGCTTCCGCTTCCTTAATCTTGCGGCCGAGTTCGGTTTGTTGCTGGCGAAGGGCTTCGAGTTGGGTTTTCGAGTCGGGGCGCGGCATGAGGAATCCAACATGTCTGGCGTGACGCGGCGCAAACGCGCGCGAGGCCGCGCAAGACGGCAGCAACAAACTACGCGCGCGCAAGACCCAAATGCGTAGCGGCAATCCCCAAAATCGTCTCATCATTTCCTTGTGCAAATACTCTCGGGGAGCGCGAGGGGCAGACAGCCCCTCGCATGGCACGACGCCGGAGCGGCCCCGGTTATGGCCGGGGCCTCTTCGCCTGAGAGGCTGGCCACGCACCGGTAGTTAATTCGAAGCCTCTGGAAACTGCGCGAATCTTGGTGCATGATCACATCATGCCAGAAAACAAACGCCATCGTGATCCCACCTAGCTCGGAAAACCACGCGCATTCAGTCGCGCTTTTCGCGATATATTACAATTTCGTTCGCATCCATAAGACCCTACGCACAACACCAGCGATGGCAGCCGACGTGACGAAGCGACTTTGGGAAATCGGCGATATTGTTGATGTGCTGGAGGCTTGGGAAAAAAGCAACTAAGGCACAACTTTTTGGGTTATTAGAATAACCGCAGCGGAAGTTGTCTTCCCAAATTTATCTCTCGCCGGATATGAACCGGTCTTTAGGTCAAAATCTATTTTTGCCGCCTTTAAAGCGGTCGTTAGAACGGATGCCTCTGGTAAAGGATGATCGATATCTGGAGTTAATATAGCAATTCCTTTCGGAGACGCGGCTGTTGCGTTGCTTAGACTTATTCGTTCAATGTTCCAATGAGCATTGTATAATATATCTTGAAAATCGTCCAAATACTGCCTGCAATCCCCGCAGGCCATCTCTGATTGTACTGCGATCATGTAATTGACACCATACGGGACAGTTACGTATGAGGTAATAATATTACGTTGTTCAACAAATAGTCGGCGTGGTTCAATACGACTCAGCCGCGTTTCCAATGAATCGATTCTCGCTTTAGCTTCGTTTGGCGTCGCGCCACTGAGCTTGTCCTTATAATCGGCAACTTGTCTTTCCAGTAATTCAATTTGCGAATTTTTACTCGACAAAACAGCATTATAGGACCAGTTTACGACAACCCAAACTATGCCAACAATTGCTATGGTAACCAAGGAAAATGGAATTGGAGCCGCGCTGATCAAGGCGAATTGCTCCAAAATTTCTTTCCATGAAGGCATGATTCTCCACCTCTTGCGACAATATGCATGAGATCGACAATTATGCGAATCGCCGGCCCGCACCGGGCTGCCTTATTCAAAAGAGCCCACTACCCACGCACCCGGCCTCGGCATGGCCTTGCCAAGGCTCATCCAAGACGGTAATCTCAGTGAAATCTGGTCATCGAGCGAATGCTGGGCGAGGGTTCACGCTTGGCTAAGCGAGGGATCTTGGGAGGATCATATGGGTATGTTCGACGGAATTCTGGGCGGCATCATCGGCGCTAGCGCAACGAAGCTCCTCGACAGCTACATCGAAAAGCAAGGCGGCTTGCAAAACGTCGTCAGCCAATTCGATACGGCTGGCTTGGGCGATACCATGAAGTCATGGATTTCGAAGGGACCGAATTTGCCGATCACGGCGGAACAGATTCAGCAGGCGCTCGGCTCCGACACGGTGAAGGCACTGGCCGCCAAGATGGGCCTTCCCACCGACAAAATCGCCGATATGCTGGCGCAACATCTGCCGCACGCCATCGACAAGGTGACCCCCGACGGCAAGCTCCCGTCGTAGCGCCGTTGACATCGACGGTCATTTGACCCGGGCGTGACATCGTGGGCGCGCGGCCCGCCGCCGCGATGCCCCGCATTTTTAGCTTGACGGGCCGTCGCTGCGGTTCGATAGACGGCGGCGATAAGCCTGCTGCTTGAGCCCATCCACAAACGCGCGACCCCGTTTCCGATGCGCCTCGCAGCCGCCGATCCGCGGCGCGGAGCGCTACGCTGAGAAATTATTCTTTACGCAACCCTGCGAACCGGCCTCGTGCCACGGGCGCGGTAAGAAGGGCCACCGGCTTGTGCATGAACCGCTTCCAAAAAGACGATTGAGCGCGTGACTCGCCTGGTGCGTGGCTTGGCCGATCTCGCGCGCGGATACAAAGTTATCTTGAGCGACGTCTGGGGCGTCGTCCACAATGGACGCGTGGCGTTCGAGAGTGCCACCGAGGCGCTTGGCCGTTTCCGGGTGGGCGGCGGCATGGTCGTACTTATGACGAACTCGCCCAATCCAAGCCGGTTCGTGGAGGCGCAGCTCGCCCGGCTTGGCGTTACGCGAAAAGCCTATGATGCGATTGTCTCGTCCGGCGACGTTACCGTTTCCCTGCTCGTCGCACGCACTGGCGCGGCCCTGTTTCATCTTGGCCCGCCCAATGAAACCGCCCTTTTCGAGGAGGTTTTGGTTCTGAGCGGCAAGGCGCCCCGCGTGGTGCCACTGAAACAAGCGAACTTCGTCCTCTGCACCGGCCTTGCCGATCCCTGGAACGAGACGCCCGCGGATTACGACGCAATCCTTGCTGCTATGCGCGCGCGGAACCTCGAGTTCATTTGCGCCAATCCCGATATCGTGGTGGAGGAGGGCGCCAAGCTGTTTTATTGTGCCGGCGCGATCGCGGAACGCTATGCCGGGGCGGGCGGCAAGGTGATCCAGACCGGCAAGCCTTTTGCACCGATTTTCGCGCGGGCGCTCGAACTGGCGCAGGGGCCGTGCACTAAGACCATCGATCGCGCGCGGGTTCTCGTGATTGGCGACGCCATGCGAACCGATATCAAAGGTGCGCACGATCAGGGCTTCGATAGTCTCTTTGTGACATCCGGCATCCATCGCAAGGAGCTGCATGGCGGCGCGCGAGACACCGGCCTCGACGCTGCCGCGTTCCGCCAGTTCATGGATGCGGTGGATTTCGCGCCGACGGCGGCGATCCCCGAGCTTGTTTGGTAGAAAGTTCCTGGAAGGCGGCATAGCGCGGCCTTGACGCGGCGCCTTCCGCCATGCTGTTTCCCGCCCTGTCCGGAGCTCTGCCGGCGCCCGCATGGCGTCTTACGATTTGGGTTCCCTTGGCCGATCCTTTCTCCGCCAAAAAATTTGTTGCCGCCATCGATCCGGTGGTGGCGCCGCCCGGACTTGCAGGCGCGGTGGTCGCGATCGGCAATTTCGATGGCGTTCATCGCGGTCATCTCGCCGTAATCAAGCGCGCCACGGCGCTCGCCCAGGAACTTAGCTGCCCTTGCGTGGTGCTTACCTTCGAGCCCCATCCCGCCGATTATTTCAAGGGTCCCAACACGGTCTTTCGCCTTACGCCGCGCGACGCCAAGGCGAGGGCGCTGGAACAGCTCGGTATCGATGGCATGATCGTCATCACCTTCGACAAGGTTTTGGCGAGCCTCTCGGCGGAGGCTTTCATCGTTGAAATCTTGGTCGGCCGTCTAAAAGTCCGGGCCGTCGTCGCCGGCTATGATTTCCATTTCGGCGCCGGCCGCTCCGGCTCGCCCGCCCTGCTCAAGGAAGCGGGGAGGCGGCATGGCTTTGCCGTCGAGATCGTGGGGCGAGTTTTGGCGGGCACGGCGGACATCAACGAGGCTGCCTCCTCGACGGCCGCGCGCGCCGTGCTCGAAGCAGGCGATGCCCAACGCGCCGCACAACTGCTCGGTCACCCCTTTGCGATCATTGGCAAAGTCATCCACGGCCAGCACCTCGGCCGGACATTGGGATTTCCGACGGCCAATCTTTTGCCGGACCCAAGCTGCCGGTTGCGCCTCGGCGTCTATGCTGTCCGTGTCGTTGTGGGGACCAAAATCTATGCCGGCGTGGCGAGCTACGGCCGCCGCCCGACGTTTGATAATGGCCAGGCGCTGCTTGAGGCTTTTCTGTTCGATTTTGCGGGCGATCTTTACGGCGAGACGATCGAGGTTTTGTTCATCGGCTGGATACGGGCGGAAGTGAAATTCGCGTCGGCCGCGGCACTAGGCGCACAAATGAAGCAGGATGAAGCGCGGGCAAGAGCGATCTTGCGGGCGCCATCCGTTGGTTGAAACGCGGCGGTTTATCTTCTGTGACTGACGGGCAAGATGAGATGCTTGCGCGCCTTTTTCGCGCGCGCATGGGCGGAATCAATTTGGCTTATCTGCTTGGCGCCAGCACCATCATCCGTGCAACACGAACGGCTCCGCCCAACTTTGGCCGCAAAACTTAAAAGAAATGGCTCCTCGGCTGGTGCATCACTCCCGCATCAGCGCGACAACAGGACAACAATGGCCCCTACATTTGCCCGCGCCGGCATCCTTCTCGCACTGTTGAACGGCTCTCCGGCCTTCGCCTTCAATAACCCGCTCAGCGGCATACAGCTGGCTAACTTTAATCCGCTCGGCCGCGGGCCGCTGGCCGACTTTCTTAATCTTTTTCGGGAACAGGCCATCCCGCGCCAGGTCATCGCTTGGCACCGCGGCTATAAGCCGGGCACGGTCGTCATCTCGACGAGCGAGCGCCGCCTCTATTATGTCCTCGAAAGTGGCCAAGCAATCCGGTATGGCGTCGGCGTTGGCCGGGAAGGCTTCACCTGGTCCGGCACGAAGACGGTCACGATGAAACGCCAATGGCCGGATTGGACCCCGCCGACGCAAATGCTCAAGCGCCGGCCCGACTTGCCACGCCATATGGACGGCGGAATGGACAATCCGCTCGGCGCGCGCGCGATTTATCTTGGCTCCAGCCTCTATCGCATTCATGGGTCGAACGAGCCGGACACAATCGGGGCCGCCGTGTCGTCGGGCTGCATTCGGATGACCAACCAGGATGTCGTTGATCTTTCCGATCGGGTTAAGGTGGGCACGAAAGTTGTCGTGATCCGGTAGCGCGGAAAACACCCGGGCGCCTCCATTATTAGACTCGTCAGCCGGCCCATGGCTGGCGCCGCTGATCGCGCGGACGAAAAGGATGCGGCTGGATCCTGGCCGCGGCGCTCATAGCGCAAATGCAGCGGGATGAAGTGCGGGCAAGAGAGATCCTGCGGGCGCCATCCGCTTGTTGAAACGCGGCGGTTCCGGCGCATCGTGACAATGTGCGCGGGATTCTTCTAGCATGGCCCTGCTGGCGGTGGCGGGGAGTCACAATGGCGAGATCACACGCCGATGGCGATCTGATCCCGGCAATCTACGATGCCGCCATCGATCCCTCCGGCTGGGACGAGGTCGTCAACCGCCGCAAAGCTCAAAATCACCGAGGCGACGGCGCGCAGCCACACGAACCGCATTCTGGCGAAGACCGGAACCACCCGCCAGACGGAGCTCATCCGCCGGTTTTTTGAGGCCGCCTTGCCCGGTTTGCCGGCGACCGCCTGATTTTCCACGGATATTAACCGGCATCATCAGTTCCGATGCGACGGCGCTGAAAACGTCAGCTACGCTAGACGGGTAATTTCCCGTTTCGCGAAACGCAATGAACAGGCAGAGGGGCTTGCGCGATCATGAAAAGCAATCTTTTTGGGGCGGCGGTATACGCCACAATCGCAACGGTGGGTCTGCATTCGGCTCCCGCTTATGCGCAGCATGATCCAGGGGTGCGGGGCGGCTTCGCGAACACCGCTGGTGAATTGGAACGCAAAGGAATTCGCATTCCACGCCCGCCGCTGATCAGTCGCAACCCGGGGACCGGGGCCCCGGTTCAAGAGAACGAAGTGATCTCGTTCGTGGAAGGCATCAATCGCGCCGGGCAGTTGGAATCCACGTGCGACACATGTGCCGACGTGACCGACGGCAGTCCTGTTGTCGGCTTGGGCGAACTTGATCCTTTGTTTCCTCAGTTCCACACGAACTCCAACGGCCTTGGCGCCAGGCACAATGCGGACCAGTGCTTTTTGTGCCACGCCCAGCCGACGTTGGGGGGGTCGGGTGGATTTCTCGTCCCCAATCCGGGCCAGGGCACGCCTTTGCCGTCGGAAAATCCCATGTTCCGGCTGGTTCCGCATCGTTTCGGCAAACAAAACGTCGTCCCTAGCTTCGAGCAACAGTTCGGCCCCATTCGCGAAGTCCGGTTCAAATTTAATCCAGACGGAACCCGCGACGGCAGCGTGCATCAGCTCTGGACCGTGCGCGGCATAACAAAGGATCCGACAATCCCTGATTGCGCGATCACGCAGCCGGATTTCGCCGCGCAACTAGCCAAGAAAAACCTCTCCTTCCGGATTCCTCTGCAAATGTTCGGCTTAGGGTTGATCGACTCGATTCAAGACCGGGAGATTCTTGGCGAACACGCCGCCACGGCCTCGTTGCGCGCGCCGCTTGGCATAGAAGGCCATCCGAACCGCCGCGGCAATGACAACACGATCACAAGGTTCGGCTGGAAGGCGCAAAACAAGTCGATCACGATGTTCGCAGGCGAAGCCTATAATGTGGAAATGGGGATCACCAATGAGCTTTTCCCCACGGCCAAGGAGGAAGATCCGGCTTGCAACGGACCGGGGAAGCCCGAACCCAATGATGTGACCCGCACGAAAACAGACGACAAGGGCAACCAGGCCTTTAACAATCCGAAACACATCCTGGCCGATTGGATGCAGTTTCAACTCCTGATGCGGTTCATGGCCGATCCGCAACCGGACCCGCATCCGAGCGCGAGCGCGATCCGCGGCCGGGTTCTCTTTAGCAATACGGGTTGCGGCTTGTGTCACACGCCGCAAATGCAGACCGCGCCGGTGATGAACAGCGCCGTTCTGCAAGACCGGCCAGCCAATCTGTTCTCCGATCTCTTGGTGCATCACATGGGCGGCGGCCTCGCCGACGACATCATTCAGGGGGCGGCTGGGCCGGACGAGTTTCGCACGGTGCCGCTTTGGGGCGTGGGACAGCGCTTATTCTTCCTGCACGATGGCCGCACTAGTGACTTGCTTGTCGCGATCAAGCAGCATTTTTCGCCGAAAACGGCAGCTTTTCCGGCGTCGGAAGCTAATGCAGCCGTATCGAATTTCGTGAGGCTGCCGGTAGCAGATCAGCAAGCGATCTTGGACTTCCTTCGTTCCTTGTAGGCGAAGAGATTATCCTCGCAGGGCAGATGCGGGCTCTGCGAGCCAAGGCAGGACAATTACACCGGCACCCGCACCGTTGCCCGCAGGCCCCCCGCCTTGCTGTCGCCCAAGGTTATGCCGCCGCCGTGCGAGCGGGCGATGTCGAGGGCGATCGCTAGGCCAAGCCCGGTGCCGCCCTCATCCTGGTTGCGGGCGTCATCGAGGCGGAAAAACGGCCGGAACACGTCCTCGCGCCGCCCTTGCGGAATGCCGGGGCCGTTGTCGTCGACGTGGATCGTCAAAAATCGCCGATCCCTGATCGCTTCGATGGAAATCTTCTTCGCGTGGCTTTGCGCATTGGAAATGAGATTGGCAAGACAGCGCTTGAAAGCAGCGGGCCGCACAGTGACCAGCGGATCGCCCGAAAACGAGACTAATGTATCGAACCCCGCCCGCTCGGCGTCGAGGCGCAAATCCTCCAAAAACTCCGCCATGTCGATTTTCGCCGCGCTCTCCCCGGCATCGCCCCGCGCGAAGGCAAGGTATGCCTCGAGCATGCGCTGCATTTCCTCGACGTCTTTTTGCAAGTCCCGCGTCTCGTCGGTCTCGCGCATCAAGGCAAGCGAAAGCTTGAACCGCGTGAGGATGGTGCGCAGATCGTGGCTTACACCATTCAGCATGGCGGTGCGCTGCTCGAACGCCCGTTCGATCCGCCGTTTCATTTCGACAAAAGCCTTGCCGGCCTGCCGCACCTCCCGCGCGCCACGCGGATAAAATTCAAGATCGCGCCCCTTGCCAAAAGCCTCCGCCGCGCCCGCAAGCAAAAGGATCGGCCTAATCTGGTTGCGCAGAAAGGCGATCGCCACCACGATCAAGACGAAAGAAGTGCCGATCATCCACAATAGGAAGATCTGGGAATTGGATGCATACGCGGCGCCGCGCAGGGCGACGACGCGCAGGATCGAGTCATTGAGCTTGATCCTGATCTCGATGAAATCCGAGCGCCCGACCGTATCAAGCCAGAAGGGTTTGCCGATCTGGCGCCGGATCTCGTGCGACAAGGCGGCATCGAGGATCGAGAAGAAAGGTTTTGGCAGCGCGGCTGGCAGTTCGGCGTTCGGCAGGAATTCCATGTCGATTTTCAACCGCTGCTGGGCGATCTGGGCTAGGACCTCGTCGTTTGTCCGGCCTGGGTAGGATTTATGAAGCTCGACGATCGCCGCGATATCCTGGGTCAACGCGGTAGAAAGGCGTTTCGTGACGAGTTGCCAATGCCGCTCCATGAAGACATAGGTGAGCACGCATTGCAGAATCACCATCGGCACGATGACGATGAGAAGCGCCCGCGCGTAAAGTCCCTTGGGCAGGATTGCGGCGGCCTTACGCCAGAACGCCCGCCACCAGGAGCGGGATTGCGCGAGCGAGACGGGAAGGGAAAGGCTCAACACGCGGGCCCTGTTCAAGTGTGTTTCAGTGGTCGGCCAGTTCGAACTTGGTCAGTCTTGCGCCAAATGCCGGCAATTTTTTGCTTCGCGCCGCGCATCGCCTATTCGCGCGGTTTATCTTGGCGTGTGCGAATGTCCTCAGCGTCGGCATCTCGTTCCCACCACTCTCTGCCTGCGGAGTTTTGACTTTGTTTCAACGATGGGCATCGCCGGCTGGATTTTGGGCGCGGTGCTTGTCGCCGCCGTCTCCGGCCCGACCCAAGGCTCTTGATGTGGGCGCGGAATTTATTGAAAGCGGCGCCCCGACTCAAGCCCCCTGTCGTCAAAGGAAGCGTTGATGACGGGCTTATTTAGATCGAGAGGCGTAAAAATTTTTGAAAATTCAGGTCGTGGGCACGCCGGGCAAGGCGGCACTTGCAGATCTTCGGCCGCAACGGGCTAGCATTGACGGGGAGTTTTGGAACTGCCGGGGGGAATTGGCCGCGCCCGCGCCGCAACCGGCTTTGGGGGGAGGCACTATCTCCACGGGCAGGGCGCCGCCATGGAGCATCTCCCATGCCTATTCCGTTCACCCAGCCAAGAGAGGGACTAGGTAGGGCGCGGCCAGAGAGGTGCAGATCGCGCCCAATCCCATCGCCGCTCCGGTGAATTCCGCTTTCGGTCGCCGCCTCGGCTGTCCCTTGCCCGTGCGAAATCGTGCCAAGCGCCAGCCCTCGGGAGACAGGATGCGCGATGCGGAAGCGGTTCATTAGCCAGGGCCCGAAGGCTGCCCCGATCATCCCAGTCGGCGACCCGCCGGCCAGCCTTGGCGTGATCCATCGCCAATGTCTTGCTGGCTTTCCCACCGCCGAATACAAGGATATCGAAATGTTCACGGCGATCATGGGCCACTTCCTTTCGAAGGTTATTGTCATCGCACTTCTTGAGATCACCTCACGGGTAACTCAACGTTGGGCAAGCTCGACTTCGTCATGAAAAGCGGCGAGGTGGTTAGTTAGGGCTCCGCTGAGCGAGATGCCCGCCAAGCCAGGTTCGCGGACTTGCGACGCGGCGGGCTATCACATGCCACTCAGTGACCGAGTGATTACCCCTTACAGGGCGGGGATGATCCGCACGTCCCGGCTCGCGCCCGAGCCGAGCGCCGCCAGCGCTTCGCGATAGGTTGAGCTGTCATAAAGAGCGGCGGCCTCGTCCACGCTGTTGAAGCGCACGAGCACGGTCAACTCGCTTTGGCCCGCCTCGTAGATGTGGCCCGGTTCCGCCCTGGCGATCACCGTACCGCCAAATTGCTCAATGGCCCGCACCGCCAATGCACCGTAGGCGGCGAGGCGGCTCGGATCGGCGGCCTGCTTGTAACTGACGAACAGATAGGCGTCGGACATTTTCATTTTCCTATCGACTTGAGAAAATCCTCGAACGGCGGAGTGGCGGATGCATTCTTCCCCCCGCTTCGGGCCGGGTCGTCGCGGACCCAGGCGTTTCTGGGCGTCACGCCGCTACGAGACACTTGTGTGTTCGAGCGCCGCTATTGTGTCCGCGGCGCTGAGGATAGAGGTGGCATAATTGGGGAGATTGATTTCCAATCTCGCCCGCATCTCTTCCCATTGGTAGCTGGCGATCGCATCCATCACCAGGGTTACGTCGTATCCGAGTTCTGCGGCGTAACGCACCGTCGAGTCGATACAGGTATTCGCCTTCTGGCCAATCACGATCAACTTATGGATACCGTGCTTCTTAAGCTGGAGATCCAGGTCTGTATCCGCGAAACCGCTGGAGCACCAGTGTTCTTGCGCAACCACTTCGCCGGGCAGCGGCGTGAATTCTTCGCGAAAGGTTCCGCCCCAGGTTCCAACTCCGAAGATACGTCGTTCGTGGCCGAATTTCTGAATGGGTGCGATGTACTTCCAGCCCTCGATTTCATCCTCGGGCCCCCGGTCTCGGTGATGCGGTGCGAAGAAGACTCGGATGCCTGCGGCACGGGCGGCCAGAAGGACGGCAAGCATGTTCGGTACGCAGTCGACCGCTTCTGCTATCTCCTTTATCAGCGGCCATAGAATGCCACCCTCCGAGATAAAGTCGTTGTAGGGATCAACTACCAGAAGGCCTGTCAGATCCTTCTCGAACGCGGGCGTACTCATCGTAAACTCGTCTCACAAGAAAAAACGTTACAGATGAAGAGAAAAATGTCAGGGGCATTAGGCCATGACATTGTATTCGTGGGTGTACAGCAGCTCGCAGCGCTTGCGATCCATGAATGCTTCTTCGTCAGGGATCACGTTCTTCTGATAGCCATCCGATTCGAAGAATGCTTTTGCCCCAGAGATGTCATCGAACCAAATCTCCGCGATACCGTCGAAGTTGGAGGCGGTTGTTCCTTGCAATGCATCGCCCGTTCTGTGATCTTGAGTGTAGCGCCGAACGTATTTCCTCGACTCCGACTGGGCGGCGAAGAGGGGGGCATGAACTTCACGCCAGTATTTGATGAACTTGTCGTATGTAAAATCGCTTCGGCGCACCATGAGAGTACTGAGCTTGATCATTTTCATTCTCCTGTGGACTTGACCAAATTCCTGAACGGCGGAGTGGCGGATGCATTCTTCACGCCTCCCTCGCCGCTCTTCAAGCCGGGTCGTCGCGGCCCGGGGCGCTTCTGGGCGTCACGCCGCGACGAGCAAGTCATCGATCGCGTGGACGAACGCCACCAGAGCGATGGGCGCGCGCGCGGTAACGATCTTCACGAACATCGCCGCGAGCGCGGGGGCCCCGTGAACGATCTTGGCGATCTGGACGGCGATCGGCACGGTCGCAGATTTGATCGAGATTAGAGTGCGGTCAAGCTTCCCGCATCGGCCTGTTGAAGAACAAGGTTGCCGCTGAATGATTTTGTTGCCTCGACGATGCGTTTGACGACCTCGTCCCAGCGGGATGGGTCGATGATGGCGTCATAAATGGCCGCGATCAGTTCTTCGCCACCGTGTGATCCCGCCATTGTGACGCCCCGCCATCGCCAGAAGGGCCATGCTAGAGCGGGATGAGGTTTGAGTGAATCGCGAGGGATTCCCAAATCGGCTTTTTGCTGATTCAAGGTTGGGACTGGATTGGAGGCCAGCATGGATGACCAAGCCTTATTCCTTGGATCTTCGTGATC
>PEFW01000063.1 GCA_002890675.1 Candidatus Methylaffinis lahnbergensis
CGGGCGCCCAGGCGCAATGCGCCCAAGCAAGCGCGCCCGAACAGGACCGGCGGCGGCAGCGCGAGGCTGCCGGTTTCAGCGAGGCTTGCCGAGGGAACAATGTCCGGCAAGAAACCGGACGATGCTACAAGACCTTGCGGCGTTTTGCGAGCCGTCCCGTAATCATATAGGCGGCGATCACGGCCAAGATACCAAAGAGTGCCGAACCAATGATCAGGCCAAGATAGCCGCCTTCTGGTCCAAAACGCGCGGCGCCGAGGGTCACGAAAGGCAGCGTGCCAAGCGTGGCGCGCCCCCAATTGAAGAGCGTCGAGACAAGGGGGAAGCCGAGATTGTTGAAGGCGGCGTTGGCGACGAAAATGGCGCCGAGGAAAAACCACAGCACCCCGCCATAGGCGCAAACGAAAGTGACGAGCCTGGCCGTCTCGCCTTGCGCGTGAAAGAGTTCGACGATGAAAGGCGCGGCCAAACGCAGAAAAACCGATACCACCAGGACATAAATCGCGGCAAAAGTGAAACAATCGGTCAGCACTTGGCGCACTCGCGCCATCAGCTTGGCGCCGAGGTTTTGGCCCATGATCGGGCCGACCGCCGCGGACAAAGCGAACAGAACGCCGAAGGCCATGGGATTCAGCCGGTCGACGATGGCGAAGGCCGCGACGACCGCTTCGCCGAAACGCGAAAATATCCGCATCGTGTAGGCATTGGCAACCGGTGTCGCCAGATTGGTCAGGACGGCCGGAACGGCGATCGCCATCATCGGCGCGAGATCCAATCTCGCCGCTTTCCAGCTCGGCTTTGCGACAAGATCATGCTTGCGGACGGCGCCGTTCAGTCCAACCGCGACGAAAATGAACCGTGAAATCACCGTAACAATGGCCGCGCCGGTGACACCAAGGCCGAGGCCGAAAATAAACACCGGATCGAGAATGGCGGTGACGATGGCTCCGGCGAGCGTCACATACATCGCGCGCCTTGCATCGCCGGCCGCGCGCAATATGCTGCCGAGCGCCATGCCGAGACCGAGCAAAACGGTGGGCGGGAGCGTGATTGCGAGATAAGCCGAGGCGACATCGAGGGTCATATCGCGGGCGCCGAAGAGGGTGAGAATCTCGCGCCGGAGTGGCCAGGCGGCACAACTGGCCGCGGCCGCGATCAGAACCACGTGGACAAGGCCTGAAGCCGCAAGCCGCCTCGCGCCGGCCCGATCGCCCGCGCCGAGCGCCCGCGAAACAAGGGCGCCGATCGCGATCGAAAGGCCGATGCTGATCGAGACCGAAAAAAACAAAACCTGCGTCGCGAAGCCGACGGCGGCGGTGAGTTTAGGATCGCCAAGCCGCGATACCCAGAGCAGCGACAACAGATCGACGGCGAAAATCGCCAAGAGCCCAACAGAGCTCGCCGCCGTCATAACAATGACGTGGCGCATGGTCGAGCCCTCGGTGAAAACCGCGCGCGGGATGGGTCCGGGGCTCAATGGGTGGCTTCCTTATTCGCCAGGCGTTCGGGCGTCGGCGCGGGATTTTGCGCGCATGGCGGGACGCGCGACTCGTCAAATTTTCGGCGCGGTCCAAATGACGATCTCGCGCATGATTTGGCGAAGCGCCGCGTCGAGTGCCGAGGCGACCGCCGAGGAATCGGCCGAGGCCACCGGAACAGTGCCGGAAAACAGGCGCCCAGCGATGATGCGGCCGCTCTGACCAAGAATTTGGGCGGAGATTTCGACCGTTGCCTCGCCACGCGCCGCATCGAATTCGAACCGCCTTATGCTGGTTTGGAGACTGAAATCGGCGAGGATGCCGGGCCGGCCAACCGCGCGCAAAAGATGCGCGTTTTGAAAACTCTCAATAAGCCGGCTCTGAATAAGCGACGGCAATTTATCGGCCCATTGGGCGCCCGCGAGATATGCGACGGATTGCGGATTGGTACGCACGACAATCCGGTCCGAGTCGGCGGGGAGCGTCGCGTCCGGCAAAAGAACGGCGAGCTGGCCGCGGCCCGCGCGCGCCGCAAAACCGCCGGTGGCGGCATTGAGATCGTAGGTGGCCGGCGGCGCGGATGAACAAGCGGCAAGCAACACGAACGGTAATCCGGCGAGCAAGACTGGGAAAAAGCCGCGGCGCCGCGCGGCGCGGAACCGGTCCAAGATTGAGGCCCGGACACGGGCAAAATACCCCATCTCAAAATCCATTACCATAAACGGAGCACAAGACCAGCCCGGCGCCCGGGCTTCCGCTTATAGCACCGGATGCTTGCGTCAAGGTAAGCGCTGGCATTGCCGGTTCGCGTTGCCTGCCACGTTAACGAGCGCCGGAGTATTCCGGAATTTGCGGCGACTTCCCGAGCAGGAATTGCTGGGGATTGTTCTCGAGCGCGCGAACCGCTTGATTGAATTCTTCAAGCGTCTTACGGCCGTCCGCCGCCAAGGCCTCGTACTGGCGCAATCCACTGCCGCTGAAGCGGTTGACGTTGGCGGCGATTTTGTCGAGTTTCGCCGCCAGCGAGGCGCCATGGCTGACAATCGTCTTGACCTCTTCGGGATTGATTGCCTTCACCACTTTATCGGCGTCGCCCGCGAGGGCGTCGAGCTTTTCGCTCAAAGGCTTGATGGTGCCCAAGAAATCCTTGAGGTCGTCTGAATTGGCGGCAAGCGCACCGGAGAATTTTTCGGCATTCTTCACCGAAGCCGTGATAGCGGCCGAATTGTCGTCGATCAGACGGTTGGTCTTGGTGAAAAAATCGGAGGCTTGGGCCGCGACCCGCCGCGCCGTTGCGATGAGATCCTGGAACTCCGAGCTTTCGGCGACAATGACGCCCGGCTGTTGCGGGCTGGTGAGGAGCGGCGGCGCATCAAGGGCGCCGCCCGTCAATGCAACCGATGCAACCCCGGTAAAGCCGGTATATTCCAGCCGCGCTTTGGTGTCGGCGCGCACTGGCACGTTCGCATAGACGTCGATCAGCGCATCGACGCGGGAAGGGTCTTGCGGCAACAGGTCGATCTTGGTAACCGAACCGACCCGCACGCCGTTAAACAGAACCACGCCGCCAATGGTGAGGCCGGAAACCGAACCGCTAAAAATGATTTTGTAAGTCTTGCGCCCACCCGGTTTTTCAGCCCCCGAAAACCAAAGCAAAAAGCTGAAGGCCGCGGCGATGACCGCCAAGGTGAACACGCCGATCAAGGCATAATTCGCACGGGTTTCCATCTGACCTCGCCTGTTTCTCCAGTCTTCGAAAGCCGCTTCACGGTTGGTCGGGTAAGCCGGCTGTTTCATTCTCCGCCGTCATGGGACGCGCGCCGGAGCGCCGGGCAAGCGCGGACCCGGCGAGACGCGCCCTTTTGCCGTGAAAATAAGCGTGTACCCACGGATGCGGCGAGGCAAGCATCGTCGAAACCGGCCCTTCGGCGACCACTTTTCCATCCGCCAAAGCGGCGATCCTGTCGCAGATCGAATAAAGACTGTCGAGGTCATGGGTCACCATGAACACCGTAAGCCCGAGCGTTCGCTGCAAGGTGGCGATCAATTCGTCGAACTCCGCCGCGCCGATCGGATCGAGACCGGACGTCGGCTCGTCGAGAAACACGAGTTCCGGATCGAGCGCCAGGGCCCTCGCCAAGGCAGCCCGCTTGGTCATGCCCCCGGATAATTCGGACGGGTGTTTGTTGGCGGCATCGAGATCGAGGCCGACGAGCTCGAGTTTGAGCATAGCGAGTTCTTCTGATAGGCGCGGCGACAGTCGCAAATGCTCACGCATCGGCACCTCGACGTTTTGCTTGACTGTGAGTCCCGAAAACAGCGCGCCTTGCTGAAACATCACGCCGATGCGCCGCTCGATTGCGGTGTATTCGCGCGGAGGGAGGGAATCGACATCGGCGCCAAAAATCTCGACAAGCCCGCTGCGTTTGCGGATGAGCCGCAGGATCGCCCTGGTAAGGACAGATTTACCGGTGCCAGACCCGCCCACGAAGCCCAAAACCTCGCCCCGGTAAACATCAAGATCGAGGCCTTGCATGACGAGAGTGTCACCAAAGCCGACGACAAGGTCGCGCACCTTTATGGCGATCTCCGGTACCTCGTGCGGGGTTTGCTCTCGCCTTGCTCCCGTCCCAGCGTCGTCCAAGGCGTGCCCGTTTATCAAAACCTTATCCCCGCGAAAAACGTTGCAAACAGCCCATCGACCACGACAACCATGAAAATCGACTTGACCACCGAGGCGGTGACCTGCCGCCCGAGCGACTCGGCCGAACCCGCGACGGCTAAACCTTCCACGCAGGAAATAAGCCCAATGATCAGAGCCATGAAAGGCGCCTTGATCAGACCGCTGAAAAAAGTGTGAACGCCGATCGCCTCCGGCAACAGCGCCAAGAACCTCGCAGGAGTGATCCCGTCATAGGCCCAGCTCGCCAGCATACCGCCAAATATCCCCGCCATGTCGCCAATAAACGTCAAGAGCGGAAGGCTGATCACGAGCGCGAGGACACGCGGAACGATCAATATATCGACCGGCCGCAATCCCATCACGGTGAGAGCATCGATTTCCTCCTGCAGCTTCATCGAGCCGAGTTCGGCGGTGATCGCCGAGCCGGACCGCCCAGCGGTCATGATCGCGGTCAACAAAACGCCGAGTTCGCGCAGGACCAAGATGCCAACAAGGTCGACAACGAAAATCGTCGCACCGAACCGCCGCAACTGGAATAATCCCTGTTGCGCGATGATCGCGCCAGCCAGAAAATTGATGAGGGCAATGATCGGAGCGCCGCGAAGGGCGATGTTTTCAATTTGGACAATGAGCGAGGTTCCGCGAAAATGCGACGGGCGCGCGAGGTTGATGCCAATAGCCGCCACAACTTCGCCGAGAAAGCCCACGCCCGTGTAGAGATCGGCTCCCGCGGAAACCATGCTCTCGCCGATATCGGCGAGAAGACGGACGATATGTGAGCCACTTGGCGGCTTTGGCACGGGAAGAGCCCGGTACCGGGCTTCGCGGAGGAGGATTGCATATTCCGGCCGGACCGATTCAAGCGTTGCTTCGACGCCCTTGGCATCGAGCGTCTGACGCGCCCGGTCGATGAGCCAAGCCCCCGCGGTATCGAGCCGCGCGACCCCGCCAAGATCAAAAACAACCCGCCGCGCGCCGTCGCTCTCCGCCAAAAGAGCCTCCGCCCTGGCTTCAATCGCGGCCGACGCCTTCACCGTCCACTGCCCGCCAAGGTCGAGCGTCACTGTGTCGCCCAAGCGCCGGCTGGAAAATTCCGGGCCGTCCGGCAAATCCATTTTTCGCCCTCGCCTCGAACGCACCAAGCAACACAACCGGCTTCTCTAGCTGCGTGCTATGGCAGCCGCTTGCGGCGAAGTCGAGGCGCCCCGGTTAGCACCTGTTGGCGCGGTTTGGGAAACGCTCAACCTGCAACGAGGGCTCGCCGCCTTTGCCTTGTTGCGTGAAAGTCACGGTTCCCAACAATCGCCTTGTTTTACTAACCACGCCTCCGCCATTAACGAATATTGCTTGACTTTTCGTTGAGAAAGCCCGCACTTTCGTTAACATAGTAGTAACTTGCGTACCCATGGGGCATCACGTGCGAGCGGTCAGCCTGCATCGTGGCTTGACGCGAAGCGTCGCGAGAGACTGGACGCGCGCCGTCCGCTGTTGCCTCGCCGTGATTGCGTGCCTCGCGCAATTGATGGTGGCCGCGCAATACCACCAGCACGCACCGGGTTTTGCGGCGCATGCGATGGTTCACGAGGCTGCCTCCAGCAGCTCCGGCGTCACGGCCGCAAGCTTCCATGCTGAGCAATCGGGCGTTCCCTGCGCGTTCCACGGCACCCGTGCCAATGAGGGCAACGGCGGCGGCGGTGCCCCATGCCCATGCTGCCCCCACGGCGATTGCCCCTTCTGCCCGTGCCCCTGCTGCTGCTCGCATGTCCACGCCGCGATCGGCATACTTCCGCAGGCGGCGGCGCGCGCGGCCTATGCGGCTCCATTCTCCACGATTATCGCGCCGCCCGCGCGTCTCGGCTCAGCCGCGCGTTTTGCGGTTTTCGCCGGGCAACCCCGCGCGCCTCCCCTCTCGATCTGACTGACGAGCAACCACCCGGCACCGCCATCCGGCGGTCGACCGCGGCTATCTCTCACTTTCAGATCGAGGAATCATCATGTCTTATAAAGCTTCAATGGCTTGCGCCGGCGCATTCGCCGCCGCGGCCACGCTCGCCGGAACTGCCTTCGCGGCTGAACCTGCACCGCCACCACCGCCGGTTCCGGTGTTCACCTGGACTGGTCTCTATCTCGGCGGCCAGATCGGTTACGCCTGGGGCAACGACAATTTCTTCTACGGCGCATTTGATCCACTAACCGGCCTCGCTTTCACCCCCAGTGTCTTCAGTTCTCCGAGCGGGGTGATCGGCGGCGCCCATGTCGGCTTTAACTATCAGATCGATAAACCAAGTGGAGGATTTGTCTTAGGTGTCGAAGGTTTGGTCGATGGGACTAGTTTGAGCAATACCGTCGCGGCCGGCCTTCCTGCCTTTGGAGGCAGCTCCGTGTCCGCGTCCACCAACACCGACATCCAGGGTTCGATTCGCGGCCGCTTCGGCATCGCCTGGGATCGGCTCCTGGCCTATGCCACCGGTGGCGTCGCGTTCGGCGGCTTCAACACCAGCTTCTCGACCTCAGGCAACAACGGCGGCAATCCCTTCAACGCCTCAGACAGCTTTTCGAATACCCGCGTGGGCTGGACGGCCGGCGGCGGTATCGACTATGCGGTCGCCAACAATTGGTCGGTATTCGCAGAATACCGCTATACCGATTTCGGCACTGTAGGGAATACCCAGCTTGCCACCGCAGTATTTAGAACGGTGCCAGGACTAACTGGCGGGACCCTATCCGTGGTCCGCACATTGAGCCAAAGTCAGGTGCAGGTGGGCTTCAGCTACAAATTCGATTCGTCGCTTCCAGCCCCAGACTTCTCAATGTTTTAAACCAAGCGTCGCTGCTTGGCTTAATTCAATACAAAGCAAAACCATGCCTAAGGCTGGTTTTTGCTTAGCGTATCCAGTCTCAATTCAGTCTCCAACGGAGAAGTCCTATGTACCATCAATTCCTCCTTGCATCGGTTGGCGCGATCGCCATTACCGGTTCCGCCTTCGCGGCCGAGCCCGCACCGCCCCCACCGCCGGTTCCGGTCTTCACCTGGTCAGGTGTCTATCTCGGCGGGCAGATCGGTTACGCCTGGGGCAACGACAACGTTACTTGGTCCGGAACCGACAATTTCCTTAATTTGGCCAGCGGTTCATTTGGCGAGGGTCCGAAAGGCGTCATCGGCGGCGCTCGTGTCGGCTACAATCTCCAGCCTAACTCGTGGTGGTCGTGGCTTGTGTTCGGCGGAGAAGCTTCCGTGGACGGCACGAGCTTGCGCAAAACTGTCGGGGTGCCATTGGCGGACTCCGCGGGCGTCACCGGGAGCCTGACAGCCAGCTCCAACGCGGCTGTCCAGGGCTCGGTCCGCGGACGCCTCGGCATTGCCTTCGACCGCGTCCTGCTCTTCGGCACCGGCGGCGTCGCCATAACCAGCTTCAACACCAGCTATACCGATACGACCGGATTCTTCACCGGCGTTCCGGGCACCAACGCGACCGTATCGGTCACCCGCGCGGGCTACACTTTTGGCGGCGGCATCGAATATGCCGTCACCGATAATTGGTCGGTGCAGGCGGAATACCGCTATTCGAATTTCGGCCATACCAACGACTCTCCGTTCTCCGATCCGAACGCCATCGTTGGGCTCCCCAATGGCGGTTTTTTTGCAGCGCAACATTATCTGAGGGAAAGCCAGGTCCAAGCCGGCTTTAGCTACAGGTTCGACATGATGGTTCCACCCGCTGTTCCACCAGGAGGGCCAGCAGTTCCACCAGGACCACCAGTTGGTCCATACGGACCATCAGTGGTTCCACCGGCGCAACCGGTTTCCGCGCGATAGCAAGCCAAGCAACCCACTTTCTCAGATCGAGGAATCAAGATGATGTCTCACAAATCCCACAAAACTTCCCTGGCTTGCGCCGGCGCATTCGCCGCAGCGGCCATCCTCGCCGGCATCGGCCCGGCTTCCGCGCATACGATCATCGGCGACCGGATTTTTCCTGCCACGCTTGCCATCTCTGACCCAGGTACCAACGACGAATTGACCCTGCCGACATTCACCTGGACGAACAATGCAGATGGGTCGGTAAGCTACTCATGGAATGGCTTCTACGGAAAAAGGATCACCGCTGATCTCGAAGTTCAAATCTTCAGCTCGTTCTTGCATCAGGTCAATCCCCGCCTGAATGGATGGACGGGCATTACGACGGACGTGGTCGATCAAATCATGGTCAGCAACGAGCATGAGTTCGTTGTGTCCTTGGGTGTTGCCGAACTGTGGGGCGCCACCGGCACTCCAGGCATCGCTCCTCAATTTACGACCATCTCGCCGCAGCTTTTCATTGGCAAGGGTTTCGGTGATGCGCCGTGGGATTGGGCGCGCCCCATCGCGGTCACCGGTGCGATAGCCTACAATGTGCCGACGGTGGCAGCCGTGTTCAATAACAATGTCTTGGTTACCCAGAATCCCACGTCACTCTTCTACGGCTTCACACTTCAATACAGCCTAGTCTATATGAACGGCTATGTTCAGGAGGTGCCGGAGATTCTCAGGAACCTCATTCCCACCTTTGAGGGGAATTTCACGACCCCTGTTTCCAACATCGGGCCTTCGATCCCAGGGGCGATCCCGGGAACGCACGAAACCACCGGCGTCGTCGGCCCGGGGCTCTACTACGTGGCCCATGATTATCAACTCGGCATCTATGGCGCGTTCCCGATCAATCGAGGCAGCGGCAAACATCCGGGTGTCTTCGCGAACGTGGATTTCTACCTCGACGACCTCTTTCCCAATACACTTGGCAAACCAATCTTCGGCGGCCCCGAATCCTCGGCCTTCGATCCCTGGCATGCTTTTAAGTAGTAGAGGACGCCATGCAACGCTTCTTGAAACCCTTCATCATCGCCGTCCTAGCTTCCTCGTTGGCCGCGACGACCGCCTTCGCACATGCGTTCCTCGATCATGCCGTCCCAGGTGTCGGAATGACCGTGAGCGCCCCTGTGCGCGAAATCAGGCTCTATTATACCCAAGGCGTGATCACGGCCTTCTCCCATGTGCATGTCGCGAGTGACGCGGGAGCTGTGATCCCAACCGGGAAACTCGTCAACGCTCCTTCCGACCAGCAGACGGTAATTGTCCGCCTCGGGCGTGCGCTGGGACCCGGCGGCTACTCGCTGAGCTGGCAGGTAACCTCGGTGGACACGCATGTCACCCAGGGCACATTCCACTTCACGGTGTCCTAACCCAGGGTCTAGGCGGCGCATCGCGCCGCCGTCAGCCGGGCTTGCTACGTCATCTCCGCGTAGCGAGCCCAGCCGCCATATTTCGAGAAGATCAACTACACGCAGCTAACAAGGTTGCTCGACAATGTTGATGATTTACCTGCCCCTTGTCATCGCGCGGTGGATCCATTTCGCATCGGTGTTCGTGTTGTTTGGATCCTCGTTCTTTTGGTTCTACCAGCGAGCCGAGCGGTCATTAGCGGGCCCAGGCGGATTGCCGCGCGCTGTTCGCGCAACAGATATTTTGCTGCGCATCGCCGCGCCGGTAGCGGCAGTTTCCGGCGTCGCTTGGCTCGCCTGCATTTTAATCAATATGGCGCGGGATTTTCACAGCATCATCGATCCGGAGGATCTCCGCCTTTTCTTTTTTGAAACGCCGTTCGGCACTGTGTCGATCTTTCGTCTCGCGCTGCTTGCGATTGGCGTCGTGATCGCCTTCATGCCAGAGCACGGCCGCTGGCGGTTTGCCGCTCTCGTTCCAGTCAGCGCAATACTTTTGATTACCCAAGCTTGGTTCGGCCATTCAGTCGATGGCAAAGGGCTTTATCGAGGCACCATGATCTCGGTCTATGCGATCCATACGATCGCCGCGGCGGCCTGGGCGGGCGGGCTTCCGGCGCTTCTCTTCGCGCTCATCGAGCAATGCCGCTCCGGGCCTTCGGAAAAAGCACGCCACAGCACGCTCGATATTTGCTCCCGCTTCTCCTTGATGGCGATGGTGGCGGTCACCTTGGTTGTCGCAAGCGGCATCGCCAACGCGGGCTTTCGTGTCGCCGGATCCTTCCTCAAGCTTTTCGATAGCAATTATGGCGATGTGCTGCTTAAGAAGATAGCGATCGTCGCCGCCATGCTCGCCCTCGCCTATTTGAACCGTTTCGTTTTGACGCCGAGGCTGCGTGCCGCGCCGCTCAAGGGGATGACGCAGATCACCTGGCTTCGCTATAGCCTAGCCATTGATGTCGTGCTCGGCGCGCTTGTTCTTGGCGCCTCGGCCATTCTCGGCATCACCATGCCGCCGCAATAGAACGCGGTGAGCCTGCGGCTCCGGGTTAAGTTTATCGAGTTTGGAACGTAGAGCGATTTTCTACGTTCCCAAAGAGGGTGGTTCGACCCCTATGACTCGAACCCAACTAGGAGGAACACCCATGGACCGTCGTGAATTCATTGCCGCCGCCGGAACGGCTGCCGCCGTTGCCTCGGCTTCCCAAGCCTTTGCCCAGGGCATGATGGGCGCAGAGACGGAAGAGTCGATGCATCCGCCGAAATACAAGGCTCTTGAGACCGAAGCCGCGAAATGCGTCACGACTGGCAATGACTGCCTGCGGCATTGCCTCGGCATGTATAAGATGAAAGACACGAGCATGGCGGCTTGCGCCGATACCGCCTTCCAACTGGTTGCCGCCTGCGATGCGCTGGCGGCGCTTGCCGCGGTCAATTCCGAGCATACCGGTCATCTTGCCAAGGTGGTCGCGATGGTCTGCAGGGACTGCCAGAAGGAATGCGAGAAGTGGCCCAAAGTCGCCGAATGCAAAACCTGCGGCGAATCATGCAAGGCCTGCGCCGCGGAATGCGACAAGGTTGCTGCTTAACTAATGATTATGGACGGCGGCTGGGAAGTTGCCCGGATGTGGGCATCAGGCCCAGCCGCTGCTTTCCCCTGCATGACGATGCCGCCCTAATGAAACCACCATTACCTTTAGCATGACGGCATCTTGTGGCGAATGCCGTCCGCGGTATGCTGTCTGTGCCTTCGGCTATGGCGCATCATCCGGTGCAGCACTACGGTAACCGGTTTGACCTTCAGGTGTCCCATGCCGGTCACGCCGCATCTTGAAAAGCACTTTTCCGCCTCGGCCCAGGTCCGCGACATCGTCATTGGAATGGCGGATGGACTAACCGTTCCTTTCGCTCTTGCGGCGGGCCTTTCCGGGGCCGTATCCTCGACGGCGATCATTATAACCGCCGGCCTTGCCGAGGTCGCGGCTGGCGGGCTCGCGATGAGTCTTGGCGGTTATCTCGCGGCGCAAACCGACCTCGAACATTACCATTCCGAACTGCAACGCGAGAAAGCCGAGATCAAACAAGTACCGGAAACCGAGCGCGCCGAAGTCAGGCAAATTCTGCGCGAACAGGGCCTCGATCCCGTCCTGACCGAAACGGTGACCGCCGCGCTCACCCACGATCCGGACCGGTGGATCAATTTCATGATGCGTTTCGAACTCGGCTTGGAAGAGCCGGAGGCAGGCCGGGCACTCAAAAGCGCTTTCACGATCGGCGGCGCCTATGTCGTCGGCGGTCTTATTCCGCTCGCGCCTTATTTCCTGCTGGGAACGGTTTCCCGCGCGCTTCCGGTCTCGATCGCGCTAACCCTCGCCGCCCTTCTAATCTTTGGCGGCGTCAAGGGCCAATTAACCGGCGTCGCGCCGCTTCGCAGCGCCTTGCAGACGGCGATCGTCGGTTCTCTTGCCGCCGCCGCCGCCTTTGCCATCGCGCGGATCGTTGGCCGTTGACAAGCCGCGCCACCTCTCTTTGCTTTTGAGCCCATGTCCCATAACACCTTCGGCCATCTCTTCCGGGTGACGACTTTTGGCGAAAGCCATGGTCCAGCGATCGGCTGCGTGGTCGATGGCTGCCCGCCTTTGATCCCGCTCGAAGAAGGCGACATCCAGGCTTTTCTCGAAAAGCGGCGTCCCGGCACCTCGCGCTTCACAACCCAGCGGCAAGAGGCCGACCAAGTCAAAATCCTTTCCGGCGTTTTTCATGACGAAAAAACCAAGCGCCAAGTGACGACCGGAACGCCGATCGCGCTTTTGATCGAGAACACCGATCAGCGCGCAAAAGATTACGACGCGATCAAGGACACCTACCGGCCCGGACACGCCGACTTTACCTATGATCTCAAATATGGAATCAGGGACCATCGCGGCGGCGGCCGCTCGTCCGCGCGGGAAACCGCCATGCGCGTCGCGGCTGGCGCGATCGCGCGAAAAATTATCGCGCCCGTGCGGATCCGCGGCGCGCTCGTGCAAATGGGTCCGCATTCCATCGATCGCGCCAATTGGGATTGGGACGCGGTGGTCAAAAATCCGTTCTTTTGCCCCGACGCCAAGGCGGCGGCATTTTTCGAGACGTATCTCGATTCCATTCGCAAGGCGGGGTCCTCGACCGGCGCCGTCATTGAGATCGTGGCCGAAAATGTGCCGCCGGGCTGGGGGGCGCCGATATACGGCAAGCTCGACGCCGAATTGGCGAGCGCCGTGATGTCGATCAACGCGGTCAAGGGTGTCGAGATCGGCGATGGTTTCGCCGCCGCAGAGCTTTCCGGCGAGGCCAATGCCGACGAGATCCGCCGCGGCAACGACGGAGCGCCTAAGTTCTTGTCGAACCACGCCGGCGGAATACTCGGCGGGATTTCGACCGGCCAGCCCATTGTCGCGCGTTTCGCGGTCAAGCCCACCTCCTCGATTCTGACCCCGCGCCGGACCATCGACCGTTTTGGCGCGGAAACTGAGATCGTGACCAAAGGCCGCCACGATCCTTGCGTCGGAATCCGCG
The DNA here is from genome assembly GCA_002890675.1 of Candidatus Methylaffinis lahnbergensis. Lineage (GTDB taxonomy): Bacteria > Pseudomonadota > Alphaproteobacteria > Rhizobiales > Beijerinckiaceae > Methylocapsa > Methylocapsa lahnbergensis. The sequence goes on from PEFW01000063.1 coordinate 12,976, forward strand.
CCGTTCCGGTCGGGGAGGCGATGGTTGCCTGCGTGCTCGCCGATCAATTCTTGCGCCATCGCGCCCAAGCCGGCGAAAGTGCGAAATGGCCGTTTGCGCCACACCTGTGAAGGATTTGCCGATGCCTGGACCGGAAATTTTGCCTTCTGGCGCTTCCCCGTCGTCCGCCCGTGCCCGCGCGGAAAAATTTTGCGAGGTCTACGGCCTCAAAATTCCCATTCTGCTTGCGCCGATGGCGGGGTCGTGCCCGGTGGCCTTGAGTGTGGCCGTTGCCAACGCCGGCGGGATGGGCGCGATGGGCGCCTTGTTGACGGCGCCCGAAGGCATTGCCGCCTGGTCGGACGCCTTCCGGCGCGAGAGCAAAGGGAGCTTTCAGCTCAACCTATGGGTTCCGGATCCGCCGCCCGCGCGCGATGCGGAGGCCGAACAGAAAGTCCGGCGTTTCCTGGCGCAGTGGGGCCCCGAGTTTGCTCCGGAGGCCGGCGATGCGCGCCCGCCTGATTTTGGGGGGCAATGTGCAGCGCTGCTTGCGGCAAAACCCCGCATGGTCTCCTCGATCATGGGGCTCTTTTCGTCCGAATTTGTCGCCGCCCTCAAGGCCCGCGGGATTACCTGGTTTGCCACCGCGACGACCGTCTCCGAGACGATCCGCGCAGAGGAGGCGGGGCGGAAGCAATCATCGCGCAAGGGATCGAGGCTGGCGGCCATCGCGGCGCCTTCGATGCTGCCGCGGCCGAGCGACAAGGCGTGGGATTGTTTGCCCAGGTCCCCCGCGTCGCCGACGTGGTCTCCGTGCCGGTGATCGCGGCGGGCGGAATCGGCGACGGGCGCGGGATCGCGGCGGCTCTGGCGCTCGGCGCGTCCGCTGTTGCGATCGGCACTGCTTTTCTGCGTTGCCCGGAAGCGAACATAAATCCGGCGTGGGCCGAGGCGCTTATCGAACTCGAACCGGAGGAACGGTGTTGACCCGCGCCTTTAGCGGCCGGCTGGGACGAAGCGTCAATAACGCCTATGTGCGGGCCGCCACCGCGTTTGGCGCGCCGCCGCCGGCGCCCTACCCCGTCCAGCGCGGCCTGACCCAAGCGTTGCGTGAGAACGCACAGAGAACGAACGACAGGAACAGGCTGCAAGCATGGGCGGGACAGTCTGCGGCGATGGCTCGCGCCGAGCCTGCTGGGGAGGTTGTGCGGCGTATCTGGACGGAGGCAAACGCCTTGTTGCCTTAAGGGCCGGCGGGCATTGTTAAACGCAGTGCGCCACCATAGTTTATCATCATCGGGAACGGGCCATGAGGCTCGACGAGGTTGCCGCGAATGTCCCATTCGGTCACGGAGGCGATCGAAGCGATCGCGCGCGGCGAAATCGTCATCGTCACCGACGACGGAGACCGCGAGAACGAAGGCGATTTGATTTGCGCCGCATCGCTTTGCACGCCGGAAAAAATGGCTTTCATCATCCGCAATTGCTGCGGCATCGTCTGCGCGCCGGTGACCGCCGTCGACGCCCGGCGCTTGAACCTTCAGCCGATGGTGGCGGCCAACAACGCGCCGCACGCCACCGCCTTCACCGTTTCGGTCGACGTCAAGCATGGCCTGACCACTGGCATTTCCGCCGAGCAGCGCAGCAATACGGTTCGCGGTCTCGCCAACGGCAACATGGGGTCGGCCGATTTTGTCCGCCCGGGCCATGTGTTTCCGCTTATCGCAAGGGAAGGCGGGGTGCTCATGCGCTCCGGCCACACCGAGGCGGCGGTCGACCTTTGCCGGCTGGCTGGTCTGCCTCCTGTTGGCGTGATCTGCGAGCTCGCCAATGACGACGGCACCGTCATGGCCGGGCCGCAAATCGAGGTTTTTGCCGCAAAACATGGGTTGAAGCGCATTTCGGTCGCCGATCTCATCGCGCATCGGCAAGCGCGCGAAAAAATCGTCGAGCGGGTCAACACGTTTCAGGTCATGGGCACCAGCGGTCCGCTTACCGGCTATGCCTATGTCACGCCCTTTGATCCCGTGCGGCATTTCGCCTTCGTCCAAGGCGACATTGGCGATGGCCGCGATATTCCCACAAGGCTGCATCGGATCGATATTATCGCCGATGTGATCGCGGGCGGCGACAGCATCCGCAAGACTTTTGCGGCGTTCAAGAAGAACGGCCGCGGGGTATTTATATTTCTGCGCGACGGCACGGCGGGCGTCCCGGTCAATCCAGCTTGGATGGAGAAAACCGATTCCGAAACCAAGCGCATCATGGAATGGCGTGAAATCGGTCTCGGCGCCCAGATCCTGCGCGATCTTGGGATCTCCTCGATCCGACTGCGCACGCCACGGCCGATGACCTATGTCGGACTCTCCGGCTTCGGCATCGAGATTTCGTCCAGCGAGGGGCTGGAGTAGAGCATCGATCGGGGTCTTCCCACGAGATCGAGGGAAGCAGTTGACAGCGGCGGTTGGAAGCGTAGCATTTTATTGAACGCTCTGGCCACGGGCACGTGAAACTTAGCGCTCCGGCGAAGTGGCATCTACGAAGAGGATGCAACTATGTTCGCTACGCCGGTCGCAAAGCCAAAGACGAAGTCAGCCGAATCCCAACGCGCGACGGTTGTGCCACACGGGCCTAGCCAGTCTGCGGTCGAGCAGGCGCACGTGCTCCAACGGAGCATCGGCAATCAGGCAATGCTCCGGCATCTGGCGCGGCGGGCGAGCGCGAACGAGACCGGCACCCAAGAAGATGAGGCTGATGCCGCGCGAGAGGCAGCGCCGGGCGTCGCGTGGGATTTCAGCAAGATCCCGGTGTTTGCGCCTGGCGAGTCAAACCAAAGTCGAATGAGATCCGTGCTCACTGCACCCCAGTTCCCTGGCCGCATTAAGGCAAAGCTCGCGATCGGACGGGTCGATGATCCGCTGAAGCATGAGGCGAACAGGGTCGCCGACCAAGTGATGCGCATGCCCGCTCCCGAAGTTTCCGTTGCTGCCGCGCCGCCGCAAGTCAGCCACAAATGCGACACCTGCGAGGAGGAGGAAAAACTTCAACAAAAGCCGGCCAGACCGCAAGCCACCGCCGGTGAGGCGCCCGCCATCGTGCATGAGGTGCTCCGCTCGCCCGGCGAGCCGCTCGATGCCGCGACGCGAGACTTCTTCGAGCCGCGGTTCGGGCACGATTTCTCTCACGTACGGGTTCACGCGGATGAGCACGCTTCTACATCGGCCAAGGCTGTAGGAGCACTAGCATATACTGTGGGAAGCGACATCGTTTTCGGGGTGGGTGATTGGTCGCCATTGTCCGACGGAGGAAGGCGGCTGCTGGCGGACGAACTTACCCATGTCATTCAGCAGGGTGAGAGCCAGCCGAGCACATCGGTGCAACGTGAAATCGGACGACAGGGGTTTGGACGCACCATCGCCAGCGACTACCACTACGGATGTCACCTCGCGACTGCTCACTGTAATCCGAGGCGTCGAGAGCGCTTACGCGGCAGCCCAGCAGGATCTCTCTTCGGGTGAGGCCGATCCACAAGTTCAAGAGCACGTCCAAACACTTGGGTCCACACTGGAACAGATGAGAGCCGTGGTTGCCGGAGACGACGAAGCTCTGAAACAGCAGGTGCTCGCCGGCTTTACGGCGCAACAATTCGAGCAGGCCGACGCGCAGGCGAAAGAGGCCGCCCCCTCGGTCCCGATCACGCAACAGAGCCCGACAAGTCTCGCCATGAAATCGCTGCACGTGAGCAGCCCAAGAGACAATGCCGAGGTGGAGGCCGATCGGGTCGCAGACCTAATCATGTCTGGCGTAAAGTCGCCTCCCATCGTGGCCGGATCACAAGGACTAACGCATGGTCGGATGATAAATTGCCAGGGGGGAGAGGCGGCGGTGGAATGGGGCACTACGATCCTGGTAGGAGATGCCGAAATCGCGCCAGAGACAGGTCCGCCCGGGTGGGTGATCGGTGGGGTTGTCGCGCTTGCAGCGCTCGCGGTGAACGGCGTCGGGCTTTTGATGTCCTCTGCCGGAAATGTCGCTGATACCGGGATCATGGCAGAGGCGCGGGCTCTGATCGCCGCAGGTCAGGCTTCAGACATATGCGCGGCACTTGCTATATTAATGGCAGGCACTTCGGACAGCGCGCGCAAGCTCAAGATCAAGGCGACACAGAAGGCAATGGGTTGCCGTCATAGTCGTTTCAGTTAGGAAGGGTCTCTTTAGTGGCTGATCTCGCAATGACATCCCTGCTAACCGCGTGCCGCTCGGGCGATCCAGAGCATGCTGCGAAAGCGATCGATGAACTCCGCCAAATCGGCGCCGAGGACGCAGTACGTGACATCGCGGGACAAGTGTCGTCCCAGCATGCCGCAGTTCGCTCTGCCGTGGTTTCCGCCCTTGGTTCGCTCGGCCGCAACCAGCCAGAAATCGCTGGACCGGCATTGGTACACTTGCTTGCCGATACTGACGACTACATCCGGGCAGAAGCAGCGGACGCTCTTGGCATTATGGGTTATGCACCAGCGGCCGCACCGGTGGCGGAACACCTCCGGAATGACGCCAACGCAGTCGTGCGTGCTGCATCGGCGGAGACGCTAGGTGATCTCGGTGACGTCGACGCGGTCCCAGATCTTGTCCGCGCGCTTGCCGACAGCGATCAGGCTGTGCGAGGTTACGCCGCAAACGCGCTTGGGCTCCTTGGCACGACGGAGATAGTACCGATCCTGGAGAGATATGCCGCAGTCGAAGCCACGCCGGCTACTCGAGGCGAACTGCTTGGTGCTCTGTATCGTCTCGGTGCGGACGGCGCGCTGGCATCGCTTCTTCAACTTCTGAGTTCGGCTGATGCTAGCTTCGCACCTAATCTTCTCAACACCGTAGACGACCTTGCCAGTCGACGTCCCCCGTCAGGCTTGACTGCCGATGCACCATCGATTCTTGCGTCGCTCCGAGACCTTGGGACTCGTCTCGCCTCAGTCGCCGCGCATGCCTCAGCCGTCAGCGTACGGCTGTCGGCCGCAAGTCGAGTTGGTGAGCAACCTAGCTAGAGCATGATCATTTTAGGATGAAGCGTAGCCTGCATTGACGAAGTAGTTTTTGCATTCGCTGGATTTGAAGGTTTCGAGCAATGAGCCGGTGCGTGTAGCGTCGACGGTTCGCTCCTTGGCCTTTCGCATGAGATGTTTCAGTTTGGCGAAGACCTGTTCGATGGGGTTGAGGTCGGGGGAATAGGGCGGCAAGAACAGAAGCCTGGCTCCGCTAGCCCGGA
>PEFW01000064.1 GCA_002890675.1 Candidatus Methylaffinis lahnbergensis
ACAACTCAGGGAGCACATCGATGCCTTCATCGAGGCCTATAACGAAAATGCCAAGGCCTTCGCCTGGACAAATCCAAAGTCCATCAAAAGCGCCTCAAAGCACGTTTCGCGGACCAATGATTCCGGATACCAGCCTCGCCTGCCGGTATATCCGTATATGGCATTTTTATTTGCATCGGCCGGCCATCTGTTGGTAGTACTTGGTCCGCTTCGTGTGCTTGGTCTGTTTTTTGCTTGCGAAGCAGCCAGTTTAGCATTGCCCGAAGCCGCTCGCTGTGGCGGGCCGCCGTTTGGTATCAACGCACCATGTTGAAGGCACGCAAGACGATTCTGTGCATCGAAGGCGATTGCGAGACCGCGGCGCTGATCGCCGAGGCCCTCGTCGATCGGGGATTCGCGGAGGACGTCGAGGACATCGAAATCGACTGGTTTTGTGACGTAGTCGTCGGCGCCGAGCCGCCGTCCCTTGAGCTCGTTGTTCGGCACGCATCATTCGATCAGCGAAGCCCATTTGCCGCGCTACCTTGCGGAATGGGATTTCAAATGGAACACCCGCAAGATCAGCGATGGGGAACGTGCGGCAATTGTTCTTGAGGGCATCGAGGGCAAACGTCTCACGTACCGGCAGATTAACGAGACCGCGCACGCTTGAACAGAAGGCATAAGCTTTCATGCGCTGGCGCAACAGGGAATAGGTAAATTTCTTTATGGACGACGATAGCGAGCAATTGGCACGCTTCGAAGAGATGGGAGAAGAGGCCGTCCGCATACACGCTATACCGCCGGATTCGCCACTGCGCATCAAAGACTTGCGATTAAATGGCTACAAGAGCTCACGAATCCAAACGGCGCAGTGAATCCGCCCACTTAGAGCAATATCGAGCTGCGCGAACCGCAAAGAACGCCCAGTAGTGGCTGCGATTGCAGCAACCATCACTATCCCACTCGCAATCATTGCCATAGTCATTTCAACCCTCGCTTGGATTTACCCGCGCCACTAAGGACGCCCAGACTCGCCTTCGCGCCATCTTTCACCTTACGCTTACCGAGCTTCATTGCCGAATGAGGCTTGGGCGGTGTGTTCGCCATGCGCCGGATCAATTCGTCGCGGCGCTGCGCGATTTGCTCATCGGTTAGTTAATCTTGCTCTACCATGACGAATATATAGCATGACAGACAACTAAAAAAGTCACGAGGACGCATGGAATGCCTATAGTAAAGATGCCCGCTGACGAAACTATCAAAGAGAAGTTTTCTGAGTATGTAGCCGCGCTTGGGAAAGTGGCCCATTCTTGGAACTTTCTGCAAGAAAGACTTGGACAGCTATTTGTTCGGGCCATTCCAACTGCCCCGCATAAAGTTTTGTTGGCGGTATGGTATTCCGAGCAAAACGATCGAGCGCAGCGTCGAATGTTGCGCGCCGCGATTAATTCGGGGGCCATAGATAGTTGGCCCAGCAAGCTCCCCACAAACGCTAAAGACGATATTCTACGGCTCTTAGAAGAAGCTGATAAATTAGGTCTTAAGAGAGACCAAGCAATCCATACCCCATGCGCAATTATGACGAACACCAAGGAACTGAAATGATCGCAGCCTTTTACAATAGGAACCCCCTCGCCGAAAAACTAAAGGGCAAGAAGCTCCTCGATGAATTCGAAGCCGCCCTGCATCGGCACACTTCTTCATGGCCAAATAAACGGCCTTCGCTAAGCCGGGAGCTTCACCGCCAGTCGCGTCAGGATGATTAGACGCGGCAAGCGAATCAGTTCAAAACAAGAATGGATCTGGGGTTAAGTTAAGCTGGCGGGTAAAAAGCCAAGTGACAGCCCCTACTTCTTGATGTAAGCAACGAGCCATGAAAACTTCTATCGATCGCATCCGCGCGAAAATAGCGGAACTGGAGGCGAGGATCGCCGATCTTCGTATTGCCGAGCGCGAACTCAAGGCGCTCGACGCCGCGCCGGCACCGAGGATGAAACCAAAGGCTAGGGCGAAACGGAATCCGAAGACGAACGACTCATCGAAGGCGCCACAGACCGTTGGCGCCGCCATCGCCGAAGTCTTGAACCGGAATGGCGCACTTTCGCTCGCCGAGCTCGCCGATCAGATTAAGACGGCAGGCCGGGAAGTGAGCCGCGGGACGCTTTCCAATACGATTCAGACGATGAAAAGGCGCGGCGCGGTCAAGAGCGTCGACGGCAAATGGATGCTGCCAAAAGCCCACTGACGTAACTTCCGAAAGATTATGGAATTTAGCGCTCTTAGCGCGCTTACCCCACATTCATTGCGAGGTCGACAGATGAGGGACGGCGAGATTCTTTGACCGGAGCGCAACGGGCTGGGCCGGTGTTGGGGAATTATGGAGCGCTCCGCGCCGGAGCCCGCCGCCGATCTTGATCGGCGGTCGAGCGGCCACCACCCGGTCAACCTTGCATGACCCTCATTTCGGCTGCTGGACCACCGGAGGCAGCTGTTGCACGCATGAGCCGCCGTTCTGGACCATTCCCGCTGCCGTTCGTCTCCGTCAGCGTCGCCCCGATCTGAAGCGTGACCGGAGAGGTCGTCGCGGCGATATTGCCGAAATCAAAAGCTTGGAGGCCTCCGGACCGCTGTATGGACGGAGGATTCGGGGGCGCATGGCACTTGTTGGGGTACATCTGATATGACTCGTCTTATCAGGCCTATGTTCCAGATGCAGATGGCGTTCGTACTGCCGTTGGACTGAATGGTGAAATGGACCCAGGCCGTGTCGCCAGCGTTGGGGCCGCTGGTAATCGTCCAGCCATTCACATTGTCCTGCACGCTCCACCGATTGGACGACGTGCTGCCTGAGCTTGGGCAGATCCCCGGGTTAGCCGTGGCGGCCGCCTGAGAAAACGCGCTCTGCTCGGACCCCACCTGCGGAACCGTGACCTCGACCTGACCATAGACGAGCAACGGGGTCGCGAACGAGGACAATCCAAGTTGGGCGTCCGGGCGCGGGAAATGACTGTCAATGAATTCATCGGTCGCGCACGGAAACCATCAAGGAGCGTGTGCCGGACATCCAGGCTATTGCGAGGATATCGACGGCTAGGTTACAATTGTTGCGGGAAACACGAGCTGGAGCACCGACTAATGGGCCGTCGGGGCCTCCTATGCCGATGTTTACGACGCGAAAAGGCGGACGGCCGGTTCTTCGACGATGCCGACGAGCGCGCGGGAGCCAAAGTCGGCGTTCTCGGTGCTACGTTGGCGGCCAAACTGTTTGGCAAGGCGGCTGGTTTATGCGCTTCCAAACGAAAAGGGGTCGGAGCTTTGACGTCATCACGGTTTTATAATCTCAGACCGCAGGCCTTATTCCTTTTGGCCCTATTCACCATTCTCATTCAAGCGCTGCTCGGGAGGGCTCTCGCTGAGGTCCATGTCACGGGTGAACGAAATGCAATTGCAATCGAAGCGCGGGAGGCATCGGTCGAAGAACTGCTTAGCGCGCTAAGCGAAACATATGATTTGCATTACAGAGTGTCGGCCGGCCTCGACGTTCCGATATCCGGGTCCTTTGCCGGACCGCTCCCGCAAGTCCTTGCGCGCGTCCTCCAGCGTTACGATTTCGCAATAGAAACATCGGCGAATGGCGTCAGCGTCGCGGTGTATGGCGCGAGCGGCTCGCATGAAAAACGTTTCGACTTGAGTCGAGTCGTTTCGGGACCAAGTAACTCATTTCCATCCACACACGTATTCGTTCCAATGCATAGGCCCGGACCTGGCGAACAGAGACGTGCGCAGAAGATGAACGCGGCAAACGCCTCTCCCATGCACCGTACACCAGACCCAGAATAAACTCTGTCTGTCTTCATTTTTGGATCAATTTTCGCTGTTCCCCTGTCCGCGGTGACCGAGCGCACCCAAGAAATCGGTCTTCGTATGGCCATCGGCGCCCGCAAGCGCGACATTCTCGCGCAATTCTTGACCGAGGCGATCGTGCTCTGCCTCGCATAGCCTTAGATGCTCGGCCCGTCGGGCAGCAACGCGCGAGCAGAACCAGCTATCAGCGCGCCGTTGCCCACTGACGATGTGGTTTCGGTAAGAATAGTCGGCAAGCCTTTGACGGAAGCGGCGCCATCATCGACAAATCCTAGCGGGTCCGGCCGCAGATTGCGCCGGGTCGTCGGATCATAGTGCCGGTGCCAGTTGTAATGCAATCCCGTCTCGAGCTGAAACCATTGGCGGGGAAAGCGCAGGTTCAGATTGGTGGCGGGCGTGGCGATCGTCTGCACCGCGCCAAGCGGCGTTTAGGTCGCGCTCTACGCAATGTTTTGGCTGGCATCCGTCATCGCCACCGGACGGAAGAGATGATCGGTGTGAACGCAATAAATGACCGGCGAGGTCGCGACCCCATCGACAACCGCGACCGGGAGATCGTTCAACCAGGTATACTCGCGCTGCGTCACCCCGCTCGCACCGGTGAGGGCGATGATGTGATCGACCGATTGCGCCGTCGGCGAAGCGCCTCGTTCTCAATTCCCCCCATATCGATGCAAGCTCGCCTCGACAGCGGACTTTTCTTGCGCCGAAAGCTTGGCCAATTCGCCGTCGAGCCAGGCGTCTTTGACGCCGGCAGCTCTTGCGCGAAGGTGCCATTTCATCGCTTCGACCGTATCCTTTGCTAATCCGCGCCCGGCCGCCAAAAGACGCGCGGCGCGGTTTTGCGCGACGGGATTGTCGCGCACCGCCGCCTTGAGAAAAAGCTTCGCCGCCGCCGTCTCATCCTTTTCGACGCCGATTCCGTTGAAAAGCATGATCGCGTATTCGACTTCCGCCGGAACGTTATCGTCCTTCGCCGCGCGGCCAATCCACTGCGCGGCTTGCTGGTCGCTTTTTTCAACGCCGGTGCCATTCCTAAACAATAGGCCCAACGCATAGGCGGCGTCGGAATAGCCAAGTTCGGCGGATTGCCTGAAGAGCAGCGCGGCTCTCGGGAAATCCGCGGCGGCGCCATCGTTTTCGATCGCCAGAACGCCAAGGTTATAGAGCGCGCCGGGATGGTCTTGCGCCGCCGCCTGTTGGAAAAGCGCAGCCGCGCCGGCGCGATCCCTCGGCACGCCCTCGCCCTTCAGTTTGGCGATCCCGAGAGCGAAAATGGCCTGCCGGTCGGAGCGTTCGGCCGCGAGCTTGTACCAGCGAGCTGCTTCCGCGGCGTCGCGCCGGACGCCGAGCCCTTGCGAATAAAGCTCGCCGATGAGGGTCATTGCCGGTCCGTCGTCGGGATCGGCCTCGATCCGCTTTATCGCCTCGCGCATCGCGGTCACATAATAGCCGCGCTGATAAGCCGCGAAGGCGATATCCGGCGCGCCGCCAAGCCGCGCCGGAACCGGCAAGGGGTTCGTGTGCGGCGGCGGGTTGGACAGCGCTCCTGCTTCGGCCGGTTGCTCGCTAGGCGGCGCGGCCTGCGCGTGCGCGAAAAATTCGCCGCCTTGCAAAACCGCCCATGCCGCCGCAAAGCCGGTGCAAAGCCGCAAAATGGTGTTGCTGGAGGCATCGGTCATTCGGTTGCTTCCGGCGTTGGCGCCATCAGGCGGGCTGCGTCGCATAAGGCCGCGGCGGCGCCACGCGGATCGGCGAAGACCGCGTCGCCAAGCGCAATGAAATCGGACCCGGCGCGAACAAGATCGCCGATCAAGGCAAGCTCGCGCGCGTAGCCAACGCAAGGGACGTTGAATATTTCCGCCCACCAAGCGACGCGCTCGACGATGGCTGCGTGCGGCACCGCGCCGCTAGGCCCTCCGAACATCACATAGTCGGCGCCCGCCTCGCCAGCGGTCATCGCTGCGTCCCGCGTCGGCAATTCTCCGGCGCCGACAATGTGGCCTGGCCGCAAGGTGCGCAAGGCGGATTGCAGCCGCTCCCCCCCTCCATCGATATGGACGCCATCGGCGTTGGCGCGGACCGCCCATTGCGGGTCGTCCGCGACGAGGCAAGCAACGCCGTGCCTTTGCACCATAGGGGCGAGCGCGCGCACGACCCTCTCTTTCGCGCCGTCGTCGTCCGCGCTGATTCGCAAAAGCACGCAAGCCACGTCGCACGCCGCCATCGCCGTCTCGAAGAGGAGCGGGTAAGGGGTAAAATCGGCGATAGGCGGCGTGATCAAATAGACGCGAGGCGCATCCTTTGGCATGGCGCGAGGCAGCTCCGGCGGCGTTTCATGGTCATTCTTATTGGTCATTCTTATTGGATTTTGCGCCGGATTTATGCACGAAATTAGCGTCCCCGATGTTCCATCTTAGGTCAACTTGCCGGGTACCCCGCATCCGTGCTACCCGCAACCGCGGGAGATTCTCTCACGATGGCTGACGGACAAGGCAACGGCAACGGCGCGCAGGCCGACACTGCGCCTTCGATCAATGCGATGGTGCAATACACCAAGGATTTCTCATTCGAGAACCCGAATGCGCCGCGCTCCCTGGGGCCGCAAGAAAAACCGCCGAATATTGCGATCCAGGTCAATGTCAATGCACGGCAAGTCGCGGAAGCCGACTTCGAGGTGAATATTCTTCTCGAAGGGTCGGCGGGCGAGGGCGCTGGTCTTCTATTCAAGTTCGAGCTCGACTATGCGGGTCTGTTCCGGCTGCGCAATATTGCCCCAAACGAAATGCACCCGGTCGTCATGATTGAGTGCCCGCGCCTTTTGTTTCCTTTCGCGCGCCAAATTATCGCCGACGCCGTGCGCGCGGGCGGCTTTCCGCCGCTTTACATCGATCCGATCGATTTCGCCGCGCTTTACCGCAAGCGTGTCGGCGAGGCCGCCGCCAAGGTGCCGCCCGCGGCTAGTTGAACTCTTCCGCGACGAGCAGAAATGGACTCTAAGCCTCTTGCGCCCCGAAGCGAAGCAGGCCGGAACCATGCGCCTTGAGCCAGGCTTCCGCGCGCGCCGTATCCGCCGTCAAGCGTGCGACCGCGGCCCAGAACGCGGAGGAATGGTTCATGTGCAAGAGATGGGCTGCTTCGTGCGCAGCGAGATAATCGAGGACGAAACGGGGCGCCATGATCAGGCGCCAGGAAAAGCTGAGCGAGCCCGACGAGGAACAAGATCCCCACCGGCTCGTCGTATCCCGCAAGGTGATCTTGCGCGGACCGACCCCAAGTCTTTTGGTGTGGCTCGCGACGGCGGCCGCAATGTCCCGCCTGGCCTCCTTGACGAGGAAGTCGCGCACCCGGCGGGGCACGAACGGCGCCTCGGCGCTCACGCAGAGCAAGGGCGCGGCGTCGCTCCCCGGCATTGGCCCGCCGTCTTCGATCCAGACTCTCCCGCGCGTCGCGGGGCAATGGATAATCCGATGCAACGTTCCGCGCACGGGAACGAACGCTCCCGGCTCGAAGGGGATCATTTCCGGTAACCGGCGCAGTTTTGCGCCGATCCAGGCCGCGTGCCGCCCAGCAAACGCCTTTGCCTCGCCGAGGCTTCCCCGCGCGGGCATTGTCAAAACGACGTCCTGTGTCGCCGCCCGGACCCGCAAGGTAAAGCGGCGCGCGGCGGCCGTTCGCCGCAAGTTGATTCGATAGGTCTCGCCGGCGTGAGACACATCGAGATAGGCGATATCGGAAACGCGGGGCGCGTTGTTTCGCGGGAGGCGTGGCATGGCCTCAGAATACCGGGAGGCCGGGTGAGTCGCTAGAGCTTGATCGTTGAAAATTCGCCCGCCTCGCGGATGGGGCCCGTGGCAAAATCAAGGGATAAAAGCCGCGGCTTCGCTTGGACTCCCGGCCAACCCGGGGGCTCGCATTCTCCGCTGTCTTGCATCACCTTCAGGGCTCTCGCCGGAGCTCCAATTACCGTCTCAGCGCGGTCTTGATTTGTGTTGCGTAAAAATATACCATTGACTTTTATTGCAATTTGTGCACCATCATAGGTGAGAAACTCCGCGCTCCGAAAGCATTCGTCAATTTTAGCCGTCTGTGGTATACACCACAGAGCGTCGCTAAAGGAGGCGTGTTGGCTAACTGAGATGACGTTGCTAAGGTAGCGCGGAAACGTTGCTCGGCGTGATAGAATTAAAGCGGGAGGAGATGAAATGACTAAGGAGAGTAACAGTATACAAGACGCAGGAAACGGACAACTCAACGAGATGACCTTGGACTTTACGAAGACCCTTCAGGCCATTTTCGCCGAAGGGGCTGACTATACGAAAAAGTCAGTGGAAACCCGCCTGGCCCTCGGCGAAAAGCTGCTAGGCGCCAAGTCGTTCGACACCGTAATTCAGATCCAGACGGAATATGCCAAAACGGCGTATGCCGACTTCGTCGCGGAGGCGACAAAAATGGGCGAACTCCATTCCGAGCTCGCCAAGGCAGCCTTCAGGCCGGCTCAACAGGCGATCACCGCCATGCAAGGCATACAATGCACAAAGTAATAGGCTTCATTCGATCCGAGCGTTGGGTCTATGCGCACAGCGCTTCCTGATCAATTGCCCTCGTTAACCCAAAATCCGCGAGATTTCGGATAACGCGGGCGCGCGGGTCTGAAGGTGGATTTTCAGACCGTTTTGCGTCGCATGGCCGGCGCCGAGGCCTTGTCGAGCCTTGTGGCGGCGTTTTGGCCGCCGGAGGCGGTCGAGGACGCTGCAGCCATCAGTGAGCAGTCGTCTGAAATGGGACGCTGTCGAGACAGGCAAGCCGGCGATGGAATTGCGCTATTGGGAATACAGAGCGCGTTCTGTCATCGTGCGATCTCGATGAATGGATGCGGCAAGGATGGTGAGAGTGATGCAGGTCCCGCCTCTAAGCTAATGGGAAACGCACCCGCAAAGCCGACATTTATTTCGATCGAAGAAACATGTCCGCTGCGCGCGCCGTCCCTGCCCGTGTTCGAATTGGGTGAAGGCGAAGAGCCACCGGAGGAAAATTGCCTGTGATCTTGCGCCGCATCACGAAGACCGAAGCGAGTGTTATTTGAAGATTGTCGTGGGCTTGATGTCTTCACTCGCGACGATGGCGGCTTCCAAGAGTGGTCTACTTGACAGCCGAACTTGGCGGGCGTCACGATCCAATAACCGTTGTTTGAGGTGTATGATCGCAATTCGCCCAAAAGTTCTGGTCGCGACGTAATTCCAGCAGACTCCAACTCCAATCGATGCTCCGGGAACGGCATATTTGAGGATGTTGCGTTTCAGTATTTTGATGCCGACCGGCCTCGCGAGACTCTGAATAAATTTCGATCTTCTCCCTGAAGCAATTTTTCCGACAGTTCTCCCTGTAAAGCCGCGCCCTACTATACCTCCCCATTTTCCTACGGTCTCGGACGCTGAGCCTCCAAGCCCAAATGCCAACACGGTCTGGACGTCCTCCGGGTCGTTTAAGTCAAGCGGCACGTCGAAAAGATTCGCAAGTTCGGCTACCAACTGTAGCTGAAAGCGCACAAGCAGTATGGCTTCCCCGCAGATTGCAGAGATTGCAGCTAATCCCATCGCTATATCTGCTATGCCGGCGGTCTGAACCGCTGTGAAAATTCCAACGATCTCGCTAGTCGAGACGGACGCACCGGATATCGCTCCCAGGATTGCAGCGTTCTTGGCGGTAATTTCAACAAGTTTTTTCGCTATGCTATCTATGTCCAAATCTGGGTATTTTTTGCGAAAGTATTCTCCGTTTGCTCTTTCAAAATAAGTCTTGAACGACCTCTCGATTAGTGTCCCGAGCCAATCTCCATTTGCAAAGTCTCGCCAATCGAACTCATTATATTCCTTCTTCGCCTCGTCAAGTCTTTTTACTATTTCGTTTTTCTCGTCGGTTGCGACTTCTTTGCCACGTTCGAGGACGTCATTGGCGGCTGCAGCGGCGGCTTCGGCGCGTTTACCGAGAGAGGCCGCAGCTTCTGTGCCATGAAGTTTGTCCCCAGCCTTTCCAAACGCGCTTGAAAACACGGCCGCGGTGTGGTCCGCTGCACCGGTTGCGACTTCTTTAAAAAGGCGGTTATATCGTTGACAAACACGGTCTGCCCCTAATGTGTGGACTGGGACTGAGAAATTGATGGCCTGACCGCGAGCACCTGCTCGATCTTAGCACCCACTAACCACCACACAACCGTTGCGCAAATCGGGATCAGAATGAGAGCCGCGATCCCAAATCCTTTTGCCAATGTGAGCGTGCCGATGACCCTGTCAACTTTTTGGTCGAGTTTATCAACATCGATAATCAATCGATCGGTTTTGGTCCCGATCATAGTGATGTCTTTCTGCAACTCCATCATAGTCTGAAGCACCTGCAAGACATCATACCTATGCCTTGGATCAGGCACGTCCTGCTGATCAGGGGATGGTATTTCAGGCTCCCTCGGGTGCCTTCCGTTACTCATTCGCCCCCTCATAAATCTTGAGCCACTCCCATGCATCTCGCGGCAAGCGTCCGCTATAGCTCTCGATCAAGCATACGATGCCGGGACCAGTGTCTCCCTCCCGTATTCCCAGAAGGTCCGCAAGTTCCCGCGTGGTTCCCTTGTAGGAGAGTAGCCATGTATCATCCTTGAGTTCATGATACTTAATATTTTCCCGTTTGATCGCTTCGACAAAACTTGGCGACTTTCCCTTTCTTGTTGCGACAACTATGAAGATTGGCATGGCTATTTCGTGCCTCGTCTCATATCTTTATCAGAGGCATTTTTTGGCTTCCCCTTCACGATCCGCTTTAGGTTCTCATCGAACACAGCCTCGTCTTCGCTGCATCCGGCTTTACGGGCGGCGGCGATGAAGCGTTCGGATTGCGTTTCCGTGGTTTGTTTTTTTTTAACCAATTGCTAACCTCTTGCGGCTTCGATTACCATCTTGCGTGACGCAAACGAATCAGCGCATATTTGCGCACGCGCTCGTGGCGGAATTGGTAGACGCAGCGGTCTTTAAAACCGAAGTCCTGTGCAGGGCATTGCGGGTTCGACTCCCGTTGAGCGCACCAACAGTTTCAGGAGAAAATAGCATGTCAAGGAGGACTGGCCAAATGAAGCGACTTCAAGAGGAGCGAGAGCGATTGCTAGCGCAGATGGAAGCGCTACGAAACCAGATTGTTGGCATAGATCGAGCGATTGCGGTTATGGGAGGAACGGAGCTAGCCCCCCCGGAAGAGCGCCAGAGCGTCCGTGGCCACAATGTCAAAAATACCGTTCTAGGCCTAGTTTCCGCCGCAGAAGCCAGTGGCCTTTCAGTCAACCAAGTCATTGATAGCGCGAAGGTAAAAGGCATCCTTCTTGATCGCGGGACAGTCTCTTCGCTTCTCTCCCGCCTTAAGCGAGAGAATACCCTTGATATGAAAGACGGCCGGTATTTTATCCGCCCCCCGGTGCATAGCGCGGATAGCAAGGTCCACGCTATTCGTTGAATCGAAGAGGCCGAGCGCCCTAACGCCCGACCTCTTCTGCCGCCATGTAGCTGAACTGGAACGCCTGTGAGGGTAAACAGCGCCGGATTTGTAATCCGGAGAATGTGGGTTCGAGTCCCACCGTGGCGACCATGAAACGTAGAGCCTGTGCAGGGCATTTCCACAGTTTCACAAGCTAACCGTGATTCAATTGCATAAATTGCGCAAGCTGCGTTTCCCGCATTAACGCCTAATACGGGGTGCGGTTTATTGACAGTACGTAAGACGCTTACCTTTGATGCCGGATAGGACGCGATCAGTCCGCATGGCATCGTCGCATCCGAGCCTCGCCCGATTGCTATAACGGAAATCGAACTCGGCAACGTAGCGATGCAAATGCTTCTCGCTGCAATGCTGATAGATGCCCTTCATGCCGCGCTTGAAAATCGAGAAATAGCCTTCTAGCGTGTTAGTGTGGACTTCTCCACGGCCGTACTCTCCGGCGCCGTGATTGATATATTCGTGGCTCGCGAACTCTTTGCCTAGATGCGCATATTGGCCCGCTTCGTCGGTCATTATCGCAGTCTCTTTCGCGATGTTTGCGCGAAGGATTGGAACCAAATGAGCGGCGGACGTACCCTCCACATGGAACGAACGAACAGCGCCGCCGCGCTCGACAAGCGACAAAATCGCATGCTTGTGCGCAAAGCCTCGACGCTTCGGCATATCCTCTTTTTGACCGATGAAAGTTTCATCGACCTCAACAATGTTGCCGTCCCCACCAAACGGTACAAACTCACCGCTGCGCATGGCTTCGCGCAATCGATGCGTCATAAACCAAGCGGTCCGATACGTGACGCCGAGAGTGCGATGGATTTGATGGCTGCTCATACCCTTTTTGCTTGTGCAAAGCATGTGCGAAGCCTGCAGCCACAGATTAAGCTTTACATGGCTGCTCTCGAAAACGGTTCCGACTGTAGCAGTGAATTGGCGCTTGCAATGTCCACAACGCTTCAAACCCATGCGAGCCGTCTTGCCGCTGACGATAGTAACTCGATCCAAGCAACCGCAGCGTGGGCAAACTGGGCCATCAGGCCATAACAGGCTTTCTAGCTTCGCATATGCAGCGGCTTCGTCATGAAAGAATTTGGCGGAAAGTGCGGAACTGGACATTTCTTAACTCCTTGATTCTGATCATAGACCAAGGAGGCGTGTTTGTCAACGATATAATCGCCTTTAAAAACACGTTCGAGGGAGTCACTAGCGGCGGCTGTAGCTGCGGCAGCGGCGGCTTCCGCACGCTTGCCGAGATAAGCCGCAGCTTCACTGCCGTGAAGCCCGTCCCAGGCCTTTGCAAGCGTTGAAACTGCAGCCGCAGTCTGGTTCGCTGCATCGGTCGCGAGCTCTTTACCATGTTCGAGGACGTCATTGGCGGCTGCAGCGGCGGCTTCGGCGCGTTTACCGAGAGAGGCCGCAGCTTCTGTGCCATGAAGTTTGTCCCAAGCCTTTCCAAACGCGCTTGAAAACACTAACGCCTTCGAGAGTTCCTTCGCGTCAAACATGTCATTCTCTCCCTTGCACCTTTGGCGGCGACGAAGCTCAATGCCGTCGGGCGGCAATCGGTGACAATTTCATGCAGGTTGCATTTATCGTCGGTGAGGGCTTCCCGTGTTCTCGCGGTTAGTGGCGTTTGAATTTCTGCCTTTAACCTTTAAGGGTCTCGGTGAGTGCCAGCGGGAAACCCCAGCACAAAATTAAGATGATGCTGCCCCGTCTCACGTTCACCCGTGATGAAGTGTAGCCCTTCAGCCCATCATCGGGCCCGTTGCCCGCCGCCGTGGAGAATATTTGATGATTTTTCTCGTCATATACGTAGACGATGTGTCCACGCTGAACGGCATTTCCTATGCTCATTTGCTCCTCCTTCGAGATTGCCCGCCAGTATGGTGTTGCGCGCGGAAAATCGCGGCTCGTTAAGACGGCAATATGCAGATACGCGCACAGACATAACATAAATTCACTATGATGTAACGACATTTATCATACATACCGAGGCCCGAGGTTAATCCTCAAGGGCTCCCGCTAGTTATTAAGCTCAAGCTTATTGCGGGGTCCTTCCGAACCTTCGCTCAAAGAAAAATGAACGACGCGGGACAAGCCACAAACCCATCCCCTTAGCGCTCTGATCATGGGTTTAATTGCGATGTTACCTGGTGATACATCACAGCCCCATCTTTCCCATTGCCAAGAAGTGACGGGTGCGGATTTCGGGCACGGTGACGGGCAAAGCCATATCAGCGACGACGGGCCTGATCGGGGCCCCAAACTCGCGCATCCGAATTGGGCGGCGCGCCGGAAGAGCGGATTTGCATCTTGGGGCGGTCACGGCTTGATCAATGACCCTGATTGGACGGCGGGCCGGAAGTCGGGCATGTTCCGGCGCTTGTCACTGCGGCGCTGACCGGCCTATATCATTTGAGGGCGCGCCAAGGCGGTTCTCATGGGGCCGCCTTTAATTTTGAAAAAATCGGGGACAAAATTGGGGACAAATCCGTTATATTCAATTGCGCCCTCCTGTAAATTACCGAATTAACAATTTGGATTTCCAAGCTTGCCGAAAAAATCCTGCTGGGGCCCGAGCAACACGACGCTCTTGGCCCCAAAACTCCATTAAGGCGCACTCGTAAGCGCGAGCCCACGCCTCGCCTACGATCCGCATCCAACGCTTTGCGGTGTCGTCGGTTTCGAAGACCCCCTCCCGCACGTCTTGGACACGCCCGTCATGGTAATTCATAGTTAGTAGTTTATAGTGATTATACTTATCATATCTGCGGAGTCCGCCACCAAGGATAAAAATAAAAATATCAACCGTCATTTCGCAACCCTTGACTCCTGGGGCCGTTCGTCGTCCATTGATACTGGGCGTTATGAACGCTTTTGGGACCGGACATGGACAGAAGACTAACAGCTGTTCCGCATAAGAACCGGTTTCTGGGCGCATTTGAGAGCGCCAGCCGCGAGCGGGTCGCTCCCCATCTTGAGCAAGTCGAATTCAAGCTTGGCCACGTCGTGTGCGAGGCGGGCGGCATCCTCAATCACGCCTATTTCCCCAATGGCGCCGTCCTCTCATTGTTGACGGTTCTGGAGAATGGGTCGGCGATCGAGACCGCGAACATCGGGCGTGAAGGCGCATTCGGTCTCTTCGCGGCCATGTATAGCCGCACCTCCTTTAATCGAAGCATTGTGCAACTGGAGGGCGGCCTGCTTCGCGTCCCGATCAAGGTTTTGCAACAAGAATTCGATCAAAGCGCGCACGTACGCAATCTTTTCGTCAGCTATTCCGAGACGCTGCTCGCTCAGATTCAGCAGACGGTCGCGTGCAATTCCATGCACACAACGCAAGAGAGGATTTGCCGGTGGCTCCTCATGATGCATGATCGTGCCGAAGCCGAAGACTTGGTCTACACGCACGAGTTTTTGGCCGCGATGATGGGCGTCAATCGCAAGTCGGTGACGCTGGCCGCGCAGGCGCTGCAGACGGCCGGCCTCATCAACTATCGCCGGGGGAAAATGCAAGTTGTCGATCGTCCCGGGCTCGAAAACGCGTCATGCGAGTGCTACCGCGTCATCAAGGAGCGCTTCGCCGCCTTCTTGAACCCCCCTTCGACGCGGTTCAGGAACATACGCGGGGGCGGACATAAATTAGGACGCGCCGCGTTCAACCTGTCCGTCTTTGGCTTGCACCACAAAAGCAAGACGCTATATGCATAGGGACTCGTCGAAGAGCCGCTCAGCGCGATCTTGACCTTATTTGGCCATTTGGGCTTCCCGCACGCCGAGGATTTTATGAACTTCCTCGGGATCGGACATGGCGAAAAAACATACAGCTGTTACGCGTGGCAACCGGTTGCTGGCTGCAATTCAGCCAGCCAGCCGCGAGCGGCTCACACCCTATTTTGAGGAAGTCGACGTCGAGCTTGGCCAAATCGTGTGCGAGGCGGGCGGCATCCTCAATCACGCCTATTTCCCCAATGGCGCCGTCCTCTCTTTGTTGACGGTTCTGGAGAACGGGTCGGCGATCGAGACCGCGAACATCGGGCGTGAAGGCGCTTTCGGTCTGTTCGCGGCCATGTATAGCCGCACCTCCTTCAATCGAAGTCTTGTGCAGCGGCGGGGTGGCCTGATCCGTGTCCCGATCAAGGTTTTGCAAGTGGAATTCGAGAACAGCGCGCATGTTCGCAATCTCTTCGTCAGCTATTCCGAAACGCAGCTCGCTCAGATTCAGCAGACGGTTGCGTGCAATTCCATGCACACAACGCAAGAGAGGATTTGCCGGTGGCTCCTCATGATGCAGGACAGGGCGGACGGCGAAGAATTGGCCTACACGCCGAGTTCTTGGCCGCGATGATGGGCGTAAATCGCAGGGCGGTGACGGTCGCCGCGCAGGCGCTACAGAAGGCAGGCCTCATTATCGCCGGGGCAGAATGCAAGTTCTCGATCGTCCCGGCCTCGAAAGCGCGTCATGCGAGTGCTACAGCGTAATCAGGGGGCGCTTCGCCGCCTTTCTGAAGCCGCCTCCCCATGCGGTTCAGGAAGATACACACGGGCGGACATAACACAGGTTCCGGCGCCTTCATGAATATTGCCTCTTCCAGTTTCATGTCAAAGACCTGGCGTCAAAGACGCTAGCCGGCTATGCCGCCGCCGAGGTCGCAATCTTTTTTTTGCGCTTAGGACGCCGTGCTTGGCTAAGCGGCCTGGACCGCCCTTGGCTACGCGGCTAAACCCTTCCCACCTTAAGTTTACCGGCGGAAAGACTAAAACTCCATGGCGCGGCAATTCATTTATCACATGCAAGGTCTCGGCAAGACCTACCCAGGCGGAAAAAAGGTCCTGGAAAATATCAATCTTTCATTTTATCCCGACGCCAAGATCGGCGTCCTCGGCGTCAACGGCGCGGGCAAATCGACGCTTTTGCGGATCATGGCCGGGATCGACAAGGAGTTTTCGGGCGAGGGTTTCGTCGCCGAAGGCGCCCGCGTCAGCTATCTGCCGCAAGAGCCGCGGCTCGACGAAAATCTCGACGTGCGCGGCAATGTGACTCAAGGCGTCGCGGGGAAACAGGCGATCCTCGATCGCTACAATGAGCTCGCGATGAACTATTCGGACGCGACCGCCGATGAAATGACCAGATTGCAGGACGAGATCGAGGCTGCAGGCCTTTGGGACCTCGATGCGCGGATCGATCAGGCAATGGACACGCTCGGCTGCCCGCCCGGCGATTCGGCGGCCGAAACCCTTTCCGGCGGCGAGAGGCGCCGCGTCGCGCTCTGCAGGCTGCTTCTCGAACAGCCGGAGCTTTTGCTCCTCGACGAGCCGACCAATCATCTCGACGCGGAAACGGTCAACTGGCTTGAGGGCCACCTACGCGCTTATCCCGGCGCGATCCTGATCGTCACCCACGACCGCTATTTTCTCGACAATGTCACGGGTTGGATTCTCGAACTCGATCGTGGCCGCGGCATCCCCTACGAAGGCAATTATTCCGCCTGGTTGAAACAAAAGCAGAAGCGCCTCGCCCAGGAAGGCCGCGAGGAGGAGGCGCGCCGGCGCCAGCTCGAAGCCGAGGCCGAATGGATCGCCGCGAGCCCCAAGGCGCGCCAGGCCAAATCCAAGGCCCGCATCCAGCGCTATGACGATCTCGTCGCCAAGCAGAACGACAAGGCGCACGCGGCGACCCAGATCGTCATTCCGGCCGCCGAGCGGCTCGGCAACAACGTCATCGAATTTGCCCATCTCTCGAAGGGATTCGGCGACAATCTGCTCATCGACGGTCTCTCATTCAAACTGCCGCCCGGCGGCATCGTCGGCGTGATCGGCCCGAACGGGGCCGGAAAAACCACTTTGTTCCGGATGATCATTGGTCAGGAAAAACCAGATTCCGGCAAAATCGAAATCGGCGAATCGGTCCACCTCGGCTATGTCGATCAATCGCGCGACGCGCTGGAGGCCAAAAAAACCGTGTGGGAAGAAATTTCCGGCGGCGATGAGCTGATCTACCTCGGCAACCGCGAGATCAATTCGCGTGCTTACACTTCCGCCTTCAATTTCAAGGGCCCGGATCAGCAGAAGAAAGTTGGCCAATTGTCGGGCGGCGAGCGCAACCGCGTGCATCTCGCCAAAATGCTGAAATTGGGCGCCAACGTCATTCTGCTCGACGAGCCGACCAACGATCTCGACGTCGACACCCTGCGCGCACTCGAAGAGGCCCTCCAAGATTTCGCGGGCTGCGCGGTCATCATCTCGCACGACCGCTTCTTCTTGGACCGCATTGCGACGCACATGCTCGCCTTCGAGGGCGACAGCCATGTCGAATGGTTCGAGGGCAATTTCGCCGCCTACGAGGAAGACAAAAAGCGCCGCTTAGGGATCGACAGCGTCATCCCGCACCGGCTGAAAT
>PEFW01000065.1 GCA_002890675.1 Candidatus Methylaffinis lahnbergensis
ACGCCTTCGGAGGCGAAGCTCGCCTGCGTCATCGCCCGCGGCGCCTCGCCCTATATCGCGGCGCGCGAATTGAACATTTCCAAGGAGACGGCGCGCAATCAGTTGAAAGCGGTCTTTGCCAAGACCGGCACGCATCGCCAAAGCGAACTTGTCGCGCTGCTTTTGCAGGTCGAATGACGGACGGGCGCGCGCGCGTCGCGGCGTCGCTTTCGCCACACGGGGGCACGAATCGTGCCGCGCGGGTCATCGAGTCCTCCCAAAAGCACGGAACCCGAGAGCTTTTTCAATTGTTCTCCGCTGGGGGTTATGACCATGGGAGCGAAATCCGGACCGCCGCCACGACGCCGCGTGCTTCCAAGGCTTTGGTGTGGTAGAGTGGCCCGCATGGCGAAAAATTTCGGACCGGAGGATCGCGCGTGGCGGGCATGGCTTTTGCCGAAGCCGGCCGCCGCCGCGCTTGCGGCAATCGCATTTTTGCTGTTTCTGCCAGGCAGCCTGCCCGCGCTTGCGCAAACAAACCCTTTTGCCTGGTTCGAGCAATTGTTCCAGCCAAATCCGCCGCCGCGCCGCGCCGCGACACCACGGCCGGAAATCCACCGAGCCGCGCCGCAATCCCATCGGGAGCGGCTGAGGTCAAACCGCCCGGCGGAAAAAGCTATCGCAAATAGACCAGCCAAGCCCGCCGTCGCGCCTTCCTATTTCGTCGCGGTCCTCGGCGACAGCCTCGCCCAGATGCTGGCGCAGGGACTAACCCAAGCGTTCGAGAACCGGCCGGAGGTCGCCATCTTGCGCAAGGCAAAAGAAGACTCAGGTCTCGTCCGCGACGATTTTTTCGATTGGACCAAGGCCACGCAGGACATGCTCGCGAGCGGCGAGAAAATCGATTTTGCGGTCATGTTGATCGGCAGCAACGACCGGCAGCCGTTGCGCGACGCCAATGGCAGCTACGAGTCGCGCTCGCCGGAATGGCAGGCGGCCTACACCCAACGGATCGAGACGATCGCGGCGATGTTCCGCGACAAGAAAATTCCACTCGTCTGGGTCGGCCTGCCGATCATGAGAGGCGAGCGGCTTGCCGAGGATGCGCAGGCCTTCAATGAATTCTATCGCGCCTACGCCGAAAAGACGGGCGCCACCTACATCGACATATGGGAGGCCTTCGCCGACGAGGCCGGTCAATACAGTGCTATTGGCCCAGACATCAACGGTCAGACCGTGCGGTTGCGCGCCGCCGACGGGGTCCATTTCACCAAGGCGGGGGCGCGCAAGCTCGCCAATTTTGTCGAACCTGGGATCCGCCGCAATCTCGATGAGGCGGGGCCAAAGAGCGAGCCGGGCATGCCGCCAGGCACCGCCCCGAACGTGGCGAACGTCGCAAACCCGGATGACGCGGGAATGCCTTCGAATCCGGCGTTGCCGGGGAGCGAGGCCCCGCCCGCGCAAAAACCGGTTGCCGGGCCTATCCTGCCTTTGACCGGCCCCGTGCTCGCCCCAGGCGGCGAACTCGCCACGCGGACGGCAACCGCTGGAACAGCGAACAACACCGCGCGGACTTTGATCGAGCAAACCTTGCAACAGGGCAGGCCACTCGCCCCGAAGCCCGGCCGAGCGGACGATTTTTCCTGGCCGAGAAACTGACGCGACGGAAAAAACATCCGCGCCATTCCGTGCCGCCCGCCGCGAAAAATTACTTAAGCGCGTTCTCGCGATGGAACGAACCGCAGGGCTCGCGCGTTAACCGCGCATTAACTATACGACAAATCTCAGCATGGCTGACGGACGGGGTGCCAAACCAATGTTCAACTTCTCGACAACTCATCTATTCGCGGCGGCCGGTTTTGCCGCGCTCCTCGCGACTGGCGCGCAAGCCTTCGATGGCGGCTCGCCCTCGGGGCTCATGAATCGTCAAGTCCAGCCGGTGAGCCTGCCAATTGATATCCAGCGCGAGGTGCAACCGACTCGCACGTTGGTCGCCGATCCAACACATGCGCGCGCCGGCACGATTACCATCGACACCAAGGATCGATATCTCTATCTGTCGATGGAAGATGGCAAAGCGATGCGCTATGCGGTCGGGGTCGGACGCGAGGGCTTTGGGTGGTCTGGGCGCGCCCATATCGGCCGCCGCGCCGAATGGCCTACCTGGACGCCCCCTGCCGCCATGTTGTTACGCCGCCCGGATCTGCCGCGCGTCATGGAAGGCGGACTTGCCAATCCGCTCGGCGCCCGCGCCATGTATCTCTACAACAGCCATGGCGACACGATGTTTCGTATTCACGGCACCAACGAGCCAGCTACGATTGGCCGCGCGGTCTCTTCCGGCTGCGTCCGCCTCCTCAACAACGACGTCGTCGATCTTTATTCGAGGGTCAAGGTCGGCACGCCAGTAGTCGTGCTCTGATCGCTTGCCAATCGTCTGATGCGAGATAAGACCGGTTTGGCATCTTGCCAAACCGGTTGATTTTTTCATTCAACGGCGGCGAGCCGGCGCAAAAACCGTCGAATGCCGCGGCCCGATTTTGCCGTTTTTTTAGAGAATCATGCGCCATTTGATAAGTTGTCAGCGAATCCCGAGGCTCAAATGCGTGCAAAACAAGACGGCGCTGCGCGGGCAGCCGGGCTCGTCCTGGCCTTGGTCCTGCTGATTCCGGCTGGGCCGGCATTCGCGCAATGGCGCTATTATGGCGGC
The DNA here is from genome assembly GCA_002890675.1 of Candidatus Methylaffinis lahnbergensis. Lineage (GTDB taxonomy): Bacteria > Pseudomonadota > Alphaproteobacteria > Rhizobiales > Beijerinckiaceae > Methylocapsa > Methylocapsa lahnbergensis. The sequence goes on from PEFW01000065.1 coordinate 2,690, forward strand.
TATCAAGCCTATCCTGGCTATCCGTCTTACGGTTATCCGGCCTATCCAGACGGTTATTCCGACTACCCGGGCGCACCGGGTTACCGCGGCCGCCCCTACGCCTATGGCGCGCCCTATTATGAAGACCCCTATGCGTCAGGGCCGCGCGGCCAATCCTATGGCACCGACGATCTCGAACTCGGCGTCGATTTCAATCAGAAAACCGCCGCGATGGTACAAAACCCGACGAACGAGCCGGCGGGCACGATCGTGATCGACACAGGCTCGCGGCATTTGTACCTTGTGCAGCCAGGCGGCGGCGCCATTCAATATGGAATCGGCGTCGGCCGCCAGGGGTTCGCGTGGAAGGGCGTCGCGCGCGTCGGCCGCAAATCCGAATGGCCGCGCTGGATTCCGCCCAAGCAAATGCTGCAGCGCCGCCCCGATTTGCCGGAGGAGATGGACGGCGGGCTCGAAAACCCGCTCGGCGCCCGCGCGCTTTATCTGTTCCAAGGCACCAAGGACACCCTGTTTCGCATCCACGGCACCAACGAGCCGGATTCGATCGGCAAGGCGGTCTCCTCCGGCTGCATAAGGATGATGAACGCCGATGCCATCGATCTCTATGAGCGGGTCAAGGTAGGCACGCGGGTCGTGGTGCTTTAACCTGGACGCGCCGAAGCGAGACCTGGCGCGACGAGCGAGGACGCCCGCGGAATGCCGGGCGGAGCGCCGGAGATGCCCTTTCGACGCGGAGGGCTCGTCAATTCGTGGGGATCCCGGTTAGAACGCCCGTGTTGTTGGTCGTGTTGCCATCGATGTCGTTGTCGCCGTAGCTATCTAGCATGCCGCCAGTGGAGCCTCCGGCGACTCCGGCAGCGTTCCCGGTGACCACCGAACGCACGACCCGAAGAATGGCATTCTTGTCCGAGACAAGTCCGAAACCGTTGTTGATGGCAATGGAGTTGCGCAGCATGACGGCGGTTGGCGCATTGCCGGACGCGGAGACCGCCCTGACGCCGAAAAAGCCGTTGTTGGAAGACTCGCTGTCGACGATGGTGACATTAAGCGATGGCCCCGTCGTCGTCTCGCCATTCACAAGGATTCCATTGAAATTATTGTTCGTCTTGACATTGCTAAGCACGCCTTTGACGGTCGCCGATCCGATGGGTATGAAGATGATTCCCCTGCCGTTATTGGAAGCAATCGTATTCGACACCGAGACACTGCTCGGCGTGTTGGTCCTGGGCTCGATATTAATCCCGGCAAAGAAAAAACCGCGGACGACGCAGTTTTCGATGGCGAGGTTCCCGCCCTTGTTGAACAGGATGCCGTTTTGCGCGCTGTTAACTCCCACACCAAATCCGTCGATGGTCAGGCCGCTCAAATGAACGCTGTCGTTCGGGCCGACATTGATGGTGATGGCATTGCCCGAGGAAACCCCGATGGACGCGACTCCGACTCCGTCGTTGACGATGCTGATCGCCTTGCCGATGATCACCGGGCCATAGTCGGCCGGGTCGAGCACGTCGATCTCGCCGCCGGCGTTTGTCTGGGTGAGCGCGAAGGCAAATGTCAGGCACGGCGCGGCGCGCGTGCAGGTTCCACTATCGGTTCCCGTTCCGGAAACAAAAGTCCGGTTTGGTCCTGCCTGCGCTGGCGCGGCGGAAAGGCCGCAGGCGAGAAGCGCCCCGGCGATGGCTTGTAATAATGATTTGATCTTGGTCATGGAATGCCGTCCACGCAACGCGGGCGAAGCGATCGCGTAGGGTAGCGTTGCCGGAACAGCATACACGAAACGGCGGCGATGCACTATGACCCGTTTGCGGCCGCTCTACCCCGGTAGTTGGCGCCGCGACAAGGACGGCCCTGCGGCGCATTGGGCGGAGCGCCGGAACGCCCCTCCGGCGCGGAGGGGCGTCAATGCATGGCGATCGTAGTCAGAGCGCTGAAATTATCAATCGTGTTGTAATTGATGTCGTTGTCGCCATAGGTTATCGTGCCGCCGCTCGTCGTCACTCCAGTACCATTCCTCATGACTACCGAATGCGCGACTAGAAGAATGGCGATCGCGTCTACCGCGAGTCCGGTACCGTTGTTGCGGGCAACGATATTACGCAGCATGACGACGAGGCCGGGCCCGCCGCTCGCTTCGACAACATTACCGGAGTTGTTTGCAGCCACGCTATCGACGACAGTGACATTGAGCGATGCCGCAGTCGTTACCCCGATGTCTACAATGATTCCGTCGATACTATTATTGTTCGCCGTGACCTTGCTGAGGACGCCTGCAACGACCGCTGTCGGTCGCGCCGGCAGTGATGGTGATGGCGTTGCCCGAGTAAACGCGCCCTTTATCGTCCGGCGGATCATTAAGGACGGATTCGAACCGGCGCGCGGCACGTCAATCAGAAAAGCAAAAAAACTGGCGGTTATTTTGTTAGGCGCTCGCCGCTTGTCCGCACGCAAATAATTGGCACGCACGCCACGGCGCGCACATATTTTCCGCTTGCCGCGGCGGAAGCGGAAAACACGCCCGCAGTTCAATCGTACCGCCTCGCGGGGAGGCGCGCGCTCATGCTTGCGGCTGCGGCTCCAGTCCGCCTGGCTCCGGGCCAGGCTTCGGCCGCACGACGCCGGTGGTCGGGACAGGAGAGCCACGCAACGGCGGCTCGTGATCGTCGCTTGTATCGCGCACCGGAGCATGCCCCTTCAAAAGCTCGATGATCTCTCCGCCGGTAAGTGTCTCATATTCGAGGAGACCTTTGGCGAGAGTTTCGAGATCTTGGCGCTTTTCGGAAATGATCCGGGTTGCTTCGGCGAGACCCGCCTCGACCAGGCGGCGCACTTCGGCGTCGATTTTCCGGGCGGTGGCCTCGGAAATGGTTTGCTGCCGCCCCATGGTATAACCGAGAAAAACCTCCTCCTGATTTTCACCGTACGTGACGGTGCCAAGCTCCTCGGAGAAGCCCCAGCGCGTCACCATGGCGCGGGCGAGCTTGGTCGCCGCCTCGATGTCGGATTGCGCGCCTGACGTTATCTTCTCCTTGCCGAAGATGATTTCCTCGGCAACCCGGCCGCCCATGCAGATGGCAAGCCGCGATGTCATCTGTTCGTAGCTCATCGAAAGCTTGTCGCGTTCGGGGAGCTGCATGACCATGCCGAGGGCTCGCCCGCGCGGAATGATGGTCGCTTTATGCACCGGGTCGGTGGCCGGAACATTGAGGGCGACGATCGCGTGCCCACCCTCGTGATAGGCGGTCAGCATTTTCTCTTGCTCGGTCATGACCATGGTGCGGCGCTCGGCGCCCATCATGATCTTGTCTTTCGAATCCTCGAACTCGGACATGGTGACGAAACGCTTGGCGCGCCTTGCCGCCAGCAATGCCGCCTCGTTGACGAGATTCATGAGGTCGGCACCGGAAAAGCCGGGCGTGCCGCGCGCCACCGTCCGCAAATCGACGTCCGGCGCGAGGGGAACTTTGCGGACATGCACCTTGAGGATGCGCTCGCGCCCGACGATATCGGGGTTCGACACGACAATCTGGCGGTCGAAGCGGCCGGGGCGGAGAAGCGCCGGATCGAGCACGTCGGGACGGTTTGTCGCCGCGATCAGGATGATGCTCTCGTTCGGCTCGAAACCGTCCATCTCGACGAGGAGCTGGTTCAAGGTTTGTTCGCGTTCGTCGTTGCCACCCCCGAGGCCGGCGCCGCGATGCCGGCCAACGGCGTCGATTTCATCGATGAAGACAATGCAAGGCGAGTTCTTCTTGGCCTGCTCGAACATGTCGCGGACGCGGCTCGCCCCGACGCCGACGAACATTTCCACGAAATCCGATCCGGAAATCGTAAAGAAGGGCACGTTGGCTTCCCCCGCGATGGCGCGCGCAAGCAGCGTCTTGCCGGTCCCGGGCGGGCCGACAAGCAAAACGCCGCGTGGGATTCGCCCGCCAAGCTTCTGGAACCGTTGCGGATCGCGCAGGAATTCGACAATTTCCTGGAGGTCTTCCTTGGCCTCGTCGACGCCGGCGACGTCCTCGAACGTAAATCGCCCATGCGCCTCGGTCAGGAGTTTCGCCTTGGACTTGCCAAATCCCATGGCTTTGCCGCCAGCGCCCTGCATTTGCCGGGAAAGAAAGATCCAGATGCCGAGGATGGCAATTAGCGGCAGCCCGTTGACGAGAAGCGTCATCAACCAATTGGTGTTTTCCGACGGCGGCTTGGCCGTGATCGACACGTTTTTCTTATACAGGCTCTGGACCAGCGTCGGGTCGTTTGGCGCATAGGTCGAAAAGGCGCGATTGTCCTTGAAATGACCGGTGATCTCGTTGCCTGCGATCGTGACCTCGCGGACATCGCCTTGGTCGACGTCGTTCAAAAGCTGGCTAAAGGCGATGTCTTGCGACGGAACCCGCTGCCCAGGGTTTTGAAACAGCATGACGAGCGCAACGACAAGCAGGATAATGATTACCCAAAGGGCGAAATTCCGGAAGTTCGGATTCATCTTCGTTCCCGCTAAACATCGTTCCGGCCCAAGGGCCGTCACCGGTTGAAACAGCACCCGCTGCGAATTGGGCGTTCGTTTAATGTATGCCTGGTTTGCGCGCTTGCCAAGTGAGTTTCCATCACTCTCAAGTGAGCCTTACTTCGCTCTCGGGACCCCGCCCCGACGACTCCGGGTGGGTTTTCCTGGCCGCGCCGCTGCGCGCGCCTTCCTTCACAATGACAAGAGTACGGTTGCCTTGCAGCCGCAACGCCGCCCCGCCCAAGGTTGCCGTGAAGGCGATCCCGGCGCGCAGCGCCTGGCCGAACCGCAGCGTCAGAGCTTCGAGCCGTTCGAAGCGAAGCGGCTTGCCACCATTTATCAATTTAAGTTCATCGGTAAGAATTCGTAAAAGAATCTCTTCCGACTCGTCCGCGAGCGCCGATATGTCCGCCCTAAATCCGCCTGGCTCACGCTGCGCCGCGAGACCGCCACGGACCGCGCCCGCGTGGGCGGCAAGCGCGGCGTCCGCCCTGGCGGCCCGGCGGCCGAGCTTCAGCAAAGCGGCGCGGCCGAGACCTTCGTCCGCGAGCAGGCGGCCAAGGCGCCGCATCCTGGTTCTCGCATAAACCGGATCGTCGTTCGAAGGGTCATCGAAAAAAGGATGCGCCCTCGATTCGCAAAAGGCGGCGAGGTCCGCCTTGGCATGGGCCAGCAAGGGGCGGGCAAGGACCAGCCCGCTTCGTTCGCTGGCACTTGTCATGCCGGCGAGCCCCGAAACGCCGCTGCCGCGCAGCAGCCGGAACAGAATCGTTTCGGCTTGATCGTCGGCGTGGTGCGCGGTCATGACGTGATCGGCGCCGATCCTGGCCGCGTATTCGAACAACAGTTGATAGCGGGCCTCGCGGGCGCGCTCCTGAATTCTGGATTTTGGCTTGACGCCGTCCCAGACCAGAATGGCGTGCGGCAGCGCAAGACCGGCGGCCCAGCGGGCGACCATTTCGGCCTCGCCGCGCGAGTTTTTGCGTAATCCGTGGTCGACGGTCGCGACATAAAGCGGCGGCCTCGCGGCGCGCCCGCGCGCCCACTCCGCCGCGAGCAGCATCAGGGCGACCGAATCGGGGCCGCCGGAAACGCCGAGAACGATTCCCCGTGCTGCCTCCCAAGGGCTGAAAAGAGCTACAATGTCCGTGCTGGAGAACCGCGCCCCGGCAGGCGCGGGGGCGGGTGTTTTGGCGGGCCTGGCGCGGCGCTTGCGGGCAAGGTTCGCGTAAGGCTTGGCCAGATCAGGTCTCTCGCCCATCAGCATTGGGCGCGCTTCGCCTCCCGATCGGCGCCTATCTTGACCGTGGCCGGAGCGTTTGGATATTTCCGCGCGATTTCGCCATAGGTCGCGCAGGCTTGATCCTTGGCGCCAAGGGCGTTCAACGACTGGCCGAGGCGCAAGAGAGCTTCCGGCGCGCGCGGCGAATTGGCGTATTGGGTCGATATCTTCAGATATTGTTCGGCCGCCTCGGGCTGCCGGCCGCGCTGGTAGAAGCTCTCGCCGAGATAATAGATCGCGTCGGAAGCCAATTTGTTCTTGGGATTCTTTTCAAGGAACCCGGCAAAGCCCTTTTCCGCGTTTTCATATGCTCTTTGTTTGAAGTAGCCTAAAGCAATGTCGAACTCCTCTTTCGCGGAATTGGGCGCCGCGGCGATGACCGTGCCGCCCGGCATGGTGATCCCGGACGCCGGTGGCTGGACGCTGGCCGAGGCCATCGGAGGCGTTGGCGTGGTTGTTGGCGGCCCCGCTATGCCGGAGTGGCCATTGGAGAGATCTAGCGGCGCGCCGGGTTCGTTTCGATCGAGGCCTGCCGGACCGCTCTCGTTAGGGTGCCCGCCCGCCGGGTTCGTGCTCGCTGCTGGGGCGAGGCTGCCCAGCGGGCGGGGAGCTCCAGGGGCGCCGGGATTTTGGGATGGATCGAAAGCGTCGCCACGCCCTTTTGCGCGGGAGGGTGTGGTAGCGGCGCCGTGTGGCTGGCCCCGGTCGTCCCCATTGATTTGGGTTTCGGGTGCTTCGGTGCGCCTCTGCGGGGGTTTGGCCGCGGGAGCGCCCTGCGCGCCGCCCTCGCGAAGGCGGAAATCGGCATCCTCCTGGAATTTCTTGAGTTGTTCCGCGAGTCTGCCGGTCTCGAACTGCATCTGTTCGATTTGCCCATTGATTTGCCGCATCTGGCTTTCGAGCCGTCCGATCCGGACAAGGAGACCCGCTGAATCCGGTTGCGTTCCGGCCTCCGGCTCCCCGTCGTAAGGATTTTCCGCGGGCGCGCCGATTTCGCCAGGCGGACGGCCATATCCTTGCGCGATGTGAATCTCGTTTCGGGCCACCGCGATTTGCGCGTCCAACCGGACCAACTGGGCGTCTTGAGCTACCGCGGTCTCCGCGCGAGCGGCAACCGCAACAAACGCCACAAACAGATTGACCGCCAGATTGGTTGCGCCCATGAAGAGCAAGGGTTTGTCGAATCGAATCATGCTGCAATATCCTCTGGCCTTGGCGGCTTCCATTGTAAGCTGGTTTTTCCGGCTAAATTTTGGACGGCGGTGTCCGTATCGTCGAGAATGATCAGCGTCATGCAAACCCGGCGTCACGGCGACAGCGCCCTTTCCTATCCCCGCCTTTAGCTTTATATGGGGCGTATCAATTGGAAACGAGGCCCGGCGGGCCTCGACAATCTCGGGAATGCCGGATGACAAAGCCAGGAAGCGGCAGCAGCGAGCGGCGGAGACAGGCCGGGGGGCGGGCGCCCAACCCGCCCAACGCGCCCGAGAAGCCAGAGAAACCTTTCCCATTTTTACCGCTCTCTCCCGAGCGAGCGCTTGTCATAAGCTCCGCGCTGACCGTCGTTAGCTTTTTGAGCCACTTTTTTTTCCTTGTGCTCGTCCATCCATGGCGAGTTTTAGATATGCCTAAAGAGGACGCCTTGACCTATTCAACGATCCCCTTGGGTTTTGGCTTTGTTTTTTTAGTGTCCGCCATATATAGTTTTGTAAAAATAGAATCTCGATCCGTTGTCCACTTAATCATTCTTATAATTGCGGTCGTCTTTGGAAGTTTTAGCTTTCACGGGCTTTTGGGGTTTGCCCACCACTACTTGGATCTTATGGTCCTGTCGTCGTACCCCAGATAAATTTGTTTCATTGCCGGGAATGTTCTAGCTGCGCTCATTGCTCGCCGACCCAGGTTCCGTGCGCCCCTGGCGTCAGCGGTCCGGCGTGCGGGAGGGCGTCTCCAGCCGCGCCGGTCTACCGGCCTCACCGGCCGCTGCAATGAGACTCCAAGTCTTGGTTCGAGACGCCCCGGTGAGGGCAGCGGACCGAAGGCAGCGGGTCCATACGAATTTGGCCCGCGTTGCGCCATAACCAGAAATCTCGGACAACTCAATTGACTTGGGGGGCTGGATCGTGAGGCCCGCGGCGAGTCATGGGGCAGGTCGGGCTTCGCGTCCGGCGTCCCTTGATGTAGCCGGGTCCGGCATCGCCGATTTTCCCGGCGCCTCGCTATGCCGCCGGGACGGTGTCAAACTGGACTGATGCACAGACGCATGCTTCATTCGGCAAATTGCCACTGTCCCAATTACGGCATCAGGATGAAAGTAACAGGTGCGCCCACATTTGACCAAGCCGCGATTTCGGATTCAATCGCGCGAACGGCAAAGAAACTACGATTCGATTCCAGACCCGTCCTATCCTTACCCGCGGCTGCAGCCGGCCCGATTGTCGGCGATTGCGCGTCCAGCTACAATGTGTTGCCGGGGTGGCGCATGCTTTAGATCGTGCGCGACTGCGCCATTCTTCACGCTGGCGCGGAAAAAACACCGACCGACCGCGCCGGGCAGGTGCGCCAGCTGCTCGATATTTGCAAGAAACATACTTGCGATACGGGCGCGCGGCAGAGCAAACCCTTCGTCAAGTCCGGTGGGATCCAGTTCCTCGCGGGCCCGCAAGGCATTGAAGATTGCTTCCAGACCGAGGTTGAGCGACGCCACGGCCCGAGAGACGAGATCGAGGAGCAACTGCTCCTTGATGTTCGCGGTTGTTCGCGCGGGCACCAAAAACAACGCGGCTGGGGTCAACAAGGCCGGCGAGATCCATGCGATGCCGCAACGTTCAGGACGTGGTTGCGTTTTTTGCTAATTTTCATGATTATGTTAGGAGAAAAGGGCGGTATGTGAAGGAGCAATGAAGGTGAACAAACTCGACCGGCCCCGCGAAATCATCGAATATTGCCTGAAACCCCTTGCCTTATCCACCGCGACGGAGGAGTACAAGGAAGCCTACCGCAGGCTTGAACATGTGATAAAAACATTGCAGGTCGTGGCCGCCAGAGACAAAAAACCCGTCGCGATCGACTTTTCCAACATGAGAACGATCAATATCAATGAGGTCGCGCATGGCGACGACGCGTAAGCAACCCCGGTCGCCTTTCAGCCCGGGTCGATTACGCGTAGAAACCCAACAACACCGCAAATCTCTTAATGATGTTTTCGCCGCTCAAAGGCTGGCGGCAGGTCAAGGCCGCGGATCGCCAGCTTGTCGCTATGGCCTTGTCCGGACGCGGCGCGGCTTCGTCCCGCTGCCCCAATTGCCGGACAGACAAACCCGCATCGGCGAAATCGAGACCGGAGAGCGCGTCCCAATCAAATTGGCAACCCCGCGCCAGAGTGTTATCGCGGCCTGAGCTGCTGGCAGCGAGGGCATTCCTCGCCGGCAAATAGCCAGGAGCCGCAATGCGGTGGTCGAATGAGTTAGGGTATAACTATCCTGGCGTGTATTTAATCGTTAGCAAAGTTGATCGAGGCATTCATTCAGAAAGGGACGCTACAATGTCCAGTCCGGCAACGCAACAACCAACACCGCAGTTGTTCTTCCAGACCATCAACTCGTATCAACGCACCGAAGCATTGAAGGCCGCGATCGAGCTCGAGGTCTTCACGGCGATCGGAGAAGGCAACGCTGCCGTTCTGGAGATCGCCAAGCGATGTCAAACGTCAGAACGCGGCATGCGCATCCTTTGCGACTACTTGTGCATCATGGGGTTTCTTGCGAAAGACGGCGGGCGTTACAGTTTGACTAAAGACTCCGCCGTATTTCTTGATAAGCGCTCGCCGGCGTACCTCGGAGGCGCGATCGATTTTCTGCTGTCGCCGATGCTAACGGACGGATTTAAGGACCTGGCTGCGGCGGTCAGAAAGGGCGGCGCCGTTATCTCCGAGGAAGGCGTGGTGGCCCCGGAGCATCCCATCTGGGTGAAGTTTGCGCGCGCGATGGCCCCGATGACGGCGATGCCTTCGCAGTCGATGGCCAAACTGGTGGACGACAAGGCGGATCGCAATCTGAAGATTCTTGATATCGCCGCCGGCCATGGTTTGTACGGAATCGCCTTTGCGAAAAACAATCCGCAGGCGGAAATCGTCGCGTTGGATTGGGCGCCCGTGTTGGCAGTCGCGAAAGAGAACGCACGCAATGCCGCGGTCAGCGATCGTTACCGTACGATTGAAGGCAGCGCGTTTGATGTCGACTATGGCAGTGGGTACGATCTGGTGCTGCTGACGAACTTCCTGCACCACTTTGACCTGGCCACTTGCGAAGCGCTGCTGCGAAAGGTCCGGGCGGCCCTCGGTGACGGGGGTCGCGCTTTGACATTAGAGTTTGTGCCGAACGAGGATCGCATCTCGCCGCCGGAGGCTGCGGGGTTTAGCATGATGATGCTTGCTGGAACCCCGAGCGGCGACGCTTATACGTTTTCGGAGTTAGAACGGATGTTCAGCAACGCCGGTTTTGCGCGCAGCGAGATTCACCCTTTGCCACCGTCGATTGAGCAGGTGGTGATCTCGCATAAGTAGTTGCGCGAATTCTAATCGTCATTTGTTCGATGGCTTGTCTAGCGCAGCCGCGTGTGGCCTGAAACCACCCTGAACGCCATTTTTATGGTTTTGCCATGCCGATGCCCGGCAGTCCTGGTACTATGCCAACGGCCATGTCTCGTCCAGCTGTGTCGCGTCCAACCATGACTGCTCGCGTGGCGGCGGCCGTGATGCGAATCCCCCGCCATTGCCATGTCGGAATGGACGTTTCCGGTTGTAGCCTCGGCGTCCTGCCTATCCGCGTTGACGCCGTCTCCGACGGCGCCGTGGCGGCGGGCGAGGGGACCGAACAAGGCCAGGCACTGATTGTAGGCGTCCGCCGCCTGAATTTTTTCGCAGTCGTCGATGCTGCGCGGAGCGGCTTTCGATTGCGCCGGAACCACGACCAGCGCGGCTACGAATACGGTGGTCAAAATGGATCGCAAGGGTTTATCCTCTTAGTCTAGCGCCGGTTTTCTTCGCGACCTCGGCGACGATCTTGGCGGCCACGGCGTCGATCTCGGCCTCGGTCAGGGTTTTTTCGCGCGGTTGCAAGGTGACGGATATGGCGACCGATTTCTTCCCTTCGGGTATGCCCTTGCCTTCATAGACATCGAAAACGTTGGCGTCCGCGACGAGCGCCCTTTCGGCCGACGCGGCCGCCTTCAGGATGTCGGCCGCCTTCACGGTTCGATTGGCCAGGAAGGCAAAGTCGCGTTGCACGGGCATGAACTCTGGAAGTTCGAGCTTCGGTTTGGTCTTTGTGGAGCGCGATTTCGGCGACGGTATGTCATTGAGGAGCAACTCGAAACCGGCGACCGGCCCCTCGGCGCCAAGGGCTTCGAGGTGGCGCGGATGGACCTCGCCAAACGCGCCAATGACATTTTTTGGCCCCAATTGGAGGGTGGCCGAGCGGCCAGGGTGAAACCATGCCGGTCCGCCCGAAATGAGCTGCAAACCGCTGGGCGGCACGCCGAGCACTGAAAGAAGCGCGAATGCGTCGGCCTTGGCATCGAAGAGATCGACTCCGGCGGACGGCATCGACCAGTGCCTCCCGGTTCCTTTTTCCTTCGCCATGCCGCGCCTGATCGCGCCGGCCGCGATCTTCTGACCGTCCGCTTCGTCGTTCAAGAAAATTTGCCCGACCTCGAAAAGCGCGACGTCGCGATGGCCACGGTCGGCGTTGCGTTGGGCCGCCGCGATTAGACCCGGCAGCAGGCTCGGCCGCATGTCCGAAAGCTCCGGGGCAATCGGATTGGCGAGCGCGAGAGAAGAAGCGCCGCCGCCAAACATCAGTGCGCGCTGGTGCGAAACAAAGGACCAAGTCACCGCTTCGACGAGGCCGTTGGCGGCAAGCGCCCGTCTGGCGCTCCTCACCCGCTTTTGCAAAGGCATCAGCACGGGTCCCGCGAGATGTGGACCGTTCGCGCGCGGCAATGGCGCGGACGCAACGCGGTCGAGCCCCGCGATTCGCACGATTTCCTCGACGAGATCGGCTTTGCCCTCGATGTCGGGCCGGAACGAGGGCGCATGCACGACCGCCTCTTCGGCGGTGCCGGCAAAATTGGTAAGCTCGAACCCAAGGCGCGCGAGTATGCCGGCCATTTCCGAACGGTCGAGTTCGAGCCCGGTCAGCCGCTTCATCTCGCTCCAGGGAAACTCGATGCCGTGACCGGGCCGCGGAATCCGCCCAGCAAGTGTGATTTGCGAGACAACCCCGCCGCACAGTTCAACCACCAGCCGTGTCGCGAGCTCAAGCCCAGGAAGGCAGAACGCCGGATCGACGCCGCGTTCGAACCGGTAGCTCGCGTCCGAATTAATGCCTAGCCTGCGTCCGCTGCGGGAGATATTCGCGGGATCCCAAAGGGCCGATTCGATCAGCACGTCCGTCGTCGCCGCGTCGCAGCCAGAGGCTTGGCCGCCCATGATCCCGGCCAGGGATTCGACGCCCGCGTCATCGGCGATCACCACAATGTCCGCGTCGAGCCTGTAGGTCCGCCCGTCAAGCGCGATCAGTTCCTCGCCCGGCGTCGCGCGGCGGACAGTAATGTTCCCCTTCACTTTTTTCGCGTCGAAGACGTGCAACGGCCGGGCGCGGTCGAAGGTGAGATAATTGGTGATATCGACGAGCGCATTGTTCGGCCGCAGCCCGATCGCCTTGAGCCGCCTCTGCATCCAATCGGGACTTTGCCCATTGCGGACGCCTTTCACGAGGCGCAGCGCGAAGGCGGGCGCGAGATGCGCGTCCTTTTCCCCGAAATCGAGCCGGACCGCGACCGGACATGAAAACCCGCCCTCGACCGGCGCCACGGCCTCGCTCTTCAGCTTGCCGAGCCCCGCCGCCGCGAGGTCGCGGGCAATTCCGTTGATCCCCGCGGCATCGGGGCGGTTGGGCAAAAGATCGATCTCGATGAGCGGGTCATCGAGTGATGCCCATTGCGCATAAGCCGCGCCGACGGGGGCTGCGTCCGGCAGATCGAGAATGCCGTCATGGTCATCGGACAATTCGAGTTCGCCGCCCGAACACAGCATGCCGTTCGACTCGACGCCGCGGATAACTCCCTTGCCGAGCGTAACCTGCTTGCCTGGAATATAGGTTCCGGGCGCGCAAAATACCGACTTCATGCCGGCCCTCGCATTGGGCGCGCCGCAGACGACCTGCACCGGGGCAGCGCCCCCGGCATCGACGAGACAAACCCGCAGACGGCCGGCATTGGGATGGGGTTTCGCCTCGACGACGCGGGCGATGACGAAATCCTTGAGCGCAAGAGCCTTGTCGTCGACGTGCTCGACCTCGAGGCCGATTTTCGTCAACGTTGCTACGATCTGGTCGAGAGGGGCATCGGTCTCGAGATGATCCTTGAGCCAGGACAGAGTGAATTTCATCGTGGTCCCAAAAAAGCGCCGCGCGAGAGCGGAACGAAACGTGTTTCGCCCGCCGTCCGTGATTCGCGTTTCCCGTTTCTAGAGCTTTTCCGGGCCAAGAGGAATTCCAGTTCAAGTCGAAATTGACCAAAGGTTTCCGCCGCTCCGCAAGTCAAGCTGCGCCATTGCCACTTCGTGCCGAGCTCGGTGGAATTGTGAACATCGAGAGTCTGATAGAGGTTATACGTGAGAGCCCTAACGGTGGAGACTTGCATGCCGAGCTCGTTCGCGATCACCGTCCTCGTCTTGCCGAGGGCCAGGTGAATTCCGACTTTCGTCTGCGCCGGCGTCGCGCCGCGTTCCGTTCGGTGAAGACCGGCGCATTGCGAAGAGATCGGCGCTGGATACCTCCTGGGCTTTCCGCCACTGGGCCGGAGTCACGCCCATGTGGCTCTTGAACGCGCGCTGGAATGCCGCCTCGGACTGATAGCCGACCGCATCCGCCACTACACCGGTGGACACGGATGGTTTCTTCAACTCATTGGCCGCAACAGTCATGCGGATGTCGGTCAAGAGATCACTAGCCGATCGTCCGAGCTTCTCCTGGAACTGGCGCGCCAGCGTCGCGCGCGACATGTTGCAAAGTCGCGCAAGCTCCGGCAGCGACCACACCCGCCCCGGCTCGTTAAACAGCGCCGCCAGCGCCGGCGCCAGACGGGGATGACCGGCGAGCGCAAGAAGTCCCACCGGTGCGTCATCCGCTTCGCTGGCAAGGCGCAACACCAGCGCGAACATCGCCGTCGACAGCGCGTTAAGCATCGCACGGCCACCGAGATGATCGGCTGCCGACTCGCTGCGCATCAACGAGACTAGGCCGGCGAGTTGTGCTGCCGTTCCGGTGCGTGCCGACTCGGCGCGGTAATCGCCTGCGTGCACCACGAGACGCGGCGGCAAATAGTTGCGCATCAGGCGATCGTGAGGCGGAGCAATGACGAAGTAGCCGCATAGCAGGTCAAGCCGCTCGCCCGTGCCGGCATTTTCGCTGATCGTCAAATTAAGAGCTGGGCGATTTCGCGCCGGCACCGGCGGCGCGCCGCTTCCGTCATGCAACACGTGCCGCGGATTTCCGGGAAGCAGCAGAATGTCGCCGACCTTCAACTGCAGCGGCCGTCCGCCAGCCGGATCTTCCAGCACCGCCGAACCGCCGACAACCGCGTGATACGGAATTTCGCTCACCTCGCCGGGCCCCTGATCGATGCGCCAGGGCGCGCCATAGGAGCAGCGCAGATCGAGCCGGCCGCGCACCGGCATCAATTCGAAAAGTCGGCTGAGCCAATCTATGGCGACCATATGGAAACCTCAATTTGAGACGTTTGAGCATATAAACTAGATGAACTGGCATTCAAGATCTCATTTCCAGGGAATACATTCACTCCGCAATCGTTGCTCAACCCGAAACGAGGAGTGTCACCATGTTTAGCTCTATTTCCGCTACCAGCACGACGGCTAATGGATCGAATCTAACACTTGGTGCCCTCGTTTGACAGCGGCGATGATTTTGTTTGGATCGGCGGTCCAAGCGAAGGGTTTGGACTGTTGATTGTACTCTTCGAGGAAGCGGTTGATCGCGGCTTGGAGATCGACGATCGATCGGAACACGCCGCGTTTCAATCGCCGCTTTGTCAGGGTCGCGAAAAAACCCTCGAC
>PEFW01000066.1 GCA_002890675.1 Candidatus Methylaffinis lahnbergensis
AGCTCCGAGCGCGACGTGCCCTTGGCCGATTGGCGCAACAGTTCCCGCGAGCCTTTGTCCATTGGAGATTGGGATATGCGCCAATGGCTGGATGATGGGAGCCGGATGATCTGAGAAGATCACGTCCGGTTCTGCGAGGGGCCGAGGGTGCAACTCCCTCGGTCTACTCACCCCTATCTAAAAGTCATCGGTTCGCCGCCGGCGCCGCTGCGGCCGTGGCGGGAGTGAGGAACCCGGTGCTGCTCGCCCGGGCCATCATGGAGAAAAGCGACCACGTCTTTTTGATCGGCGAAGGCGCCGAGGGGTTCGCCCGCGAGCAAGGACTGCCGTTCGAGGACGCCGCATATTTCCTGACCGAGGCGCGGGTCGTGGAACAGACGGAGGCTAAAAAGCGGCGAGCGATTGGGCTCGACCATGCGCAAGAGGGGGAGGGCAAGCTCGGCACCGTCGGCGCCGTCGCGCGCGACAGATGGGGTCATCTCGCCGCCGCGACCTCCACCGGCGGGGTGACCAACCAGAGCCGCGGGCGCGTCGGCGATTCGCCTGTCATCGGCGCGGGAACATACGCAGACAACGTGAGTTGCGCGATTTCCTGCACCGGCGTCGGCGAGCACCTTTTGCGCACCTCGCTCGCGAGGACGGCGGCGCTATTCATCGAATATCGCGGCATGAGCGCCGCCGAGGCGGCGGGCGCGGCGATATGGCTTCTGGTCGCCAAGGTTAAGGGACAGGGCGGTCTCATTATCGTCGACCGCAATGGCACATGCGCGCGCGCCTATTCGACGCCGGCTATGCGCACGGCGACGGCGCAAAACGGCGAGATTCGCGTGGCAACGACCTGACCCTTGCCCCCGCAAGGCAGGCGACGGAGCATCGCAGGCCGCCCTGGCACGCGGCGATTTCCGGGGAATAGCTGTAGTTGATCGAGGTGTCGTCAACCTCACTCCGGAGAGTTCCCATGAGTACCGATTCCGTCAACCCGCTGCGCCAGCGTATGACCGAGGACATGAGCGCGCGCAAGCTCAACCCGCACACGCAGAGGAGCCATATCAGCAGCTGCAAGCGGTTCGCCGCGTATTTGAAGCGCTGCGCGGATTCACGCAGCCATTAACATCTGCTAAAGTGTTTCCCGGGTGTGTCGGAAAGCGGTACCGAGCGCCCACGCCTTGGAACCGACGCCGGCAAGTGCCGGCTGATATGGAGGAAAACCACATGCCTCTCCCGGTCCCCGACATATCCCGGAACCTTTTCGACCTGAGCGGCTACTGCAGCATCGTTACTGGCGCCGGTCAGGGGATCGGCCTCGCTCTGGCCGAGGCGCTCGCCTATGCCGGGAGCGACTTGGTTCTGACCGAGCGCAACGCCGAGCACCTTGAGGTCGGCGCCAGCAAGATTGAGGCCATCGGCCGTAAGGTCACCACTGTTGCCTGCGACGTTGCGGCCGACGACACGCCGGACCGTCTGGTCAAGGCGGCGCTGGACTTGAGCGGTCGCATCGACGTGCTGATCAACAATGCGGGCTTAATGACCTTCGCCGACATGCTCACCGTCGAGGACGCGGTGTGGGACAATATCTATGCGGTCAATGTGCGCGCGCCGATGCGGATCATGCGCGCCGTGCTGCCGGAGATGGTCAAGGCGAAACGCGGCAGCGTCATCAACATTGGCAGCTCATGGTCGTCGCGGGCTTCCGTGTTCAACCAGGATGGCGGCGGCGTCGATTATTGTTCTTCGAAGGCAGCGTTGCAAAGCCTTACGCGCGCTGCCGCGCAGGATGTGGCTGCAAAGGGGGTGCGGGTCAATGCCATCGCTCCCGGTGCAGTCGACACGCCGATGCACGCCGATCACCGCGCCAAACTCTTCGAGTACGAAAAGTACATTCCGCTCGGCCGCATGCAACTCGCGGAGGATCTCGCCGGCACAGTGATCTTCCTCGCCTCGGACGCCAGCGGCTACATCACGGGGCAAACCCTGCACGTCAATGGAGGCCTGATCATGAACGACTAGTCGCTCCGCGATTGGTGAACGCCGGAGGGGTCCGGGCTCATCCAACAATCCCTTTCACTGCACGGTCGACCGGGCGGCCTTGCTCCATTTCCCACTGCACGCCCCAGGGATCGATCCAGTAGAAAAACTTGTAGGGAAACGGGGTGATCGCTTCGGGAATATGGTCCTGGCCCACGATCTCGATGTGGAGGCCTCTTTTCCCGTACGCCTGCTGCTGAAAACGGATGAACGCGTAGGCCGCCACCGCGTCCGGCACTTCGACCGCCACGTGGCGAATGCCGCCCAGATCGTTCGTCTTTCTGCGGTGGATGGTTTGGTCACCCTTGGGGTGATGGTAGGTGAACAGTTCCAAATAGACACCTACCTCAGGATGCTTCAGAAAGCGAACGTCCAGGTTAACCCGGCCGTCGCCAAATCCGGCATCGTGGGCGAACGAGACCAGATCCACACCCGGGTAATCCATGGGACCGTGGGCGTTGGCAGCCTGCTCAAAGCCGAGCACGGTGCGGTAGAACTCGGTGGCGACCTCGATGTCGTCCACGACGACGTTGACGTGGGAGATGGCTTGAATATCTCGTCGCGGGGTAAAGTCGTTCATTGTTCCTCTCCACAAGAGATCCTCGCCTAATCAAAGGAGACCGAAGATCTCCTACATCTTTTTCTCTCCGCCTTCTACCCGGCTCGCTTTTTGGCGGATTATCAAGCGCTTTTAGCCGCTTGGCTTCGGATACCTCCATGCCGTATTTGCTCTTCCACTTGTCGAAGGTTGCCTCGGTGCTTGCGGCACACATCGGCCGTCTTCACACCGAGCTGGTGCTCCCGATAATCTGCTCTTCGGTAAATCGCTCGCGCTTCATCCTCTGACCCTCCTCAAAAGGCCAGACTCCAGTCTAACTTGGATTAAATTGCGGGGGCACGTCATATGGGAGCTTGAGTAAGTGAAAGGGCTCTTCGAAGCTGCGGGTTGCAAATCAGACAACTACTAACCTGCCAGGTCCCGAAGGGTAAATTAGAAATGTCAGGTCGCACCTCATTCATGGTCTGGAGGTCCGCTTGGATTTTGAGTTTGTGCGTCCGGAGGGCGCGATGACGAGCAAGAAGCCCACCCGATCGGGTTGCGAGGTAGGACGCCGCAAATTGCAATGTCTGCTTGTGGCGGATACCGTTGAAAAACTATGTTTTCGGCGACCAGTAAAAATTTGGAGGGCCGCACGCTTGAGGATCGAAAAGAGATTTGGGGGGCGCGGAAGTTGAGGTGCAAGCAGCCAGAGACCACCGTAGCTGCATTGCGATGGCATTGAGCGCCGATTTTTGCTCATAATGGCATTTGGACGAATTTTTGCGGCACACTCTTTTCGGAGTTTTTCAACAGTATCGACCCATTGCGGAAGTTCGATCTACCGCTGCTATGCGCCACTTGGCGCCATGTGCAACGCAGCAAGCAGTCGGACCCGGCGGGTCGCACCGTACCCGCAGGAGGGGCGTGCCGCGCGGGTTCTGCTCGTCCCTGAGCAGCCTGGCGAAACGAATGGAACTCATACCCGTGAGCGCTGGCACACGGGTTATGAGAATGTGCTGGAAATCATCGAGTTCAAGCATGACATCTCGCCGCAATCATCTAGGCATCTGGTAGTGCCGTGGCCTCGTCTGCCCGAATGACCAGTCTGACCGCACGGCATGTTGTTATCGAGGGGTGCCTTTCGCCCAGGCCCAGGCCGCTATCCGCCACCCTTCGGAGAGCTTGCGAAGCGCCACTGTAAATACTGCGCCGGATTGCGTAACCTGCTCGCCGCGCACATTGAACGTCATGGTTGCGGGAACGACCACATACGCGCTGTCGCCGGTGACGGTGTTGTGCAATGGCTCGCCCAGAGTGATGAAATAATCCGAAGCACCATGTTGCTTACCCTCAACCAATACATCTCTGTACCAATCCTGCGTCGCTGTTGGCCCCTGCCAAACGTGCGGGGCCATCCCATCAAGGATCGACCCCGGGACGGCGAAAGTCGACGCCATCACCGCGGCATCACCTTGGTTGAAGGCATCGACGTACTTGCGCACTGCTGCCATCGGATGGTCTGCCACTACGTTCTTCGATGGCGGTTGCGCGAAGGTTTCTGTTTGCCCGACTACTTGGGCATTTGCGAGTATCGGGCTGAGACCAATGCCGAGCGCGAAGCGGTTGAAATCACGACGTTTCATATCATAGTCCCCTATTTCGTTGACGCTTACGATCAGCCGCTGTCGCGTCCTTTATTTCGTAGGTTCCTGCCCAGGTCACTGCATGTGGTCGAGCATAGCCGATAAGGAGCGCAATAGAGCTCTTTTCAAATAGTTGGCTCTAAATGGGGGAGCATTGCGCGCGTTTTAGGGGGTAAACCGCAGTCCTTCACGCTTGTATTTGTTCGGGCCAATGTTTCGCGTTGGCGACGCGCGTAAGCTTGTTGAACTGCTCCTTTATGACGTGCCCGAATGGTAGGCGCGCGGGCGGCCATGCGCGTGCTTTGTTCGGCCAACGCCAGGCTGTCGGGACTCTGGGTACGGATGGCATAACGAGTCGTTTACGATTGGGTTGGCGGGATAATGAGTAACGCCTCGTTCTCACCGGTCTGAAGTAGATCTCGTCGATCAGCTTTTCAATTCCAGCGAAGAGCGCTTGGCGCGCCTTCTTGTGCTGTTGGCGAACTTTGGAAAGGAAGGGAAACCAGAGGCGGTTATTCCCAAGGTCAGCCAGGAAGACTTCGCGGAGATGATCGGCACCACCCGATCCCGGGTGAGTTTTTTCATGACCAAATTCGAAAACTGGGGCTTATTGACTACAATGGCGACATCGAAGTCCACAGTTCATTGTTAAATCTTGTGCGCCCAAGAGTCACTGCGAACACCCCTTATAACGACAGGATAGCGGACATTATGGCAGGTCCGAGTCGCGCCATTTGCGGACGCTCATGCTTAAGTCATTATGGGCTTTCCGGGGGCTGACCCAGTTCAATATCGACGCCTACGCGACCGCGCGCATACGCAGGGACACAGAGACGAGCAAGGGGCAAGTCCGCGTCTTCGTCATCTTTGGCATTCGAACGAAGCCAAGTCTCCGATACTGTTCTAAGATATGTTATGTCCAGTTGCGGCGCATAACTTTCGCTGAGCGAAGTCAGCCTTCTCCTTTCACCCACTTTTATGGTTTTAGCTGCGTCGCCGGTGCGCTGCATGACGGGAACTTGAAGGACGCAATGCGAGTGCGCCAGTTAAACTTACCATCCGTCTGCACATATTCCGTCGTGTACCAAAACGTGCAGTCGTCGTCGGGATCGACTCTCATGCTGCTGTAGTCGCCCCAATTACTAATGTTTAGCTGGGAGCCCCCTGGTAGTGGTAAAGAAGGATTGAGAAGTTTTTCCGCCTCGAGCGTGCCCGAGGTGTCCGTCGGGATCCGGCCCGTGATGCCAATATTAGGGTGGATGTTGCTGCTGGAGAGGCTGTAGCCAACCGCCATGTCTCCGAACTTGTCCATCGCCACACTGCCCATCCAGCGGAAGTTCCCATCCGAGGCAAAAGTGCCGCTTTGAAAGACTTGTGGTGTCGCGTTCTCCATTGGAGGATATACGCCGTTTACCGGCAAAGTTCGCAGTTCATACCAGCGCACTCCGACGCCCGATCCTGCGGTCACCGAGTGATTTACAACCAACGCCTCATGGTCCCCGAAGTTTCTATAAGCTAGACGATACATCAGTCGGTCGCCAAGCGCCTCGAGCAGCCGATTTGTCCCCAGCTGTGGTATGCAATTCCCGCCTGCACTGCCGTTTGCGCCCCCACCGCCACAGGCTTCAGCGAAATTAGCTACGGGGATACTTGTCGGTACTGTGATGGTCGATTTGCTTGGCTGGCTAAAATCCGCGTAGAACTTCCAGAAGTTCAGCGCATTCGTCCCGAGATTTAAAAAGAAATTCGGTGAGGGTGGGTTTGTCGGAGGCTGCGTGCTTCCGTCGAAGTCCGCGGGCAATAGACTCTGGTAGCTCGCGCTAAGCTGAAAGCATATGATTGTTGGAGCTGGATTGCCCGCAAGCAGGGCGTTGCGATTGAGGGCGCAGACATAGGCCCCCTGAAACTTGCCCCCAGCGCCGATCCCATTATTATAGAGGTTGATCGACACGTAATAGCCGTCCGGCCAGATCCCCAATTTGGGATAATCAGGAAAACCGGGCATCGTAAACTCATATTCATTATAGGTGCCTGTGGCGTCGGCGGTGGTCGAAACAGCGATGCATATTTTAAATGGTTTAGTGAAGACGGGCTGCATCATGACCCACCGGTTAGCGACTTTGTCGTATTGGGCGATCTGATCGCCGCTATTGTTGCTTGCACATTGGCCGCCTAAGTTGGCCCACAAGGCGTTTCCGGCGATTGGACCCTTCGATATTGTCCCCGTGGTTTTATCAAACACCGCAAAGGCATAATTGACCCATTGCACATACTGGTGCACAGGCTTTCCGGCTACCAGCTGAGTCGCTCCTACCGCTCCATTCGTGTCAGGAGGCGCAAAGAGGACGCCGCTCACGGCGGCCTGGGAAGCGTCGTAGACGCCGTCAAAACTCGAACCAAAGGCTGCGAACGGTTGGCCGGGAGAGGTTTGGAGGACAGGGTCCCGTTGGGCGGGAGTGATCTCCAGCGGGTGTTCCGCGTGCTGTATCACCCGCGGAGGCCCGGGCACTGGCAGAGTGGGGTTGATATCCCGTATCGGCGGGGACAATGCGTGCTTGCTCGCCTGAAACACATCCGGGGAGGTCTGGACCACCTGGGATATCACCGCAGATGTTGACAGCAAGAATAGGCAAAGCGCCGCAAAACCGACGTCCAAAAAAGACTTCATTCTCGCGCTCATAGTTACCCCTCCAAGCCATCTAGCTGGCGACGAAACTCCCGCCGGATGTTGAAAAGCGGGCAGCGAGCATCACTGGCCGAGTGGCCCAACTCTCGCCGAATTAGACCAAGTTACTTTCGAACCTGCAAAGTTCAACAAAGACGCAATCCTTAGCGCCTTCGATCGATGCAGCGTTTTCATATTATCTGGACCTTCCCGCCGAGACCAGTTTTTTAAAGGGCTATGACAGCTTCAGACGGCAGGTTGAGGACATCGTCGACATGCCGGACAGCACGGTCGATCTCCTGTTTCGCTTTCTCCGGCAGAACGACGGCACGCTTTCTAATCGCGCACGGGAACGGGAATTCGCCGAATTGACCGAGGACGAAGTTGCAAGGATCGAGGCGACCTATGCGGAGGCGTTCTCTGGCTGAAAGCGCGGTGCGTCACGATCCGGCGCGCTTTGAAATCGAAGGGGAAACTCCGCGATTTCTGGTTGGGGGAATGGCTGTAGCGGACCTCCGTTACCGTTTTCCCCAATTGGTTGCCGCCCCCGGTTCGCTTGAGTAGCCGGTTTTGCACCATAAATCGCCGCGGAAGTCTTTGTATCACTTTACATCGTAGTGACGCACGGTGATACCGCTTTCAATTAGTAACGACGGGTTGGCCCAAAGGAACCCCAAATATGGCGCAGGAATACCAGCCGAGGCGGTTCTTCAGGAACGCGCCGAACCGTTTGCTGCAACGATATATTGCCGCCCGCAATGTGCTGTCCGAGGTGGACTTCGGCGCGCTGACCGAAACCCAGGTCGAGCCGATTTACAAAGCCTGGCTCAAGCTGTCGGACGATGCCCGCAAGGAGGGATAGCATGGCCCGACATTACTCAACCAGGGAGTTCTTCCGGCAGATGCCGAATGCCCTGCTCGATCGCTACTTTCAGGCGCGGGGGTTGCTCGGCGATCTGGACTTTTCGGCCATAAAGGAGACTCAGTCGGACGAGTTGTTTGCGGCGTGGCTGTCCCTATCTGACGGTCAGCGCAACGAAGTGGACGCGGAGTTTCGCGACATCTTCGAGTTGAGCTGCGAGAAGGGCTTTCGGGCGATCATCGACGAGGCGGAGTGGCACTTGACGACCGGCCTCGACGCGCGCACGGGATTCGTCAAAAATCTCTCAGCGCTGTCCAACCATTACGAACGGGCAATGGTCACCTTCCTGGACCACAACCAGTTCTGGAAGGGTGCAACCCGATTCCATCACGCGGACACGCTGCCCTATTGGCGCAAGCGCAAGAATCTGCCGCACCAACTGGCGGCGGTTGACGAGGCCAGCCTTCGAGAGCTTGCCGGCCAGATCCGCACCTACTTCCACCATACCGAGGGCCGGGGCAACAACTGCGTGGTGGAGCCATTCCGCCGGGGCGAACTGGATTATTTCTTTGCCTATCCCGAGGACTATTCGCAGCAAAGCATCGAATGGGTGAATGGGGAGTTCGGCCGCCGCCCGCACAATCCCGCCTTCGAGGTCATCTACGTGTACTCGCAGAAGGAGGGTTCGCTCGACCTGAACTTTCGCGGCTCGTACAAGGGCATCGAGCCACTGCAAGAAATGTTCGCCACGGCGATTCTCAAGGTCCCAGAGCTGCCGCCAAATCCGAAGGACGAGCGCGTGTACGACCTGAATCCGCTGCGGCAGAAAGGCTTCGATTTCGTCTACGACGCGGGCAGTGGCATTCAGGACGTGGCGGTGAAGAAGCTGCGACTCTCGTCCAAAGTGAAGAAGGGCGACCGCATCACACTGGAAGCCGATGCGACCAACCGCCCGGATGCGGTTTACGAGTTGCTTGCCCAGATCGGCAAGTCCATACCGCTGCAATTGTACAACGTCACGCAGGTGGAGCTTACGGCTTCGGTTGTGGTGGATGCCAACAAACCGCCTAAGGCGGTGACGATCCGCATCACGCATCCCAACTCCTGTTCGCTCAAGTACGACGAGGTGGACCTGAAGTTGCGCGACATGTTGAATGCCTCAGGAATTGAACCGAAGGAACCGGCCGATGCAACTGAAGCGGCGGAAGCAGCCGAGGCATGACGCCGCATGACGCGCTGATCGAATTGCTCGCGCGCGTAGGAGCGCGGAACGGCGCGGAAGTGTTGGTCAGCGCCGAGGAACTGAGCCAGTGGCCTGCGGCAGCCGTTGCGGCCATGAAATCGCAGAAGTTGCTTGCAAGAGCACGCCCCGCGGTCAGTGTGGTGTGTCCCGGCTGCGAGCGGGAATGCGTCATGCCGGTGCACGCGGTGCCCGCCGGGCCGCGCGGTCCGGCATCGTTCATCGTTTGCGACAAGCGCGATGACATCAATCGCGTGTCCGTTTCCGCCGACCGGCTGATGCAATGGCGGTGCGATGCCGATGCCGTGTGCGGATTTATTGCAGCGAGTCTCGGCTTGCGCCGCAGCAATCAGCATCCGGCTGATGCAGGCTTGATGAACATCGGCATTGCGTCCGGTGGCAAGCGCAGCCAGATGCTCTCCCTGCGAGCCGATGGCGAATTGGCGCTGGTCGCCGCCAACAACGCGGTCCCGCTGGCGGAGTTGGTCGGCTATCGTGATGGCAAATATTCGGTTGACGGTGACATGATCCGCCAAGTGGTGGATTCCGTGACCACGGCAGACCCTCGCTATACGCCGAGCAATGCAAGGCGCGAGGCGCGGAAGCTCGCTACGCAGGCATTGTACGAAGCCTGGCGGAAGGCGTACCGGGACTTAAAAAAGCAACACCGCAATATGACCGGCGTGTGGGACTCGCGGCGGATCGAAAAGATGGACATTGCGAATGGCCGCAGCGCTGAAACCATCCGCAAACACATGAAGAAGTGAAAAAGTTGGGCGGAATTTTTTCGCCCAGTTCTCGTCCTGCTACCCTGCTGTTTCTACAGCGTTTCCTGTCGGTGCTTCCGCCGTGCGCGCCGCTGCGTGGCGATTCGCGTGCCAGCCAAGCCGTTGATTTGTTCCGCAGGATCCGCGCGGCGGCGCGCTGAGTCTCACCGTTTCATCGCCCAAATCGCGCAACTACCTTGCGTCTCATCCGATCCGGATTCGCGCAAAGAGGGTTGATGATGACGCACACGATACTGAGACTTCCCGCCGTAAAGACGAGCACCGGCTTGTCCCGCAGCACGATTTATTTGCGCGTCTCGCAGGGCACATTTCCTAGGCCGGTTAGCCTGGGGGGGCGGGCAGTAGGATGGGTGGAGGCCGAGGTCCAGGAATGGCTACAGCGGCAAATTGAAGCGAGCCGCAAAGCCGCGGCCTGAAAGGATCGCCATGCGTGAAGCCATCGAGCAATTCCGCGCGGCGATCTACAGCGCTGGGCTGAGCCCGCCGGAAGTCATCGAGCCAAACGGCAAGCTGCATCGTTTCGCGAGCAACGGGAAGCCTAGCGACGATGCGGGCTGGTATGTTTTCCATGATGACGGGATTCCCGCCGGAGCTTTCGGCGACTGGCGCGGCGGACTTTCCGAGACTTGGCGGGCGGACATTGGCCGCAGCCTGTCCCCGCAAGAGGAAGCCGCGCACCGGGCACGCGTGGAGGCCATGCGGCGCGAGCGCGAGGCCGAAGACGCCAAGCGCAACGTTGAGGCCCGCGAGAAGGCGGAATCGGTTTGGAACGCCGCCGCACCCGCACTGGACAATCACCCCTATCTGGTCACGAAAGGCATCAAGGCCCATGGACTGCGCTTGCATGATGGGGCGTTGGCCATCCCGATGCGCGACGGCGTGGAACTGCACAGCCTGCAATTCATCGGGCCGGAGGGCGACAAGCGCTTCTTGAGCGGCGGGCGCGTGAGCGGCTGTTACCTCCTTATCGGCAAGCCGGACGGCACGCTGTGCATCGTGGAAGGCTACGCCACGGGCGCGAGCATCTGTGAAGCCGCGGGCTGCGCGGTGGCCGTGGCCTTCAACGCCGGGAATCTGCTGCCGGTGGCGCGCACGTTGCGGGCGAAACTTCCAGATCTACGCCTGATCGTCTGCGCCGATGACGACTCCAGCACGCCGGGCAATCCGGGACTGAGCAAAGCGCGCGAAGCGGCGCAAGCCGTGGGCGCATTGCTGGCCGTGCCCGACTTCGGCAGGAACCGACCGCACGACGCGACCGACTTCAACGACTTGCATCGGCACGCCGGGTTTGAGGCAGTGCGGGCCGGTATCGAGCGGGCCGTGTTGGTGGAATCGGGTGCAGCTGAAGATCCCAGCGCATGGCCGGCGCCGAAGCCCATCATTGCGGAACTGAAGCCCGTGCCCGCCTTCGATGCGGACACGCTGCTGCCGGAGGCGCTCCGCGCCTGGATCATCGACGAAGCCGAACGGATGCCCTGCCCGCCAGACTTCATCGCGGCGGCGGCGCCGGTGGCGCTGGGCTCCATCGTCGGCGCGCGCTGCGCGATGAAACCGAAGGCGCGTGATTCGTGGCTGATCGTCCCGAACCTGTGGGGCGGCATCGTGGGCGATCCATCGGCCAAGAAGTCCCCCGCCTGGGGCGCGGCCTTGAAGCCGCTGGACTGTCTCATCGCGAAGGCGCTGGAAGCGCATACCGCGGCTCAGGCCGACTACGAAACCGAGAAAGTGGTCTTCGACGCGCACAAGAACGCCATCGAAGGACGCATCAAGGAAGCGGCCAAAAAGAAAGGCGACCCCGCGTCCATCGCCAAGGAACTGCGGACGCATGGCGAGCAAGCGCCGGAAGCCCCGACGCTGCGCCGCTACAAGACCAATGACAGCACGGTCGAGAAGCTCGGCGAGTTGTTGCGCGAAAACCCGGCGGGGCTGCTGGTGCTGCGGGACGAGCTGGTGGGCCTGATTGCGACGTGGGAGCGCGAGGGTCGCGAAGGCGAGCGCGCCTTTTTCCTTGAAGCCTGGAACGGCAATCAGAGTTTCGATACCGACCGCATCGGGCGCGGGCACATCAGCATCCCGAACGTGTGCGCTTCCATCTTCGGCGGCATCCAGCCGGACAAGCTGACGGTCTATCTGGAACAGGCCGCGCACGCACTGGCAAACGACGGGATGCTGCAACGTTTTCAGTTGCTCGTTTATCCCGATGCCCGCCGCTGGGAGTGGCGCGACCGTGCACCAGACAAGGCGGCGAGAGGTGCAGCCTTCGCGGTCTTCGAGGCGCTGGCGGACTTCGATCCCGTGGCCTGGGGCGCGGTCCCGGCAGACGACTTCGCCAAGTTCCCCCACTTCTGCTTCGGCGACGAAGCGCAGGCCGTCTTCATCGAATGGTCCGAGGATATGCACTGCGGGCGAATGCCGAACGAGGATGAACCGATCATCCGGCAGCACTTGGCAAAATTCGACAAGCTGTTTCCGGCGCTGGCGCTTACCTTTCATCTGGTGGACTGCGCGGCGCAGGGCATCCGCGGCCCCGTCACGAAGGAAGCGGCGCTGCGCGCGGCAGCCTGGTGCGAATACCTGGAAGCCCATGCGCGGCGCTGCTACGGACTGCTGAAGGACGACGGGCTGCGCGCGGCGCAGGCTTTGGCGGCCAAGCTAGAACGCGGGGCGCTCGAAGACGGCTTCACGCTGCGCGACGTGCGCCGCAATCAGTGGCGGAGCCTGACCACGGATGACGCGATACAGGCCGCCCTCGACTGGCTGGAAGACGAGGACTGGCTGCGCAGCGAGGCCACCGGCGGCACCGGCCCCGGCAGCGGGCGCCGCACGCTGCGTTACCGCATCCATCCCGCGATCAAGAGCAAGCGCAAAGGGGGCGACACATGAATTGGCTGGAACGCGCACGCCGCGAAATTCCGAAGGGCGCCCGGCAGCGTACTGCCAATAGTGCCGAAAGAACTCTAACGGCTGTAATGGCAGTACCCCATCCGGGGCTTTGGGAAAAATCGGCGGCTTCTATCGGCAGTAACGGCAGTACCTCGCCGTCGTACTTGCTGGAATCCGAGTCCGTGCGGGAAGCCTACGAAGAACGCGCCGCGATCATGGAATTTGACGGCGGCCTGAGCCGCGACGAGGCCGAGCGCGAAGCCTGGGCGCTGGTGTCGAAACGCTATCGGTTGCACTGAGGGCAGGAGCATGGCGCGCAAGAAACAGGGCTACATCAAAGGCACCTTCACCCATCGGCGCACCGAAGCCGACTACATGGGCGTGCTGCTGGATGCCGTGCCGTTGGAAGAGTGGCGCGAGGTCGTGAGCGCGACGGTGGCGGCGGCGAAGGCCGGCGACGCCACGGCACGCGCTTGGCTGGCGCAATACTTGGTGGGCAAGCCGGTCGCGACCGCACCGGCCCCGCTGACGGTCGTAGTGCAGCAGCTTTCCGGTCGCGATCCTCTGGTGGACAAGCTGGCGAAACCGCACATTGAGCGCGCGGAATATCCCTCACTGCACGCAGATGATGACTTCAAAGACGCCTTGAAAGCCCGTGTAGCGGACGAATTGCGAGCATTGGAGGCGCAGAAATCAAACACGCCAGAAGCCGGCGCAGACGCAGACAGAACAAGGCTTTCGGCGGATTCGTCGGCATCCTGAGCATGTCAGTTCGCCAATTGATTACGGGAAAATCCAATGGGCGGGCCGGGTAGCGGGAACCGCTGGCGGTACGGCGCGAAGTCCACGACCGACGATTACCGCACTCTGGACGTGCGGCGCTGGGCGCGGGAGGGTGTGCTGAGGCCGGGCTATTGGGGCGGCTGGCAATGGACGCGCGAAGGTGAAACCGTAGCATCAATCCAGATGCGGGCCGAGCAGGACCGCGTGATCCTGATCTACCGGCATCGCAGCGGAGACGCTGAGTGGAAGGGTGAGCAATATCCAGTGCGCATCGTGCGCACGCCGTGCAACCTCGGCGGTTGGCGCGCCTGGTTCATCTGCCCGGCGGTCGGCTGTGGGCGGCGCGTGGCGATCCTCTACGGCGGCGGCATCTTCGCTTGTCGGCGCTGCTATCAGCTCGCCTACGCCAGCTCGCGCGAGGATGTAGGTGGACGTGCTACAAGGCGAGCTGACAGGCTTCGGGCGCGGCTGGGCTGGGAGCCGGGCATACTAAACGGCGAAGGCGGCAAGCCGAAGTGGATGCGCTGGCGGACGTTCGAGCGGCTGGCCGCGAAGCATGACCGGTTCGTCGGGCGATCCATGCAGGCGGTGGTGCTGAAGTTCGGGCTGCTCGGAAGCCATTTTCCAGATTGACCACGCGTAGCGCGTGCGATGGGGTTCTCGCCCCGCGACGAGGCGCTCCGCGGACTCGGCGGCTCTGCGCGCTTTCAACGGCGCGCACTTCATTCGCCAAGAGTTGCACGCGATACGTGTCGCCGTCTCTGAGCCCACGCTCTATACCCCACTTTCGGCCATCGGGGTGAGTCGGGTGTTCGTTACGCCGCCTTTCCAAAACGGCCGGGGATCACCTTGCCACCGCCGGCCACCAGTGAATCAATCAAGTCGGCCCATGCTTGCATCATTTCGCGGCGCTCTTGTAGATACTCAGCCTGATTGTAGGATGCGCGAGTCATGTTGCGCTCCTGGTGGGCAAGCTGGCTCTCGATCACGTCTGGCCTGAATCCCATTTCATTAAGGACCGTGCTGCCGGTGGCGCGAATACCGTGCGGAGAGAACTTGCCGGCGTAGCCCATGCTCTCGACGGCCTTCCATAGCACGCCGATGGAAACGGGCCTGCGTGGATCATTGCGATTGGGGAACAGATATTCGTGGTTGCCCGTAACCGCTTTCAGGCGCTCTAGAAGTTCGATGGCTTGCTTGGGTAACGGGACGGCATGCGGGCGTCTCTTCTTCATTCGCTCGGCTGGGATGCACCACTCCGCTTTTTCAAAATCAATCTCGCTCCACCGCGCGCCTAAAGCCTCCGTCGACCGCACCAGCGTTAGTAGCACCAGATGCAGCGCCACCTTGTTTGGAAAGTAGCTCGGCAACGGGTCAATGGCTTTTACGAAGTCGGGAATCTCCGAGAGCTTGAGTGGCGTCTTGTGTTTGACCGGGCGCACTTTCAGCACGCCTTTGAGCGGCGCAGATGGATCGCCGTCGCCTCGCAGTGTTGACACGGCATAGCTGGCGATGCAGCCGATGCACTGCTTAGCTAACACCGCGAAGGACGGTGCGCGCTTATCAATCCGCTTCAACGTGTCCAGTACCAGCGCGGGTGTCACTTGCCGCATCGGAAGTGAGCCGATGCGCGGGAACACATCACGCTTCAGCATGCGCTCCCGCTGACGCTTTGTGCGCGGCGTCCACCGCTCCGCATTGTGATCGAGCCACTCGCGCGCTATAGCCTCGAACGTATTCGC
This sequence comes from Candidatus Methylaffinis lahnbergensis, assembly GCA_002890675.1. Classification (GTDB taxonomy): domain Bacteria; phylum Pseudomonadota; class Alphaproteobacteria; order Rhizobiales; family Beijerinckiaceae; genus Methylocapsa; species Methylocapsa lahnbergensis. Next base: position 15,173 of record PEFW01000066.1, read on the forward strand.
GCCCTCGTGCTCGCGCCGGATGCGCTCAGTCTTGCGCTGGTGCGCCGGGTGAATGCCTTGCTTGACCAGCTTTCGGGCAGCGTCACGGGCCTGCCGTGCGTCTGACAGGCTCAGCGCAGGGTAGGCGTCTATCGCAAAAAGGTTCTCTTTGCCCGCAATTCGGTAGCGGTAGCGCCACAACTTCCTGCCTGTGGGTTTGACCTCAAGATACAGCCCCCCACCATCGGTGAGCTTGTAGGGCTTCTCGGAGGGCTTGGCGTTGCGAATGCGGGTATCGGAGAGAACCATGAGTGCGGGTATCCTATGACATACCCGCAACTATACCCGCATGTGTGACGGATGTAAATGGACGGCTTCGGCTGATATCGAAACACAACGTATTGAATTTCTAAGATTATCTGCAAGACTCTGGACGTGCTGGAAGACTCTGGAAGACAGGGAATATTCTTGTCCACAATCATCCATCGGGCGATCCAAAGCCTTCGGCGGACGACATAAACCTCACCCATCAGATCATCGCGGTGGGCAAACCCCTAAATATTGCCGTGCATGATCATTTGATCATCGGCAAGCATGGCCACGCGAGCCTGAAGGGATTGCGGCTGATTTAGAGCGTTCCCTGTTTGGGGCGTTTGAGTCAGCTGTCCGGCCAAACAATTTTGTTTTTCGGCGCTCTCGTGTGGCAATGGAACCCTGACCCCTTCGGCAACGGCGATCTTTTGGGCACCTTCGCCTACGAGCTTCGCTTTCCAGGTCAACTCTTTGACCAGGCGACCCGCCTGCATTACAATTGCTTCCGCGACTATGCCCCAGGCTAGGCCGCTACATGGCCCGACCGGCAAAACTCGACTCATAGTAAGGATCAACATTCGCAGCGTGCCATCATGCGTGACCGTCGCTGCCGGCAGAGTTTCAGTCCATGAACGTCACGCGGCCTTCTATGCTCTGGATTGCGACTCTGGCTGTCGTCGCCGCGATAGTTGTGCTATTGCGCGATATCCTGCTGCCATTTGTGGCCGGGATTGCACTCGCCTATCTGCTCGACCCGGTTGTCGGCCGGATCGAGCGGCTTGGGGTGAACCGCACCATTGCCACGCTTGGCATTGTCGGACTGTTCATCATTGGTGTAGGCGGCGTGATGGTGCAGGTCACGCCTCTCCTTGGCACGGAGGTTGCGGACTTCATCGAAAAGGTTCCCAAGTACATCGAAAAATTGCAAGCCGTCGCCAATAATCCGGGCCGCCCATGGTTGCGCAAGATCATCGGCGAAGGACTGAGCGAAGCCGAGCAATCATCTGGCCAGCTCACAAGCATGGCCGCCGACTGGATCCCCACTTTTCTGCGCTCGCTGTGGTCGGATAGCCGGGCATTGATGTCGATCCTCTCCCTGATGGTGGTGACCCCAATCGTCACCATCTATTTGCTGATGGATTGGAAACGCCTGATCGCGGCGATCGACGGTTTGGTCCCGGCGGCGCAGCATGAAACCGTGCTGGCGATCTCTGGCGAGCTCAATGACACGATCTCCGGGTTCCTGCGCGGGCAGGGGACGATCTGTCTCGTCCTCGCCTTGTACTATGCGTCGGCGCTGCGGTTGACTGGACTGAACCACGGAATTCTGATCGGCCTTGCCGCCGGTCTCATTAGTTTCATTCCCTATCTTGGGTCGCTCACCGGGCTTGTGCTGTCGCTCTGCGTGGTGGTGCTCCAGTTCTGGCCGGACTGGACTATGATTCCGATCGTGCTCGGAATCTTCCTCGTCGGGCAGGCGATCGCAGACTATGTGCTGGCTCCCTATCTCATTGCGTCGCGAGTCCAGCTCAATCCCGTCTGGATTATGTTCGCCATTGCCGCGTTCGGCTATCTGTTTGGCTTCGTCGGCTTGCTTATCGCGGTGCCGCTCGCCGCCGCGATCGGCGTCGTCATCCGGTTTGCGATGCGGCAATATCAGGCAAGTCAGCTCGAGCCGGCGGCCGCGCCGGCGACCGTTGTCAGCGTGCCGGAACCTTCGGGCAAGAAGACCAGCTTCTGGCGGCGCTGGCGCGAGAAAACCTGATTCTCACGCCAAGATAGCCTTAGGATCCTTGGTCTTGCCTCTTATACATAAAGTACAGCACAAATATCGCAACCAATGCAGTGGCTAT
>PEFW01000067.1 GCA_002890675.1 Candidatus Methylaffinis lahnbergensis
GTGGCCGCTGCCAGCACAATGTCCAGGGCCTGCTCGCGGCTCGTTGAGGCGAGCCGTCCCAGGATAACCGACAGCACGATTTTTACGGGGCCGTCGGCGTCGGTGGCGGCCTGTTCGATGAGGATGCGCCCTTCCTCGATCTCGATCTCGAGATCGACGCCGGCGCGTTGTTTGATCTCGATGTCGCGCCTAAGCGCGGCGAAATCGTCGGACCACGCCTCGATCGTAAAATAATGCCGTCCCACGCGGCCGGGGACGAAAGCGGCATGCCATCTGTCGTTGACGTCGAGCTGCATCGAAACCCGGCGCCAGTCCCTCTCGTCAGCGGCTCTCCAGATCAAGTCGGCGGCAATGGCGCCGTGTCCGTCGGTGAAAATATCCGCGGCAACGAAGATGCGCTCGCCGACCAGGCGTTTTGCCGCGAACCGACCTCCGTCCACCACCGGGGCCATTGCATCGATCACAATGCGGGACGCCTCCGAGGCCGTCTTGAGGGCTTCGCGCCGGCGCTGACTGCGTTGCGTCACCGGGCAGGCACGTTTGACATGGACGAGGCGAACCTCTGCGGGTGCCAATGGTGCGTCCAGCTCGCCCGAGCCGTCCAGGAATCTCGGATCGCCAAAGGCGCCACCAGCTACCGGCGGCACCGGGTCGAGCTCGACCTCCAGCGCTTGCGGTTGCGTCAGATCGGGATTGATCAGCACTACGACGCCGGCGCTCGCCGCTCGCACATCGGGCGCATCGAAGCGGATGAATGTCGTCGCTGGACCGCCCGGCGTGGTCAAAGTGCGGGTTTCACCGGCTATTCCGAGGGCAGCGATCCGGTCGACCAACGAGCTGGCAGCGCCGATGTCGTCTCTCAGATCGACACCTGAATCGAGAGCGCAGTCGAAATCCCCGGGGGTCGACCGTCGCGTGTCCATTTGTTGACGGGCTGCGAATTCGAAACCCATGGGAACGAGCAAGCCGTTGCCGGTTGCCGCGGCGACGCTCAACGCTCGCCGGTAGGCTGTCGATACGTCCTGGGTCGGGCCGATGCGGTTTGCGAGCCTTGGTCCAAAGGGACTTTCGGGGCAGGCGATGATGGGCGCGACCCGCCGTAAAATCTCCAGCTCTTCGACGAACCAGCTCGCGCGAAGGTCCCACCACGCCAGCGAGGAAAATACGCCGGCGAAATCGGCAGCGGCGAGGGCCTCCATCTGCGACCAGCTCAAGCCTGGCGTCCAGGCAAGCGACAAGACGCTGGGCAATGTGCTTCGCAGCTCGCCGTTCATGGCGCGCCAGAGCCGGGACGACAGGCACTGCGGATTGTGAAACCTGAAGCCGGCCGCACCCGCGTTCAACAACCGGCGAAGACGATCGGTCCATAGGGCGGCGAGCTGCTCTGCTATATTCGGCTCATCGAAACGGGCATAGACCGCATCAGGCTGCAGGCGGGCAAAGCGCGGATCAGGCAGCCGCTCACCGCCCGCTCGCGCGACGCTGAACAGGCCGGGATGGGATTTTGCCAGGGCGCCGTCCGCGTGGGCACGATCGAGGACGACATCAAGGATCAGTCCGAGGCCGTGCGACCCGCAGACCTCCGCCACGCGTCCGATCGCGTGGTCAGCCGACTTCGCGTTCAATATCGGGTGTGCCGCTTCGATGTCGCCAGGCAGGAAAACATCGCCTGCGGGCCCAGGCGCGAACAGGGGCGGCGTGGCGATATGATCGAATCCCATCCTGCGGCAGCGCTCGAGATGAATGCTCCCCCTGCACGGTGGACCGATCATCAAAGGATGCAGGTAGTAGATTTTAGGAGACAGCTGCGGCTTGTGCTGCGCAAAGGCCTCGACATTTCCTTCGATGCAACTATGCGGAGCGCACATCATTCGTTTCGTTTACACGAGTGAGGGCCCAAGGTGGCCGAGGATGGCGAGGACCAATTTTGTGACGGCTCTCGTGCCTAGATTTAACTCGCGAATCCCGATTTGGTTCCTGCCCGGCGCTCGGAACCAAAACGCCGACTTTGAGGTTTTACGGTCGAGCAAAAGGGGCAAATGGGAACGCATGCGCGGATTCTGGAGCCAAGTACAACGGGTTTATGTGTAAAAGTCTGGATTTGATTTGACTGACACTGTCCGCTGAAATCGCAGCATGCCATTCATCTCTTGGCGGCGAGTGTGGCGAGCGTCCACTCTTGTCAATGATCGCTTTGCGACCGCCTCCGGTGGCGGCCTGAAGGGCAGTCATTGACAAGAGTGGATCCGTCTCGCCAATAATCTCCGTCGTCGGATGAATGGTGAGATCTGACATTGTCCGAAGGATCAAATCCAGACTTTTACAGTTTTATGAGAACCGGATTTGCACGCCTTTGCCAAGCTCTTGAGGATCGCCTGGAAGGGGGGGTCGGGCTTCGCCCCGGGCGGCCCGGGAAATTCTTTGCGGACATCCGCGATACGCGGACTTAAATACGGTCCTCGAAAATACTCGAATAATTTGGTTGGGCAATACCATCGATTCATCAAACACCGTTTGGGTATCGCTGCAGTGCTTGCCCGACCCGTGGCCGCCATCAAGAAATACGCTCTGGAGCATTTGTCTTTCGATCGGCTTTTGCAGGACCAGGACCTGCGCAAACCGGCCATCGATACCTTCGACTCCATATCTGGTCACAAAAACAAATGGCACGCCCCGAGCCCCTACCGCATCGGCGACGGAGTAAAACATTTCTCCATCAATGTTGACGTCGAGAACCGCCGCAGAATGTCCTCGCACGTAACTGGAGCCATTGCATCTGCCACTCTACCGAATGGACCTATCACATCAAAGCCAAGCTCAGTCAGCATGTCACGCATCATCATACCGGTGAGCGCTTCGTCCTCGACCAGCAGAAGCCGATTCCCCGCCATGACTTTTCGTAGCGCAGCGCCTTTGTCTTCTTCGGTCGTCCAGCGTCCAGAGATACGCTTTCCGGCTGTTTCGTCTTTTCACCGAGGGGAATCGACATGGTGAAGTGCAATCCATCTGGGTGCCAGTCAAACGTCGTGCAGGCATTGTCACATCGTTGAAAGAAGAACACGAGAATTCTGCGTCCCGAATATTTTTCAAACGACCGCGACTGCCTCGCGCCACATGTTCATAGCCGACGCGCGAATGGCTCGGTGCGTCCTTGCAGAAATTGAGATGACGTTGGACGTTGAAAGTGTTGTAGGTGGCTGCATGAGTTGAGAGAAATCTTTGGGCTGACCCCGGGCACTTGAAACCCTGCATCTTGTATTCTCGTCGTCGGGTCGGTTGATGGGAATTCTCGGCTCGATTGTTGCGCCATCGACCACCTCATGTCGTCTTGTGATTCCAAGATCACTGGCAGCAGCAGCATAAGACCTCAGATCGTCCGTGACCAGCTTGTCTGGGACAAAGCCATACTTCTTCAGCAGCTTGCGCATGAGTTTCAGCGCGGCACGCTTGTTCCTCCTGCTCTGGACCAGCACATCAAGCACTTCGCCCTCGGCGTCCACGGCGCGCCAAAGATAGACCATGCGGCCGGCGATTTTCAAATAGACCTCATCCAAATGTCAGGTCGTGCGGGGCTTGGGTCTACGTTTGCGCAGATCCGCCGCGATCATGGGCCCGAAATGATTCAGCCAGCGCCGAACAGTCTCGTAGGAGACCATGATGCCCCGTTCCGCCAACAAGTCTTCGACGTCACGTAGGCTTAGTGTGAACCGGAGATAGAGCCAGATCGCCTGCTGGATGATCTCTGGCGGAAAGCGGTAGCCGCTATAGCTGATCTTGGTCATAATCGACGGTTACGGCTGACGGTCACTGACCGCAAGCCCAATGGCGAAGTGACAATGCCTTCCCGACGCAAGGGCGCGACGCATGCGCGGCAATCCCGGTCGCAGCCCAGGTCACTTCAACCATCCTTTGTCCACAGCGAGCCAGGTAGAGCGGCGGTTGCCGGTCGCGCGCGGCGCGCGCGCCAGCAGGCCCGGCGTCACCGGAGCCGGTTCATCGCCGGCGCGATTGCTATCGGTTTGGCCGGGCGCAGGCCCGAGCTGGTCCTCGAGGCCGCGCCACTTCGCTCCGGACCACCGATCCGCTCCGGCAATCCAGGCGGCGGCGCGCGCGTAGACCCGGCAGTCCTGCACCGTTGCGTTCCCGCAGCTTCTGCCACTCGAGTTTCTGGAAGCCGCGGCGCGTCGTCACGGTCACCAGCTGTTCGGCGACCAGCTGCTTGATCCATTCGGCTTCCGCGTCCTGCGGGAGATGGATGAAGCCCGGCGGGGCGGTGGCGCCCGCGGCGATGTCTTCATCCGTGGGAGCGGCAAGCCTGAGATAGCGATAGGTCTCGGACTTGAAAGTCGCGACGGCGACCGTCCAAAGCCGCGCCCCGCGGCGGACCTTGCGGCCGCGTTCCGTCGCATCGACAAAGCTTGGGCCGGCGACCGGCGCGGCCCGGTTGAACCCCTCGACGCCCTTGACCGGGGCGACCTGGGCAAACCCTGCACCGCGCGCCCACGCATAGACGGCGGAAGCCTGATAGCCAGTGTCGACGGCGAGCTTGGCGATGCCAAGCCGCGCGCCATGGACATGCGGCCAGGTCCGCCCGAGCAGGCTCGTCAGCTCGTCCCAGCTCGCTTGGCGTTTCGGTCCTCCCTCGATGACGATATGCTCGATGAGCCAGCTGGTCAGGCCGCGGCCCCAGGCCCAGATCGAGACCTCGATCCGGTCCTTCTGGACGTCCGCGCCGGCGGTCAGGAACAAGCCGTTGCACGTGCCGATGCACCAGGCTGCCTCCCGCAAGTGTCGCTGCACACCGCGCAAAGTGACGCAGGGGCATGCGCGCTCTTGCCCGTGAAATTTGGCTAGGCGCCGGGCGCGACGGCTTCGCGTTCGAACGGCTGGCCCGGAAAACCGCTCAGCGCATCATTGACGAGCCGCCGATTTGGGCTGCGATCGCGGCCGTAGCGCAAGCCGAGCTGGCTCAGCCGGTGCAAGACGGCGAACGCGTCCTGCGGCCAGCGAGGACGTTCTGGCAATCTCCGGCAAAACGCGCACGTGGGGGGCTTATTTAGCTTGATGAGGCAACCAAGAAACTCGACGAAAGCTGGCTGGCAAGCTCGCCAATGATCGCCGCCGTCACCGCTTGGCACCGCGTTTCACTAGCCAGCCACTTGCGCGCATCCTTGCCCAAGAGGAGGCGACCTTTTTGGCTGCGTCTTTTTGCGCTGGCCTCGGCGCTGGCTGCAGTGCGGGCGGCCAGATCGGAATGTCACGCCGCCGTGATCTACTGCGTTAACCGTCCAAATGGCTCTGCCTCCACTTTCGTGTCCGGGCTGTGACCTTTGTCCTTGGCCTACCGCTACTTGAGAGGAACTCCATTCGAACTGGCTCATACTTTTTAACCAGCATCGGCCGCCTCCATCCAAAGAGTTATCAGCCGCGCAATCGTGTTTCCTGAATAACCTTGCGATCTAGGAACGTGCTTGCTGCTATTTTGAAGCGAAGGCTGCCTGCAGCAACCCAAATCGCACGATGCAGACGCCGGCACATGCGCAGCACGCCGAAGCGATTGGCGAGCTTATCTCGACCAGAACACGCCGCGCGTTCCATCTTTTGGCGAGGGTCTGCACGCTTGCCTTGAGGGGGGTAATCGACGCGCTGCCGCCACACGTCGCCGAGATACCAAAGCTTCTTGCGTGTCACGATCCAGGTCGTGCAAACCGACCAGTCGTTGTCGGGGCCTGCAGCGTGAACAGGCGGTCGGGTGCGGGCGGGAGTTCCGGCGCCGCCTGGCGGCGCCGGCGATTGCCGATATTGAGCCGAGAACGCGTAGCTGCCGATCTGGAGTTTCAAGGCGTCCAAAACATGAAGCAGCTCGCGCTCGGGGGACAGCGCCTCGCCTGATTTGCGGAGATACATGCGGTTGTTCGAAAGGGGATGGTCTCGTCAAAATAAGCGATGGCTGGAAGGCTGAGGACGTCCCATTCGTCGAATTGGCCTGGGTATTCGTCTGACACCACGCAGAGAATCTGATTGGCGGCGTCGAGGCGCTCCATTTGTGCACAAGCGGGGTATGGTCGAGAGCTTCGATCTCCTTCGCAATCCAGAACGCCCACTCGCGATTGCTGCTCTTGTCGCAGATGAAAGCTTCAGCCATGCTCACCACTTTCGCGTGGTTCGCCCGATCGGCATAATGGTTGCTCGCAGAGCAGAGTGCAACCTTTCGCCCCCTGGTAAACGTGGGCGCGTAGGTAGAGGCGGCCAACGAAAATCGTCGCCGGCTGATTGTCTTGTGGCGCATTTGAGACGTCTGGCCACGTCCGCTCAAGGGACGCTATCGGGGGAATAGCGGACATTCAGGAAGCCGCTTGCTCACTTTATGAGTACACAGGTAAAACCGAATGAGTACACAGGTATAAACGAAACCTTGATGCCAGTCATTGCGTAGAGGCTCGCAAAGCCATTGCCGCGCGCCTTGCATTCAATGGTGAGATCGTTGCCCAGAAGCGGGATCGTCAGGTCGCCGCAATAAGAGCCGCCGGCACTCCCCGATAAAGGTACGCGTTCGGCGCCGAAGCCCGCGTCTTGAAGCAGGCGCACAATGGCCCGCTCAAGGCGGTTGCCTTTTTGGCGTGATGCCTTCCCGCCGGTCATGCGCGCCGCCGCTCCATTCGCATGGCGACGGCGGTCAACTCGTCAAGATCGTCGTGCGTGAGCCGAAAGGCCCGGCTCGGGCCGTAAGGCGCGCGGCCGTCGGCGGCGCCTATTCGGACATCGATTCGCCGGGGCCTCGGCGGCTGGGACGGTGGCGAGTTTCGGGCAACAACTCGCAGGTACGGGGCGCGCCCGCCGCGTTTTTTGTCTTGCGCCGGGCCTTGATTGGCAATATTTGCTTGAACGTCAACGCCGCCTAAGCTTGACAATTCAAGAGGGCCATTCCCTGGTGAATCAGGGGCGGCCCTCACCGCGTTCTGAGGAGCCATTCTGCGTCACGCGTCCCCCACGACAGCAGAAGGCCGCTTTGATGCGGCGGCGCATGTGTTCGCCGGGGGCGTGAATTCAGCCACGGCTCGACTTCCTTTTCGAGATCCCACGCGAGGGTGTTATCCCCGAGTGCGATTGGCTTTGGGAATCCGTAGTGGTCGATCGCCCGCGCCAAGGCCATCCTGTCATTAAATGCCTTGCTCCTGTAGGTACCGGAAGCGAATTAGTGTCATGTGCTTTCCCGTCGTCACAAGTGAAATCTTGCGACAAGGTAAGCAGGAAGCCCACGCAAAGGTCACGAGCGATTATTTGCCAGAATTCTTGCCTCCGTCATTGACGACGTACCGGAGTCGAAGGCGGGTGACGAACGAGGCCAAGCGGCGGCGGCTTGGAACATCCCGTATGACATTTTCGAGTCCGTCAGCGAACTTACTTCGAGGATGCTCTCCGGCAACTGGCTAACTCGAATCGGCGTCGAGCACGGCGATCCGAATCATGTTGGTCGCGCCAGGAGTGCCAAACGGAACGCCGGCGACGATAATGATGCGATCTTGCGCTTTTGCAAAGCCTTCGCGTCCGGCGAGTTTGCAGGCGCGCTTCGCCATGTCGTCGACGTCATGCGCGTCCTTGGTGACGACCGCATGGACGCCCCAAACAAGAGCGAGACGGCAGGCCGTCTCCCGGTTTGGCGTGAGGGCGAGAACCGGCGCCTCGGGCCGCTCCCGGGCAATGCGAAACGCCGTCGCGCCGGAAAATGTCCAGGCTACAATCGCCTTCAAATCCAGCGTTTCGGCGAAATTTCGCGCGGCGACGGCGATCGCGATCGCATCGGCATTCGTCGCTTCGGGCGGCGCGCGCTGAGCATTGATGATACTGCGATAATAAGCATCGCGCTCGACCTCCTCCGCGATTCTGTTCATGGTCGCAACGACTTCCACAGGATAAGAACCAGCCGCGCTTTCGGCGGAAAGCATGATGGCATCGGCGCCTTCGAAGACCGCGGTCGCGACATCCGAAACCTCGGCACGCGTCGGGACCGGCGCGTTTATCATCGATTCGAGCATCTGCGTCGCGACAACCACAGGCTTGCCGGACAGGCGCGCCATGCGGTTGATCCGCTTTTGCAAACCGGGAACCTTTTCGAGCGGCATCTCGATTCCGAGGTCTCCGCGCGCGACCATTAATGCGTCGGAAATCTCCACGATCTCGTCAAGGCGCGATGGCCTGCGGTTTTTCCAGCTTCGCCATCACCAGCGCGCGGCCCAAGGTCAGCTTCTTGACCTCGGCGACATCGTCCGGGCGCCGCACGAAGGAAACAGCGACCCAATCGATGCCCGCGTCGAGCCCGGCCTTAAGGTCGGCCCGGTCCTTTCCGGTGATCGACGAAACCGGGATTTCGGTGTCTGGCAGACTGACACCCTTGCGGTTCGTTATTTCCCCCCCCGACATCGACGATGGCAACGGCGTGCGTGGCGCTGGCCTCGACGACATGAAGCCGCACCTTGCCATCGTTGATGAAGATGGTCTGGCCTGGCTTCAAGGCGCCCAAGATTTCGCGATGCGGAAGCTCCACCCGGTTTTGATCCCCGGGCGCGGGATCCGAGTCGAAAACGAAATGGGCACCCCTGACGAGTTGGACCGCCTGGTCCTTGAAGGTGCCGATGCGCGGTTTGGGACCTTGGAGATCGAGAAGAATCCCAATCGGGCGTCCGCATTCTTCCTGGAGCGCCCTGATCATTCCGGCCTGGCCGCGCATCTGACCTTGCGTGGTATGGCTCATATTGATCCGAAAGAGATCGGCGCCCGCATGAAATAACGCCGATATCGTTGCTGGATTTGCGGACGCCGGTCCGAGGGTCGCAACGATCTTGCACCGGCGCAGCCGCACTTCAGCCTCGTCAAGTTGGATTACTAGGGATTTGGCGGGCCCTGCGTCGAATCGGTCAATTGAACGGTCCAGTTCTTGGCTTCCTTGCCCGTATCGACTTCGAAAAAGCCGGTTCTGTCGAAACCACGCACGAAGCAATCTTCCCGCCCAATGATGCGGAATTCACGGTCGCGCGTGCACATGAAAGCCTTGCCCTTCCATTCGCCGCCATGCTCGTCCATCGCATAGACATAGTAGTACTCGGCCGCCAGAGCCCCCCGCACCAATGTCTCGCAACCGGTTGGTTTCAAATTCCACCAACCCTCGCTGACCCATGTCTCGCCATCGGTATAAGCAAGAGAAACACTTACCCGGCTGGCGGAATTGTTACAGAGGCGAAAATCCGCGCGCACCGGAGCAACTGAACCGCAAAAGACGGAGATCGTCATCGCGGCGGGAATAATTGCTCGTTGCATCGGCGTCTAGACTGCTGGCGTTACCGTGTTTGGCTATCTCGGGACCGCCCGGCCGGCGGCGGCAAGCGAATGGAGCGCGGTCCCATTTCTCACGTCTCCCTAAAGCATGATCCTTGCAAGGGGAAGGCGGTTTCGCGCCGGCGAATAACGAAAGACGGCGAACCCGCACGCCACGCCGCCTTCGGGACGGATTTTCCTGTCGGCCGCGGGCGCTAGCGCTCCGGACATTTGTTTTAGGGTTGATCGCCGTTCGCGAATAGGGCATAGGTCGCAGCTTCGTTTCCAACCGGCTCCGCGCGCCGGTTGTTTTTTGGGAACCCTCCGATGAAAGTCCGCAACTCGTTGAGATCCCTGCGCACGCGCCACCGCGCCAACCAGCTGGTGCGGCGCAAGGGCAGAGTATACATCATCAACAGGACACAAAAACGTTATAAGGCGCGGCAAGGTTGATGTTCGTAACTGCCCCGCGCGGCCCGGCTTTTCCAGGTTCAAGCTTATGCGTGCCTATCTCCTCTATGCTGCAAGCTTGGCTGCCGCGATGGTAGCAGGCGTTTATGTCCTGGCCCAAGCCCATGCGGAAGGTTTTGGCGATCCACATGGCCGGGCGGGCGAAATCACCGCCGATGACTCGCCAATCCCGCCGCAGCGACCCTTCTCCGGTTTCGAACTCGATCGGCTTTGGGCGGCACCTGGCGAAGCTGACAAAGAAACAGCCGAAGAGAATTTGGGTCTAGACGGACGCAAGCCAGCGGGGCCTGAGGGACCTCCCGGCGTGCCGGCGCCTGCAGCCGAGGCGGCATCAAAATTCCGAGCCGCCTCGGCCGGGGAGCTCAAGAAAGCCTTGGCGCCGAAGCCCGCGCCGGAGGCCATGCGCAAGCAAATTCTCGATCGGCTGTTTGACCGCCTGCGCAATGCCGGCGACCCCGGCGACGCGCAACGTATTGCCGCATCCATCGAGCGCGTCTGGCTCCAATCGGATTCGGATACCGCAAATCTGCTCATGCAACGGGCAACGGTTTCCGTGCAGGCGGGAAACTATCCGCTGGCGCTTTCGCTTTTCGACAAGCTTGTCGCGTTGGAGCCCGATTGGGCCGAAGCCTGGAATCAACGCGCGACCACACGGTTTCTTACCGGCGACACAGATGGCGCGATGGCCGACATCGATCGAGTCATGAAACTGGAGCCGCGCCATTTTGGCGCGCTCGCGGGCATGGGCATGATCTTGCAAGGGGCCGGTCTCGAGAAAAGCGCCTTGGAGATATTCAACAAGGCGCTCGCGGTCTATCCGCTTGAGCCAAATATTCAAAAACTCGTCGAAAAGCTCACGCTCGAAGTCGAAGGCCAGGATATTTAGGGTGTGAGTCCCGGCGAGCGGAGGCGTTTTTGGCTAATACCTCAAGGGATTTCTATCTTGACCCATTCTTCTTTTGCCTGCGTTTGACCTGTGCCTTGGCTCGCCTGCGCGAACCCGAGGACGAGATCACCTGAGACGTGCAACTCGGCAATCTTGTTGAGCGTCACCCATGCGTCCGGCTCTGACGACTCCAACCGGCTCGACGCGAAAAAATCGTGACCCGCTCTTTGCAATCGCAGATAGATGGGCGGGGTCAGCTTGTTATCTGAAACAAATTTGTTCCAGTCCGTTGAAGCTGAATCTGTCCCCAAAGACATCCAACCTTCCCAATGAACCGGCGGCTCGGCGGCCCTGTGCCTCCATAATCCGACTCCAAGTAACCTGTCCCAACCGTACTTGGTGCCGACATAAAATCTGGCGGCAATCCATTGGTCCTTGTCCTGGAGCAACGCCAACGAAAACTCTTCGTTGCCCGCTTGAAACTCGCTGGAGAATTTCACGGTCGCCGTCCAATCTCCTTTGGGCATCGCGGTCTTCAGCCGGAACAGATTGGGGATATTGTCATCGCCGAGGCCGCCCGCCTTGGAATTGATGATCAGGAGGCCGGTCCCGTCACTTGTCGAACAGAGGATGGCGTACGCTGTCGCCGATCCGCAAGCCGATACGGGCCGCTGTCCCGGCATTGACTTCGAGAACGCCATAGGCGGGAGCGCCCGAGGGGATAATTTTTTCCGACAAGGGCTCGGTATTTTCGGCGAGCCCGACCACCTTGCCGGCGCGGCCGATGAAGATCATGTCGAGAGGCAAATAGGTGTTTTTCATCCACATCGTCACCGGGCGCTCGGTCGCGAAGTCGAACAGCATGCCACGGTCTTGCGGAAGAAACCGGCGGAACATAAGGCCGCGCTCGCGTTGGGGCCCGCTGCGCATCACTTCCACGGAAAATTCATGAGGTCCGCTGGCGGTGACGATCTCAAGTCTTTCGAGGATGCCGTGCGGCCGTGGCTTACCCACGGCGGGCGCTGACGGACTTGGGCTCAGAAAAACCAAGCCTGCGCAAAGTCCAAGGAAGACCGAAACCACGCGCGCCAAACTCGCAGGGCCGGCGATTAGCGCTTGATCGCAAAAAGCCGCGGATGTTTTGGATGGGATCATGGAAGAAAACAATTTGCTAAAGACCACGCGCGCTTGAACTGGGAGCGGCCAAGGTCACAGCTGGCCGCATCGCACCGGCTCCTCACCAAAGACCTTCAACGGCAACGCTCATCGGCTTGCGACCGCTTGGGACTAGGCCGCGGCGAATTCGCAATCGGTCGCAAGGACGGATGCGACCTCAATTCGGCATGGGCAGGATCGCGTCGAGCGGCCGCACTTCGGCCGCCATGAGTCCCTTAGGGCCGTCGCCGAAACGCACGAGGAGGCTTTCTCCCGGCCTTAACTCCGCGATCCCGTAACGGCGCAGGGTTTCCATATGGACAAATATATCTTGCGTACCCTCGCCTTGGGTCAGAAAGCCAAATCCGCGCGGGCGGTTGAACCATTTGACGATGGCGATTTGAAACCCGCCCGCCGGCGCCACCTCGACAAAGGCGCGCGGCGGCCGCCATTCGGATCGCTGCACGGCGCTCGATCCATCCATCGAGATAATTTTTAGAACCTGCAATCCCTTTGCCCGGCGCACCGCCTCGCAGACGACGCGAGTTCCCTCGAAAACGACGCTAAAGCCGTCCTTGCGCAAAGCGGTGACGTGCAAAAGAACATCGGCGGCGCCATTGTCCGGCACGATAAAGCCGTACCCTTTCGCAACGTCGAACCATTTGACCCGCCCGGAAATTTCAACAAGGTCAACTCCTTCGATCGCCGCCAGCTCAGGGGTGGCATCGCAATCGAATCGGCGTGAGGCTAAATTTTTGCCGTCCAAGGATTAACCTCCCAAAACTGCGCGCTTGGCCGTCCTAGCGGCATGCAGACTAACCGCAGACCAACAATATTCGAATCGTCTCCAGCATAGCATTCGGATGCCGGGGCAAAAGCCCGGTTCCGCAGGAAATTGTGGATGACGTTCAGAAAAACCATATGTGCGGCTTTGGCGCCACTTGCTTGCGGTCGGGCGTGCGCGTCTTGGTTGCCGAACGGAGCCTAGGAAGTCTCCTACGAGCGGCAATTGCCGCTGACTAAAAAAGGCCATTCTTGACGGCGGCCTGCGTGATTCTCTTCCGCTCGACGATGATTCGTTCAGAAAAACATAGTGCCGGGGCTGATGCCATCCAACACAAGGCGGAGCGAAGCAGCCAGACTTTGTGGCATGGACCGGTAGAGCTTACGCGGCTGCAACCCGAACAGGACCGCTACAAGCCGCGGCGGCCCTCCTTGGCTCTTTAAGGCTTTATCGCGCGATCTCGTTTATGAGGCCCGCAAAGCATCCATAGACGGCGAAAATTATTCGTCGTCGTTCATCGGTTCGAGAACGGGACTCCGCGCACTGACCGCGCGGGGTTCTGGCGGCGGTTGCACCTGCGGGAGCGGGGCCGGTGAAATGCCGGCCGTATCCGGCCCAAAGCCGTCGCGCTGATAAATATCCTCGCGGAACTCGGCAAGACCCTCGGGCGTGGCCCACGCCGTGATGTAGACCCAATACACCGGGACCGGGGCCGCGAGCTTGGCATCCACGCGCTCGCCTGAGCGGATCGCTTCATCAATTTGCTCGCGATCCCAACCCGGCGTGTCCTTGAGCAACCAGGTCACATAGTCGCGAACGTTTTGGACGCGGATGCAACCGGAAGACACAAACCGGTCATCATCGCCAAAAATGCCTTTCTCTGGGGTGTCATGCATATAGACCCCATAGGGATTGTTGATGTTGATGCGCACGACTCCAAGCGAATTGAGATCGCCGCCCGGTTCCTGGCGGAACTTGTAATTGACCGCATCGAGCGAGTTCCAATTGATCTGATCGGATTGAAGCTCCTGACCGTCCTTATCGAAAATCCGGATCTTATGGTCGGCCAGATAGTTCGGATCTTTTTGCATGCGGGGGATCAAATCCTTGCGGATGATCGAGGCGGGCACGGTCCAATACGGATTGAAATTAATGTCGATCGCCTTCGTCATCATGACTGGCGATTGGCGGTCGATCTTGCCAACGCCCGCCGCGTGATGCGTCACGACAACGCCGTTCTCGACCGTCTCGACCGCCATCGCCGGGATATTCGCCATGACGAAACGTTCGCCAAGGTTGCCGGAATAGGAGCGCAACCGGACGAGGTTCACCTCGAGCTGATGCAGCCGGACATCGGCCGGGACATTGAGCGCGATAAAGGTTTCCTTTGAAACCGCGCCGCTCTGGAGCAGCCCGTGGCGGGCCTGAAAATGTTTCACCGCGGCATCGACGTAGGAATCGAAGACCGGCGAAGCCCCGGCCGAGGGATCGAGATCGCCCGATGCCGCGAGCCGTTTTCGCAGGGCGACCACGGCTTGGCCGCTAACGCCTAGTTTCAGCGTCTGTCCCGTGGGAACCGCGATCCAGCCGCCATTGGCGACGATCTGGCGGTAGGTTTCGATCGCCTGTTCGGTCGCCGCGAAAGTTTCCACCGCGAGAACCGGCGTGTTCGACCGGCTCACCGAAAGGCGCGGATCCGCATCGTAACGTTGCGCCCACTCGGCCTGCTCGCCGAACGGTCGGTCGCCCTGCCCCGCGGCCGCGCCAGAAGTATGGGTTAACCCGAAAGCGGTGGCCACGACCGCCGCCGCGCGCCCAATAGGGTAAAACCGACGACACGGCAGGCGCAACAAATCTTTTTTCGTTCCGAATCCCAATGTCTCGCCCTCCAATACCACGGTCTTCCAATTCTCCTCCGGCGGCGGCGTTGCGATCCGGCGCTCACGCGGACCGCATCCCGGCCTGGGACGATCCAGCGCGGCCGGGCCTCGCGGCCAGTGGTGTCATCGGATTGGAAAAGCTTCTTGAAGACCTATTGAGCACCCAAACGCAAGACTATAACGCGTGCCTGACTCTTCTTCTTTTGATGCTGGCGCCGCAATGGTGGCAAAGGCACAAGCAGGACGGCGAATTTGTGGCGTTCAGGTTCGAAATATTGCCGCGTCCAAAATAACCCGGGGCAAGGACTCGCGCGGTCAAGCTTAATCTTCGGCTTTAGCATCGCATCCTGCGCGTCACAGCCGGTACCTTATATGGTCTGTCCAGAAACGTTCGAGCCGGACCAGCGATTGGTTAAGCCTTGTAAACTCGCCGGCGTTGATCCCGCCGATCTGCTCCACCGTGGCGACATGCTTGTCATACACCCCGGAGACGATGGCGTGTATGTCCCTGCCCTTATCGGTCAGGCTGATTCGCACGGCGCGGCGGTCGATCCGCGAGCGGGAATGGTGCAAATAACCGGTTTCGACCAGTTTCTTGACATTGTAAGAGACGTTCGAACCGAGGTAATAGCCGCGCGTGCGCAATTCGCCGGCGGTCAGTTCCTTGTCGCTGATATTATAAAGCAGCAAGGCTTGCACGGGATTGACGTCGTTGCGGCCGCGCCGGTCGAATTCGTCCTTGATGACGTCGAGAAGGCGGCGGTGCAGCCTCTCAACTAGCGTCAAGGCCTCGAGATAGGCGGGCCGGACCTCTGCGAACCGGTCGGCGCGAGGCTGCGCGGCCTCGCTTTTCAGGGCACTCATCATAAGATTAACCTCGTTTCTTGCGCGCGGCGGCATGCCTACCGGCGCGTCCATGCAACCAAATTACGCGCCACAAATGAAAACCAGTTTAAGCAACACACTGAATCCAAGCTTTATATGATTCAGTAAATCAAATATGAAGTAAAGACAATTTTTACGATTTGAGTTTGTTAACAGTACGTTACTTAATTAATTAATTTATCGCAAGTATTAGCGCTAGCATCCACTCAAGGAACTCCGCGTGGAGTGATATTAATTCATTGGAAATAGTCGCGGCCATCGTCGCGGCTAAGCTCGATGGCCCCGCCTTCACTTTTTCCGGCCGCGCTTGGGTTTGGCAGCGGCGGCGAGCATCGGCGCGGTGAGTTTTTCGTACAAGCCGAAGAGATGCTCCACCCTTTCGCGGTCGCTCGCAGGGCGCCTTGCGATAGAGCCTATCGACCGCCTCGTCGAGCGCGCGATGCGCCTTGCGGAGATCCTCCGGCATGACATCTGGGTCATAGAGGTCGGCGAGAGTCGCGCCTTCGTGTGCCACGCGTGCGTCAAGCACGGTTTTCGCAAGCTTTTCGAGTTTGGTTTTGGCGGCTTCGTCGAGCTGCGGCCAAGGGAAGGGATTGTAGACGATGCCTATCGAATACCGGTAATCGTTTTTCAAGCGGCCGCCGATGTTGCGCAGCCAGGCCATGTGCATGCGCGAGGTGATAAGCGCGAAGTCGGATAGGGTGGCGTACTCTAGCAGTTTGCTGAAAAACCCGGAAATTTGAGGCTCTGCGGATCCGGTGGGGAGCTTCTCGCGGATGACTTGAAGGTTCGGCTCGCCATGGCTCGAGGTTCCTTGGTGTCGTTACCGGATCCCGAGAGCCGCCTCTACCGCAAGGCCGCGGGGCGCGAGGCAAAACTCTGCTACATGGGCCATGTCACCATGGAGAGCCGGCACGGGCTTGCGGTGGCGGGCATGGTCACGACGGCCGGTGGCAGGGCGGAACGCAGCGCTGCCCACGCGATGCTGAAAGCCAAGCGCAAGGCCATCGGCCATCGCCTCACGGCGGGCGCCGACAAGGCCTATGACACAAGTGATCATGTCGCGACCCTGCGTGCCATCGATGTCACACCGCATGTGGCGCAGAACCAGAGCCCGACCAGGACCGGCAAGCGGCGAAGAAGCGCGATCGATGGCCGCACCACACGCCATGCAGGTTATGGCCTGTCGCAGCAGCGCCGCAGGGCGATCGAATGCATTTTCGGTTGGGGCAAGCAGCACGGCACCCTGCGCAAGACCAAGCACCGCGGCGTTGCCCGCGTTGGTGCAGGGTTCCTGCTGAACCTCATCGCCTATAACCTTATCCGCATCCCGAAATTGATCGCCGCCTAGGCGGGCAGATCCGGTAACGACACCAAGGAACCTCGAGCCATGGCGAGCCGAACCTTCAAGTCATCCGCGAGAAGCTCCCCACCGGATCCGCAGAGCCTCAAATTTCCGGGTTTTTCAGCAAACTGCTAGGCCGCTTGCCTCAGCTCAAAACACAGGTCTTCGCCCACCACGATGGATGCCCGCGGAGAATTGCTTTCTTGGCCCGCGCGGCGGAACGGCAATCCTGGAAAATGCCAAAACAGGTCGCGCCGGACCCCGACATGCGGGCTAGGCGGCAACCAGGCGCGGCGGAAAGCACTGCAAGCACATCGCCGATGACCGGGGCGAGTAGGCAGGCCGCCGCTTCCAGGTCGTTGCGGCCTTTGCGAAGGGCCGCGATCA
>PEFW01000068.1 GCA_002890675.1 Candidatus Methylaffinis lahnbergensis
AATTGCGGCTGCGCGTCGTCGCGCCCGGGATAGCCCATCGCCCGGTAAATGCCGTCGATGGAGAGGAACGCAAGGCTGTCGGCCCCCACGAAATCGCGCATCTGCTCCAGATTCATCCGCGCGGCCAAGAGTTTGTCGCGCTCCGGCGTATCGATCCCGTAATAGTCGGGATGGGCAATCGGCGGCGAGGAAATCCGGAAATGCACCTCGCGCGCGCCGGCCTCGCGCATCATCCGCACGATTTTCACGGACGTCGTCCCGCGCACGATCGAATCGTCGATAAGCACGATGCGTTTGTCCGCGACGACCGCGCGGTTGGCGCTGTGTTTCAAACGCACGCCCAATTCTCGCACCGATTGGAAAGGCTGAATGAACGTGCGCCCGACATAATGATTTCGGATGATGCCGAGTTCAAAAGGAACGCCGGAATGTTGCGCGAAGCCGAGCGCCGCCGGCACGCCGGAATCGGGAACCGGCACGACGACATCGGCTTCGACCGGCGCCTCTCGCGCGAGTTCCGCGCCCATCATTTTGCGAACATTGTATACGGGCTTTCCGTGCACGATCGAATCAGGCCGGGCGAAATAAATGTATTCGAAAATGCAGGGCCGCACGGGCCGCGGCGGAAACGGCCGCAGGCTTTCGATCCCTTCGCCGGAGATGACGACGATCTCGCCATTCCCGATATCGCGCACAAAACGCGCGCCAATGATGTCGAGCGCGCAGGTTTCCGAGGCGAGGATATAACGTCCGTCGAGTTCGCCAAGGACGAGCGGCCTGATTCCCAATGGATCGCGGGCGCCGATCAACTTCTTGTTGCTAAGCGCAATGAGAGAATAAGCTCCCTCGATCGAGCGCATCGCCTCGACGAACCGGTCGACAAGTCGAGGACGCCTGCTGCGGGCGACGAGATGAAGGATAGCCTCGGTGTCGGAGGTCGATTGATAGATCGCGCCGCTGTGGACGAGATCGTGGCGCAGGGTGAGTCCGTTGGTGAGATTGCCATTGTGCGCGATTGCGAAACCGCCCGCGTTAAGCTCGGCGAAAAGCGGCTGAACATTGCGCAGAATGGTCTCGCCCGTCGTCGAATAACGCACATGCCCGATGGCCGACTCGCCGGGCAGGCGCTCGATCGCCGATGCCTTGGAGAAATGATCGCCGACAAGACCTAGACGGCGCTCGGAATTAAATCGTTGGCCGTCGAACGTGACGATGCCCGCCGCCTCTTGGCCGCGATGTTGCAAGGCATGCAGTCCCAGAGCGGTGATGGCGGCGGCGTCAGGATGGCCAAAAATTCCGAAAATCCCGCATTCCTCGCGCAGACGGTCGGCGTCGAGATCAAGGCCGGCGGCTCCAAGTTCGAGACCCCGCGCATCCAATGACCTGCGGCCGAAATCACGCCTCTTTCGAACGTCCTCCGTTTCACCCATCAGCGGCTCCTAAAAGCTCTGGCGTGATCCGCGAAACCAGCGACAAGATATCGCGCAAAGATAAACCTTTTCCGATGCTCGTTAATCGGAGGAGTGCAGGGGCACCGATGTCGTAGGACTTACATAATTGACCTTGAGGCGAATGTCAGCCTCGAAGACGTTGCAAAGATCAAGTTTACACGAGTCCGCGCTCTGGGGCATCTTCAGACCGGGAGGGTTTTCCCCAGGAATCGGTGTCGACGCATTGCGCGCGCGGCTTGGCGTCCCGGCACGACGCCCCTGCCGCGCCATATGCTCCAGCGCCCGCGCTTACGTCCCTTTGCCAGGCTCGGCTTTTTTCGGTTCCTGATCCGTGTCGGGCACCGTCTCCTCGCTGGCGCCGGCGGATTTCGGCTTCTTGAGTTTGTTCAACAGCCCTTCCGGATCGTCCGGCAGAACCGCCATGAGCTGGTCGCCGGTCGCCTGCAAAAGGGGTCTCATGCGCGCGGTTTTAACCCATTGGGGCTGGGTTTGCGCGGGCACGAGCCAATTGAAAAACACGAAGGCGATGACGCACAGAAGCAGGCCGCGAACCGCGCCGAACAGGAAGCCGAGCGACCGGTCGAGCGCGCCGACCTTGGAGTCCAGAATCGCATCCGACAATTTGACGGTAATCAAGGATACGGCGATCAACGTCACAAAAAAAACCGCCGCGGCGGCCACCGCGAGAGCGATAACGTCCTTGGCGATATAGGGTTTCACATAAGGCAATACCAGCGGGTGGAGATAAATCGCTGCAACCGCCGCCGCGCCCCATGACGCAATGGCCAGAACTTCGCGGGTAAAGCCGCGCAACATCGCCAGAAAGGCGGAAATCAAAACGACGGCGATCAAGCCCAGATCGAGATAGGATGGCATTGGTTTGGCCTCTCCGCCAAAAGCGCAATTGCTGTTCGCGGCTGGCGGGCGCGAAGGTGGCAAAAGTCGCCGAACCTGATGGCTTTTCTCTTAATAATCGAATAATTATCGAAACAAAGCAAGGGCAATAGGTTCACCCCCGCGATTCCAGTAGAATGCGGCCGCCTTGGCTTTAAGTCCTAACGCGGCGGCGCGGACGCCGGCCGGCTTTACCGCACCGGCGTTACATGCACCTTGTCGCCATTATCCTTATAGATCATTTTCTTGTCGCCGCACGCCAGGACGTCGTCTCCGGCGTTCCAAAGCGCCGTGTCCGAAATACCGTCCGGCTCAACTTTGTAGCTGCCGCCCGATTCGAGAACGACGACGCTCTCGCCGCGTGCAACGCCGCGGATCGTCGCTTCGTCGCATCCGCCGGCATGGGCAGGGGTGGTCAATGCGGCAACGGCCGCGAAAAGAAGTTTTTTCATTTCTCACCGTCTTATTCTGACCTCTGCCGGCTAGCCCACGCGGTGCGATGACCGCGGCGTCAGCCCGGGGGCGCTGCTACCGTCAAGTGATGCTTATTGGCGATCTCGACGCACTTCGGGATATCCAGCGTCTCAGGGGAGATCGCGCGATGAACATCGGTGAAGAAAAGAGAGGCAGCCTCACGCGAGGTCATCGAAATCATCTCTCCGCCACCCTTCCCGTATCGCAACCAATGCATCGTGCCGGCTGGAAGATGCACCAGAGTGCCCGGTTCAGCAATCATGTCTTTGTCGCCGACGCCGAATGCGATGTTTCCCCTCACCACGTAGAATGACTCATCCCACGGATGGCAGTCCAATGGAGGTCCGCCGCCTCCTGGGCCTGCCTGTCGGAAGATTTCGTAACCACCAGTTTGTGAACCTGACGCGAGAACCGTGATTTGCTCGCCAACGATGCCGGCCTGGTCGCGGGTGTGACCACGAATGCTTCGGGCATAGAAGTCCCCTGTATTTGGTTTCGGATTTTTCCGAACGGACGGCGCATCTGCCCGTCCGACCGGCAGGCTAGGGTCTCTTCTCTGTTACATCAAAGGCCGCGGCCGGGAAAATCAGCCAAGGAGGAGCCTCCGGTCGCATTGGCTTCTGTCTGGGGAACCAAGAAAGGAGGATACGAAAAGAGGGTGTCTCGCTTTTAATTATTAGGTTTGGCTTCGCCGTCCAACCGGCAAAAATTCTAACCATGCTTCGCCGGCATGGTCGCCTTCTTTGGCAGCCCTTCCCCGGCCGCTATTCCGGCGACGAGGCTTGAAATATGGGCGCAACTTCGCACCGTGAGATCTCTCACCGGGGCTTCGCCACTTTCCGGCGGGCCCTGCGGCATGGTGGCGCGGCAAAAGCCTAGCTTCGCTGCTTCCTTGAGCCGCGCCAGGCCATGCGCGACCGGCCGGATCGCCCCCGAAAGGGCAATCTCGCCAAAGAACACCGAATCGGCCGCGAGGCTCAACCCGCTCAAGGAGGATACCAGCGCCGCCGCGGCGGCGAGATCAGCGGCCGGTTCGCTGACACGCAATCCCCCCGCGACATTGAGATAAACGTCATATTGCCCGAGCTTGACGCCAGCGTGCGCTTCGAGAACGGCAAGAACCATGGCGAGCCGCGCATTGTCCCAGCCGACAACCGCGCGGCGCGGCGTGCCGAGTGGGCTCGGCGCGACAAGAGCCTGGAATTCGACCAGCAGCGGCCTTGTTCCTTCCATCCCGGCGAACACCGCGGCGCCGGGTGCCGTGGCGTCCCGTGAAGACAGAAACAATGCGGAAGGGTTCGCGACCTCGGCGAGCCCGCGCCCGGTCATTTCGAAGACGCCGATCTCGTCGGTCGGGCCGAAACGGTTTTTTACCGCGCGGAGGATGCGGAAGTTCTGGCCGCCCTCGCCTTCGAAGGAAACGACCGCATCGACCATGTGTTCGACGACGCGGGGACCGGCGATCTGGCCGTCCTTGGTGACATGCCCGACAAGGATCAACGCCGCGCCGGTTGTCTTCGCGAAACGGATCAGCGCTTGCGCCGCGCCGCGCACCTGGGAAACCGTGCCCGGTGTCGATTCGATGAGCCCAGTCCACATCGTCTGAATGGAATCAATAACGACAAGGGAAGGGCGCTTGCCATGAGACAGTGTCGCGACAATATCCTCGACCCCCGTCTCGGCGGCGAGTTCGACCGGCGCCGCCGCAAGGCCAAGCCGCAGGGCGCGCAGGCGGACCTGATCGACCGCCTCCTCGCCGGAAATATAGACGACGCGCAGGTCCTTCGCGGCAAGCGCGGCACAGGCTTGAATGACCAGCGTCGATTTGCCGATGCCGGGTTCGCCGCCAAGCAAAAGAACCGAGCCCGGCACGAAACCGCCGCCGGTGACCCGGTCGAGCTCGACGATGCCGGTGGTGATGCGCGGGGTGGCAGTGTGATCTTTCTCGATCAGGCTCAAAAGGCCAAATACCCGGCCTTTTCGCGCCCCCTGAATCGCCATAGCGCCTATCCCCGATGCCGCGCTTTCCTCGATGATGCTATTCCAGGCGCCGCAGGAATCGCAGCGGCCTTGCCAGCGCTGGCTGACCGCGCCGCAATTTTGGCAAACGAAGGAAGCGTGAGATTTGGCCATCGCCGGTTTCTTAGACCATGAGCAATTGGTAGTGGCTCGGTTTAAATCTCTGGCCAGGACACAAAGCCAATGTTTAGTCGGCATGTTCCGACTATTTTAGCGTACATGCGCCCTGTGCGCCACGTATGAAGCACGGCCTGCCTTGTGCCGGGCGGCGACGGGACAGAAGATCGTTGGCGGACAAACCAGCGGGCGCGATCGTTGCGACATTCTCGGCGCGGTCGATCCGGAGCACGGAAACGCCCGCATCATCGAGGTGCCGACGGTCGATGCCTGGCGTAGGATTGCGCCGTTGACGGCGATTGCGGTCATGGATCCATTCAGGTTCGCAAGGCGTAGTGGTACATATCCTGACTCATTGAAGATCCGGGTGAAATTTCTTGCGTTTTCCGATTGGACGGTTGCGCGCAGGATTCAGTCTGGCGTCCTCGGCGAAGAAGATCGCAAGGCGCTTACGGCGCTGGCGCGCGAGGCGTCGTCGCGTTGCCGGGTGACGCGGCGTGCGGATGCCTTGGTGCTTTTGGGCAAGGGGTGGAGCTGTCAGGAAGTCGCCCATGCGTTTTTGCTCGATGACGACACGATCCGCGGCTAGCACCGCGGGATCGAAGACATCACCAGCTTCGACGTGGGGGGAGCGCCAGCTATCCGACCGCCAAGCAAGAAGACAATATGACGGCGTGGGCAAGCGCGGCGCTGCCGCGTTCGACACGCCAGATCGGCGCCTGGATCAAGCAGGAATTCGGCCTTGTATAGAAAGGTATATGAAAGCCGCTCGGGACTGATCGCGTTGCCGCATCGCCTGGGTCTCGAAGACCACAAGCCCGACGTGATCCCGCGCAAGCTCGACGAAGCGAAGCGGAAGGCGTTCATTGAGAGCTACGATAAGCTCTTGAATTCCTTGGTTGACAACGAAGCCGTGCTGTTGGCGGACGCAGGTCTCATCCAACCTATGCCGCGCGACCCGCCGGCTGCTTTGCACCGAGCCAAGAGAAGCTGGAACAAGGTATATTAATAAGTGCGGCGAAGAATACGCAATGAAAATGGATACCGGTTTGATCCGCTACCCCACCGAGTAAAGCGGCCAGCGCGACTACGCACCGCTGCCCCGCTCAAGGCGGTGGCGTATCTAATCAGGTCATTCGCTACACGGTCACGCGGCTGAGACCCAGGACGCGAGGAAGGCCGCTGGCGGTCGGGCCCTTCGAGCCGTCAGACCGACGCTGGACAAACATTGCTTTTGTGTTGTCGTTGGGTTGCTATATACAGCGCTGCCAGCTCTCGCCTGGGCGCGAGTTTGGGGGTTTCGTCTCGCATGGCTTCAAAAAAAGTAGCCTTGATCACCGGTATCACCGGGCAGGATGGTGCTCTACTCGCCGAACTCCTCCTTTCAAAAGACTATATCGTCCATGGCGTGAAGCGGCGGTCGTCGTTGATCAACACCGACCGTGTCGATCATCTATATCATGACCCGCATGAGGCCGGCGTTAACTTTCTCTTGCATTATGGCGACCTCACCGATTCGACGAACCTCATTCGCATCATTCAGGAGGTCCAGCCTGACGAAATATATAATCTCGCCGCGCAAAGTCACGTCCAGGTGAGTTTCGAGACCCCGGAATATACCGCGAATGCTGACGCACTTGGCACATTACGACTTCTCGAAGCGATCCGCATCCTGCGCCTTTGTCAAAAAACCCGTTTTTATCAGGCTTCGACATCGGAGTTGTATGGGAAGGCGCAGGCTTCTCCGCAAAACGAGGCGACGCCATTTTATCCGCGCTCGCCTTACGCCGCCGCAAAGCTGTACGCTTACTGGATCACGATCAATTACCGCGAAGCCTATGGAATGCACGCCTCAAACGGAATCCTGTTCAATCATGAAGGTCCTACCAGGGCCGAGACCTTTGTGACGCGGAAAATCACCCGCGCGGTCGCGGCAATCCATTTGGGTTTTCAGGACAAGCTCTTTTTGGGCAACCTCGATGCCAAGCGCGATTGGGGCCACGCGCGGGATTATGTCGATGGCATGTGGCGCGTTCTGCAACAGCCCGAGCCGGACGATTATGTTTTGGCGACGGGAGATGCCCATAGCGTGCGCGAATTCGCCGAGCGAGCCTTCGCCGAAATTGGCATTGAGATCGGCTGGAGGGGATCAGGAGTCGACGAACAAGGGTTTGATAGCAATTGCGGCCGGACTCTTGTCGAGATCGATCCGCGTTACTTTCGTCCGACGGAGGTCGATCACCTTCTCGGCGATCCGGGGAAGGCGTTCAAAAAACTCGGTTGGAGGCACACGGTTTCGTTCCCGCGGCTTGTTTCGGAAATGGTCGCGAGTGACTTGATCGTGATGAAGAAACGCGGCCGGGTGTGAGGAGCGTTGCATGAATCATCTTCCGGCGAGGCCCGGAATCAAGCGGCGAATCTGGGTCTCTGGCCATCGCGGCATGGTCGGCTCGGCTATCCTGCGTCGCCTCGCCACGGAAGACGTGGAAATCCTGACCGTGGATCGAGTTGATGTCGATCTGCGCGAGCAGCAAGCAGTCCGGCAATGGGTGGCCTGGGCCAAGCCAGATGTTATTATCCTCGCCGCGGCCAAGGTTGGCGGAATCCTTGCCAACGACTCTTATCCAGCCGATTTCCTGTTCGATAATCTCGCGATTGAGACGAATGTCATCCAGGCCGCGCATCTGGCCAATGTCGAGCGGCTGGTCTTTCTAGGATCGTCTTGCATTTATCCGAAATTCGCGCCGCAACCGATCAAGGAAGAAGCCCTGTTGACTGGACCGCTCGAGCCAACAAACGAATGGTATGCGATCGCGAAAATCGCCGGTATCAAGATGTGTCAGGCGTATCGGCGGCAATATGGCCGACGCTACATCTCGGTCATGCCATGCAACCTCTATGGCCGGAACGACAATTTCGACCTTGCGACGAGCCATGTCTTGCCCGCCCTTATCCGCAAATTCCATGCGGCCACGGTCGCCGGCGAGACAGAGGTTGTCGTCTGGGGCACCGGGACCCCCTTGCGGGAGTTTCTCTATGCCGATGATTTGGCCGATGCCGTGGTGTTTCTGATCGATCGCTACGACGGCGGCGAGCCGATCAATTGCGGCGCCGGCTCCGGCGTCAGCATCCGCCAGCTGGCCGGGACAATTGGCCGCGTCGCCGGGTTCGAAGGAAAACTCGTCTTCGATACCGAGAAGCCCGACGGCACGCCACACAGAGTGATGGATTCAAGCCGGCTGGCCGCTCTCGGCTGGCGGCCAAAAACAAGCCTCGAAGAGGGCGTTAACGAGGTCTATCGCTGGTTTGCGCAGACACAAACAAGCGAACCCGCGTGATCAGGAAACCTTGTCACGCAGGAGATCGCGCTAAAACAATTTCCAACCACTCCCGCGACGACACCTCATATGACCCCGTGCTACCCTGTTTCTTTCGCGCGCGTGAAATGGTAAGCCAGGCAGGCCCTTTCACGATCCGTAATCATATCCAAACGGCGCAGGCGGCACTCCCAAGAAAAGCCGCGAGCGAGGCTTGAGCGCGAAGGGCCGGGATGGCAATAGAACATTTTGTGGAGGCGCTTCCGCAACTTGCCTATTTCAAGCTATACAGCAGCTTGAAAAGCATAGAATGAGCTTGTTCAACAGGCCTTCAAGTCAGCTATGTCTGCTTCAGCCAACGGCGCATCCAAGCAGTACCCTTCCACGCCTCCTTGTTGCAAATTCGATTTTTCGCCACTTCTAGCGGCGAATTACGCCGCCGTTAGCGAATACTCGACTGCCGCTATTATCGGCGGATCACGGCCGGACCGCGTATGTGAGGGACCCATGATATCATATGCTCAGAATTTCGAAGATGTGATGATTGCGCGGCTTTTCGATGCTCATTACCGCGGTTTCTACGTCGACATTGGCGCCGCTCACCCCGACTTCCTTTCGGTTACCCACCATTTTTATGATCAGGGATGGTCCGGGATCAATGTTGAGCCAACGTTTCGCTTCTACCCGCTGCTATGCGTGGCTCGGCCCAGGGATACAAACCTGCAATGTGCCATCGGCAACAGCTCAGGCGTCGCAACCTTTTACGAGATTCCAAAGTTCGCTGAAAACTCGACTCTCGAACGCACTGTCGCCGACCGTCTCGCCTCAACCGAACTGGCCCCAAAGCCGCACGAGGTCGAGGTCTTCCGGCTCGTGGACCTTTGCGACATTCATGTTAAGGACCGGACCATCGACTTCATGAAGATCGACGTCGAGGGAGGTGAACTTGATGTTCTGCAGAGTGGAAATTGGGAGAGGTTCCGCCCGCGGCTTCTGATTGTCGAGGCAACAGTCGTCAATTCCAGAGAAGAGAATTGGCAAACCTGGGAGCCGATCCTGATCGAAGCCAACTATCACAAAGTCTGGTTCGACGGGCTGAACAATTTCTACCTACGGGAGGAGGATCTGGAGCTGCGTCATGCTTTCCGGTTGCCACCAAACATTCACGACGGTTTCGAAACCGCCGAGCTCGCGGGGTTGAAGCGGTTGGCATCCGGCCGGGCGGCGTTAAGGCAGCAGATTGAAGCTTTGTTCTCTCGGCGGGGCTTCCGTTGGTTGACGCAGCTCGCAAATTGGCCCGAATTGAAGAATTTAGCGGAGCTTTTGAGAAGACAATGAATAAAACACTGGAGTCGAGGTAAGGTCATGATTGAACATGGTTTCCATCGTTCGCCAAACAATAAGTCAATGCGCTTCGCGATTGTGACGCCCGTTCTCAACGGCGAGAAATTCCTCGATCAGTCGATTCTGAGCGTGGTGAGCCAGACTGGGCCTTTCACGATCCGCTATCACGTCCAGGACGGCGGATCGAAAGACCGGACATTGGAGATCTTGGCGGCATGGAAATCCCGCCTCGCGCGCGATTTTCCGGTCTTCTGCGAAGGCATCGAGTTTTCGTTCGCAAGCGCCCCCGACCGGGGCGTCTACGAAGCGATCAATCGCGGCTTTGCCCCCTGTGCCTATGCCGATGCAGATGCAATGGCGTGGATCGGCTCCGACGACCGTTTCGAACCGGGCGCCTTTGCGACGGTCGAGGAGATTTTCAGAGACTTCCCGGATATCGACTGGCTGACAGGGCGGACGACCGTTATCAGCGAAGCTGGGCCGATGCTGTGTATGCCGCCACCGATCTATGCTTTTCCACGAAAAGCCATAGCCGCCGGTATTTTCGACGGCCGATTTGTGTCGCATTGTATCGAACAAGAAGCCACGTTCTGGCGGCCGCGATTATGGCAAAAGGCCGGTGGCGTCGATCCGAATTTCCGGCTTGCCGGTGATTTCGATCTCTGGCGGCGTTTCGCCAGACAAACTGATCTCGTGAGCGTCGATAGAATCCTGGGTTGTTTTCGGGTGCGGGCAGGCCAGCTTACGACGGACCTGGCACGCTATCGCGCCGAAATCGACGCATCGCTTTCGCCCGCTGAAATCGAAACCCGCGCCAAGGCCGCAAAGAGGTATGCGCGGGCGGGGTTTGAGTACTGTGTCCTGGTACGCTATTACGGGGGGCCGTGGCTGTGTCAGCGTTGGCCGATGTGCATCGCGCCGATTTTCGGTACCAAGGCCTTCAAAGTGGAACATTTGCGTCTGAGCGTCATGGCGCGGTTTGCCAACAAATCGTCCGGTTGAGGCGGCGTTTGACAACGGCTGCTGAGGTAGGATCACGATTGGACATGGTTTCCATCGTTCGCCAAACGAGAAGTCAATGCATTTCAATATTGTAACGCCCGTTTTCAACGGCGAGAAATTCCTCGATCAGTCGATTCTGAGCGTGGTGAGCCAGGCTGGGCCTTTCACGATCCGCTATCACGTCCAGGACGGCGGGTCGAAAGACCGGACATTGGAGATCCTGGCGGCATGGAAATCCCGCCTCGCGCGCGATTTTCCGGTCTTCTGCGAAGGCATCGAGTTTTCTTTCGCAAGCGCCCCCGACCGGGGCCTCTACGACGCGGTCAATCGCGGCTTTGCCGCCTGTGCCTATGCCCACGCAGATGCAATGGCGTGGATCGGCTTCGACGACCGTTTCGAATCGGGCGCCTTTGCGACGGTCGAGGAGATTTTCCGAGACTTCCCGGAAATCGACTGGCTGACAGGGCGGACGACCGTTCTCAGCG
The DNA here is from genome assembly GCA_002890675.1 of Candidatus Methylaffinis lahnbergensis. Taxonomy (GTDB): domain Bacteria; phylum Pseudomonadota; class Alphaproteobacteria; order Rhizobiales; family Beijerinckiaceae; genus Methylocapsa; species Methylocapsa lahnbergensis. The sequence continues at coordinate 11,104 of PEFW01000068.1, forward strand.
AAGCTGGGCCGATGCTGAGTATGCCCCCGCCGATCGTTCCTTTTCCACGAAAAGCCATAGCCGCCGGTATTTTCGACGGCCGGTTTGCACACACTTGCATCGAACAAGAAGCCACGTTCTGGCGGCCGCGATTATGGCAAAAGGCCGGTGGCGTCGATCCGAATTTCCGGATTGCAGGTGATTTCGATCTCTGGCGGCGTTTCGCCAGACACACTGATCTCGTGACCGTCGATGCAATCCTGGGTTGTTTTCGGGTGCGGGCGGGCCAGCTTTCGGAGGACGTCGCAGGCTATCGCGCCGAAATCGACGCATCGCTTTCGCCCGCTGAAATCGAAACACGCGACAAGGCCGCAAAGAGGTACGCGCGGGCGGGGTTTGATTACCGCGTCCTGGTTCGCTATTACCGGGGGCCGTGGCGGTGTCAGCGTTGGCCGATGTGCATCGCGCCGATTTTCGGCACCAAGGCCTTCAAAGCGGAACATTGGCGCCTGACCATCATGGGGTGGTTTGACAAGAAATCGTCCGGTTGAGGAGGCAGCGTTTGGAACTCATCCTCATCGACAGCGGGTTGGTGAACAAGGTAGGGCATCATTACATGCTCCACAAGGCGGTGTCCGGGGCCTTGGCGCGGCAAAAATTGCGATACCGCATTTTCGCCCAGAGAGGCCTCGAATCGTCGATCGCCGCCGAAATCGGCGCCATCCCGCATTTCAGCCGCTCGCCTTATGAGTGCGTGCTGTTCTCGCGGAGCGAGAAGCGGCTGCGATCCTTCGCGGCGATTTTTGGCGCTCCGTCCGGTGGCTCACCCTACTTCTCTGAACGCCAATCATGGAAGGCGCTCAACGAAACCTTCGAGCGGGATCTCGAAGCGTTGCCGGCGGACGTTTGGCAGAAGGACAATCTCGTAGTTGTCATGACGATTACGCAAAACCAGATTTTGGGGCTGGTTCGCTTTTTGCGGGCGATGCCGCGCGACCGGGCGCCCCGCGTCGTCTGCAATTTGATGCTTCCGCCAAGCTTTCTGTCCTGGGGGGCAGTTTCGGTGCATGGGGAAAAGTTCTACCGCGCAGCCTTCAAGCTGGCGGCGCCGCTGATCGGCCGCTTGCTCTTCTTTACCGTGGACAACGAAGCCATGCGGACACTGTATCGCAAGGACTTTGGCCTCCAGACGCACATTTTGCCGATCCCTTTTGACGCTTCGGGACCGCAACGAACAATGAAGGGCCCTGTTCGCGTGGGTTTCTTCGGTGATTCGAGGTACGATAAGGGTTTTCACCTCTTGCCCAGGGCAATCGAGCTTTGCCGGCGTGACGGGCTCGACGCCGAGTTCATCGTCCAGATTCATAATAGCGGCTGGACACAACACACGATCGAAGCGGAAGCCGCCTTGCGCACGTTGAAAAGTGTGCGCCTCCTGGAAGGGGTACTTTCAAGCGACGACTACGTCGCCTGGACCGGCCGGACGGACGTGATTTTGCTGCCCCATGACCCGGTCACTTTTGGAGCCATGCGAGCCTCAGGCATTTTTACTGAATCGGTTGCCGCCGGACGTCCCGTCGTCGCATCAAGAGGCACGTTTGCCGGAACCAGCGTCGAGAACAATCAAGTGGAAGGCGAGGTTTTCGCGCCGCACACAAGCGAGGCGCTGGCCGCCGCCATCGCCCGGCTCATGCCGCGTCTTCCGGCATGCAAGGCGCGCGCGGCGGAGCGCGCCCAGGATTTCGCGCGCAGCCATAGCCCCGGCGCCTATATCGATGTGCTTTTGGCGCATGCAAAAACTTGATAGGTTCAGGCGTCGTAGCGTCCGGAGCGGCCTTGACACGAACGCGTGCCGGTGCGCGCGGATGCCTTCGCTGGATCAAGGCGGAAGTAGGCCAGTTTCAATTCTCTCCACACAAAAGCAAATCCCATGTCAGTCGCGCTTGCCATCCTCCTTGGTCTTCTCAGCCTTTGTCCCGCGATCGTTACCGTGGATGGACCTGTTATTCCTTGTCTCATTCCATTGCTGCTCGCGGCCGGACTTATTCTCGTTTCGGTCAATTTGCCGCCGGGCGAGGCCCAGCATTTGGCCGCGGTGGTTTCCCGGCCTTTCCTCATCGTCGCCGCTTTCCCGGCGGTTTTGATGATCATGCAAATACTGCCGCTGCCGTTTCTGGCAAACCCAGTCTGGACGAGCGTAAGCGCCGGCTTCCCTCAAGGAGTTGCCGGATCCGTCAGTGTTGACATCGGCGCCACGGCGATCGCCTTGGCGCGCTATCTTTCGGCTATCGGGGCGATATTGCTGGCAGCTGCGGTCGCGATCAACCGCGAGCGGGCCGAGTCGGTTTTGCTTGGCACGGCCGCGGCTACCGTCCTGATTTCTTTTGCTGCCCTCTTTCATGATCTTTTCGATTTTAACTTCCTCGCGATGCGTGCAGAAGCGCTCGATTGCGCCTGTCTTGGCGTAACCCTTTCGGCCGCCTGCGCAATCCTCGTCCTTGAGCGTCATGAGACACGCCGGTACAATCCCGGCCAAACACAAGAAAAGCTTCTGCTTGCCTCGCTTGCCTCCTTGACCGCGTTCCTGATCTGCGCGGGCGCGGTCGCCGCGGCAAGATCCGGCTCCCTCGCCTTCGCGGCGGCTTCTGGGTTCCTGACGTTTTGTGCCGCCTTTGCGATTCGCCGCTGGGCTCTCGGCCGGTTGGGCGCCGCCGCGATAGGCGTCACGGCGACCGTCATCGCGGCTGCCTTGGCGACGGTGGCGGCGAGCGACCCGGACCTGCGGTTCGCCTTCATTAAAAAAGACACGACCGCCGTCGAACTTACTCGGCGTCTCCTGAGCGATGCACCATTTTTCGGTGACGGGGCCGGCAGTTTCGGTGCATTATTGCCAATCTATCTGGCAAGCAACTCCGGCTCCAGTGCCGCTGAAGCCGTTACAGCAGCAGCAAAGCTTTCGATCGAGATGGGCAAGGCGACGCTTTGGATTTCCGTCGCAGCGGCGGCGTTCGCGGTGTTCGTGCTCTTGCGCGGCGCTTCTCGCCGTCGCCGCGACTGGTGCTACGCGGCGGCGGCGGGAGCCTGCCTCGTCACGCTTGTGAACCTTGCTTTCGTCAATGTTGGCCTCTCGGGCGCGGCGATAGCCTTGCTGTCGGCCACCATTTTCGGGGTCGGACTCACCCAATCGAGAGGCAGGGTTGCGTCTTAAGGCGACGCCGCAGCCCCGGTCGAATTCTCGCTAAGGATCTTTCTCACCCGACGATTTGCGTCACGTGCATGCGCCATGCTCCTCCATAATGATATTCACCGATATTCGGCGTCAAACCTTGCGACGAAACCAAAAATATCGGCGCTCAATCGATGAATGGGCTATTGCGCGATTGGGTTGGCAAGCCAATGTAATTGTCCCTAACGCATTCGACATTTTAGAAGGCGAAGTTCATGGCACGCAAACTTTCCGCGAACGGCCTCAAAGCGGCACTGTTCGCGTCCGCAATTTTGCTTATTTCGGCGCAGGGCCATGCGGACCCAGGTCCGGGGGGGCCATTCCATGGATTGTCCGGACATTGGTCCGGTGCCGGCACTATCACTATGGCGAATGGCGCCACCGCACGGATTCGCTGCAAGGCGACCTATGCGGTTAATGCCACCGGCAAGTCGGTTCAGCAAACTCTGCGCTGCGCGAGCGATAGCTACAGGTTGGAAATCAATAGCAACGTCATTTCCGAAGGCGGCTCGCTTTCCGGCTCCTGGGCCGAGGCGACCCGCGGTGTGTCGGGAAATATTTCCGGCCGCGCCAGCGGTGCGGAGATCGTGGCCAATGTGGCTGGCGGCGGCTTCACCGCCCGTCTCGACGTGCGGATCCAAGGTGAAAGGCAGTCAGTCACGATAAGGCCACAAGGCGGCACCGACGTGACAGCCGTGTCGATCGCTTTGCGCAAAGGATAAGGCTCTCAGGCCCGCTATCTCTCGGACACACGCCCGCCTTTCGCGCCATGAGGTCGCATGGCGCGAAATGCGGCGCAGGAACGCCAGCGCGCGTCAACCAATCCTGCGAATGGAAGCGGCGCATGAATAAAGGAAGCAGGCCTCCGGAGAATATGAATTCGTTTGCGATCTGCCCGGTCATCGCGACGCGGGAATGACGGGCACGCTGATCGTCATTGGCCGGCAAAATAAGTATATAAAGACCCGCTGAACGCCCGAGATCGGTCGTGAGTTGCCGTCCAGTGGGAGCCCGCCGAGCCACTTTTGGCACCCGAGAACATCACGGACAGGGTCGTTGACCCTGCTCTTGGTGCAAAAAGCAAGACATTTGAAACAACGGCACGGCCTTGATTTTTAAGGGCTTTTTTGGTGCATAAATCAGGTGCAAAATTGTCCTACGAAGCTGCGGCCGGAACAGTTGCCGACCTCCTCGCCGCCTTCGTCCGCTCTTCTTCTATGCGCCGCGCCAGAGACTTGTGAACCTTGATTTCGAGGTGATCAACAGCGGCCTTGAAGGCGGCTGCCGTGACCTTGGAGTGTCACTTGGTTACGCGGCCTTTTGGTAATTGCACCAGAACTCTTGCGGGGTGAACGAGATTGCGCACCTCTTTTATAACGACTGCATAGTCGCCGATCTTCGCGCGGTTACGGTCCCAATCGTCATCGAGACACAGGCCAGCGGGCAGCCAATCACAATCTCTTGCGATAATGATCAAGTCATGCAGCGACCAATCAAGAAGAGCTTTCGTTTCCTTTTTTTTCGTTGGCAAAATATCGGTAGGAATCTCGTTTTCGTAGGCTGAAACCATCAAAATCAGGCAGGTCTCCAGAGCCGACCCAAACATGATGCAACTTGCCAAATGAGCCTTTGCCTTGCGGCACTTTCTTCCTTCGCGCGCATAGAAACGGACGAGACGATGCAGCCGCTTTTCATCTTTCAAATCTATATCTGCCCAGCTCATAGCAGTGCTTCCTGGCTGTCTTGCGTGGCGTTTATGGGATAAAACAAAAAAGTGGGCGCGTGGCAGTCCCTGCCTCGTTCAATACTCGTTTAGATAGCTTGCGCCGGCACGGTTCGCGGAACCGGTTTGCGCGTTGGCCGCAACGCCCATCGCTCGGAGCCACGGCGTTAACTGGGCTTGTGCCGGTGGCTTTCCAGCAGGTCCCCGGCCAGCACCCTGGCGTCATGACTTGGTATCGGCCTGGAAGAGCCGCGAATGAGAGCCATGGAACATTCTCCGGAGGAGGGCGTTTAGCGGTCCTGGCGTTCGAAAGGTTCGGGCGCCGCCCGCAAAAGGGAGCGTCGAAAAGGAGAGTACTATGAAACGCCTTGGCATATTGTTGGCCTTCACCGTGTTTGGCGCTGCGCTGGGAACGAGCGGCCCGGCTTCAGCAACTGAAGTAAGTTGCTGGTATAACGGCGGCGTGCACAGCTGCATCTGGTATCCGGGTTACACCTACGCGTGGTATCCTGGTTATACCAATTCGTATGCGTACCCCTTCGGCTCTGGACTTGGGGCCATAGCGACCGCGCCTCTGGCAATAGCCACCGATGCGACCGCGCCTTTGGTGACCGGCCGCAGCGTGGCAGTCGAGACCGTGCCTCTGACGGAAGGCCGCAGCGTGGCAGTCGAGAACGTGCCTCTGACGGAAGGCCGAAGCGCGGCGGTCGCGACCGTGGCGGTCACCGGCGTGGCGGGCTCCGGAAATTATTGCGCGACTTCCGTGAAGACGTGCTTGCTCTATGAGCCGGGTTGGCTTGGGACTGGCTGTTCCTGCCGCGTCTCCGGCGGCCACGCGCGAGGATTTGTGCAATAGAGTCTAGAGCGTGATTACTTTATCATGACGCGTATCCTGCATTCCTGAAATAGTTTGCGCATTCTTGCGGCGAGAAGTGGTCGAGCGAGGTTCCGAGGCGGTTCCATGTCGCGTCGATGGTTCTCTCGCCGGCTTTTCGCATGAGATGTTTCAGCTTGG